>JARKOL010000332.1 GCA_029975745.1 Myxococcota bacterium | reverse complement strand
CCTCGGAGGTGTCGCCATGACGGGCCGACGCATCCGGGATCTGCTCTGGCTGGCGCTGCCGCTGATCGCCCTCGCCTACCTGGTCGCTGGACTGATTCAGACCGCCCGGGTGCCGCACGACGACGACTGGGCCGCCGCGGCGAGGCTGGTGCGCGAATCGTGGCAGGAAGGGGATCGGGTCGTGTTCTCGCCGTCCTGGGCTCACGCGGGCGCCCCCCACTTCCAGGGCCTGGACATCGATCTGGGCGAGTCCTGGGATGCCTACGAGATGTCCCTGCCGACGCGAATCTGGGTGGTGGCGTCGCCCGACGCCCCGGATCCCCAGCGTCCCCAGGGGTTCGAGACCGAGCTGCGAACTTCGGTCGGCCGCATGGTGGTCCATCGATGGCGCCCTCCCGCTTCGCCCCGTCCGGTCTACAGCTTCCTGAAGAATCTGGCGGATGCGAAGGTCGCCCGCGTCCGCAACGACGGACGCCAGGAATGTACGCTGTTCCACCAGGGACAGTGGCATTGCGGCACGACCCATCCGTGGATGTACGTCGGCCCCCACGAGCGCGACATCGACGGCCGTGTGCGCCAGGTGATCTACGCCCACGCCGTGGACCCCGGCAACACGCTGGAACTGGCCTGGTCCGAACTGCCCAAGGCTCGCCGCCTGACTCTGCACTTCGGCCAGACCCTGCGCGCCGTCGAGCGCGAGGCAGGCGCTCCGACCCGACTCCAGGTGTGGATTGGCGACCGCGTCGTGCTGGACCGGACGATGGCAATCGACGATCCCCGCTGGCAACGGGCCGACTTCGAACTCGAGGACGGCGCCTCGTCCGACGTCCGGCTGGCCGTCTCGACCGCCGCCAACAGTTGGCGCCAGTTCTGTTTCACCGCGGACCTGTGGGATTGATGCGCGATTGGGCTACAATGGCTCGTCCGAGGGGGCTTCCATGAGGGCGCTGCTTCCGGCCTTCGTCGCGATGCTGACGCTGTCGTTCTGGCAGCCGGCGATTGCCCGGGACTATGGCCCGAACCTCGGAGCCTTCTACCGGACCTGCTCCGGCTGCGAGCGCTACGACACGCAGGGTTTCAAGGACTACGCCCGTCAGATCGGCATCGCCCTGGCGCCCACCGTCGGTCCCATCCACTCCCTGGGGGGCAGTGGATTCGAGTTGTCGCTGACCACCGGGATGTCGCCCGTTTCCCGAGGGGGCGACTACTGGACCGCCGACGATACGGGGCGCCCCGGAGTGGCCTCGAACCCCGGCGACCTGTTCGTGACCAGTCAGGTTCGTCTGCGCAAGGGACTGCCCTACGGGTTCCGCATCGGGGGCAGCGTCACGCCGCTGCACGACAGCCGTCTGTGGGGCGTGGGGCTGGAGGTCGCCTGGGCATTCGTCGATGGATACCGGAAGGCCCCGGACATCGGCATCGTCGCCAGCGTGGGCACGCTGATCGGCAGCGACGACTTCCTGATGATCCAGGTCAGTCCGGCCCTGGTGATATCCAAGCGATTCGGGATCGCGGGCCTGTTCCATCTGGCGCCCTACGTCGCCTACAACCTGCTCTACGTCAACGCCAGCACGCATCCGACCTCGACGTATCGCGGAGGCACCGAGCCCCTCCTGTTCGCCTTCGACCCGAAGCACATCGTCCGCCACCGCGGGATCCTGGGGATCGACGCCCTGGCCTCGTTCGTGGTGGTCGGATTCGAGATGTCGATCGACTTCGTCGATGCGCACATGACGTACGCCGTCAAGGTGGGCGCCGAATTCTGAGGATCCGTCGATGCGGGTCAGCCTTCGACTTCCTGGCGCAGCTCGTCCAGGAATGCCTGCAGGAAGCGAGTGCGCCGCTGGGCCTCGGCCCGCCCCGTCGCCGTCTGCATCGTGCCGGCCAGGTGCAACAGTTTCGTGAAGAAGTGGTCCACGGCGGACCGGGCATCGTCCGGGGACCGACCGGCGCAGAACGGGTCCTCCGGGGCATACATGGGCTTGCCCATCGCACCCCCCAGCATCAGGCAGCGCCCCAGCCCCACCGCCCCCAACGCGTCCAGCCGATCGGCGTCCTGGACGACCTGGGCCTCGAGCGTCCGCGGAGGAATGCCCGCGGTGAAAGAGTGCGCCTCGATGGCGTGGGCGATGGCCGCCACCGCGTCGGCAGGCATTCCCCAGCCCGCCAGCAACCGCGACGCCCGGTCGGCCGCCCTCCGGGACGCCCGGGGCCGGTCAGGCGAGTCCTTGGGCACGTGGACGCAGTCGTGCAGCCAGGCCGCGGGGATCACGATGTCCGGGCGGGCCCCCTCCGCGGCCGCCAGCCGTCGCGCCGTCCGGACGACGCGCGCGACGTGGGCCGGGTCGTGGGCCGCATCGCCGGGCCCGTCGTGGGCATGGGCCTGGCACAGGGATTCCAGGGTCGCCGGGTCGAGGACCGAAGTCAGTTCGGAAGACGGAGGCCTCATGCAAATCTATCCGAAGCACTGGGTGAGTTCGACAGAACAGAACTGGAACATGCAGTTCATCAAGGCATTGGAATCGTACATGTAGTCGATGCAATACTGGTTCGCGCACAGCAGAACCATCGCGGCTGCATCCTGGGCAGCGGGAGACCCCTGGGAGAAGCAGTCGTTGTAGCAGTTCTGATCGCTGCCGCAATCCATCCCGCAGTTCACGACCTGCAGGCAGGACAAGCCATCCCCAGCATCGCTGAAGACCTCGGGTCCCGAATCCTTGATGTCGGCTACGTCGAAGACGTCCTTGTGGGCATCCGCGTCGGCATCGACGTGAATCGGCAGGTCCAGCTCGGTGTCAGGGGTTGCATCAGCGGGGGTATCCGGAGACCCGATATCCTGCCCTGGGGCGTCATGGTCCACATCGAACCCGCCATGATCCGGATCATCGACGTCGGCCGTCCCGGGGGCATCGGTACCGAAGTCCCTGCCAAAGTCCGAAGCCCCGGATGCGTCCGGTCGGGTCCAGACATGGCCTCGATCGTCGGACATAGCGACAGCATCCGCACCGCCATCCATGGTCATCCAGGGAAGATCCTCCCCTGACTCGCAGGCCGGAAGGATAAGCGTGAGTCCCAGGGCCAGCAGCCAGGGGCGGAGAAGGCCCCACGCTGGACACCGACACGAGAGGAAGAAGGGAAACAACATCGGCCTCGTTCGGCGGACGACTGCTGTTATGGGGGGACGGCCACGTGGTCAACCCAACGTCCGGCGGGATCGCCCTCCGACGGTTGGGCCCAATGGACAGCCTCGCGTCAGCAGTTGCCCGCCGTTCGTCAGATCCGGAACTGCATCTCGGTCTCGCCCAGACGGATCGCGCTGGGCAGGCCTATTCAGTGAACACCCGGGTCAGAACAGGTGCCACTGCCCCCCCAGCCAGCCTGCGGGAGTGCCCAGGCCGCTCTTGCTGGCCTTCTGTTCGAATCGATGGATTGCGTCGTCACGCAGGAACCACTGCCCGTCCGCCGATATCCACATCTCCTCGATCGGCGCGACTCCTGAAAGCGGCCGGATGGACCGCCCCCCTGCCGATGCGAGATCCACGAACTCGCTCGATACCGGATCGTAGAACTGATACTCGGGATAGCAGCCATCGCCGCAACTGTACCCGACCACGACCCGCCAGTAGCGCGTACCCGGCACCCCTTCGACGGTTCCGCACATATCCGGTTCCTCTTCGCAGGGTTCCGTGGGAATCGTGCGCAGGCGCTCTACGGCTGGCGGCGTCGATGCCAGATTCGCCGTCCTGCCCGTCTTTCGGCCACCGAGTTTCTGCAGGAAGTTCTTGCCCTGGGGAGTGAAACGGATGGCGCGTATCCAGGCCCTGATTTCCTGCTCCGGCACATCCTCGATGGACGATCGAAGACCTGCGATGAACTCGAATCGCGGCGCCTTGCCACCCAGTGTCAGAATCACCTCGTCATCGTAGCGAGCGGCGCGACGCGTCAGGCGATTATTCGGGTCGCGGCCACGAAGGTGCTGGATCCCGACCGCCGGCTCGTCGGGAAGGCCGGTCGCGATCTGGACGTGCGAGCCCGGAGGGGCAGCCAGGTCCAGTGCCCACAGTTCCCTCGCACTGCCACGCTTCCCGTACCAGATCACATCGGCGCACGAATCCACCAGCCCCCATTGGATGGCCCCATCGACCAGGGACATGGTGCGCTGTCCGTCCGCGCTGATGGCGACCAGCCCACCCTCGCCCGAAAACACCGCGACGGGAAGGCCCGCTCCGACGCGCTCCGCCAGCACCGCTCTCAGGCTCTGGGCCGGTGGTTGGGGCTCTGCGGGACCGGCGCCTGCCTTCGGCGTCCGGCCAGCCTGGGCCGGAGCCCAGCCAAGCAACACCGTGAAGATCATTAGGGTTGTCAGAAATGTGAAGCCGCGCATAGCAACATCCTCCATGGCCGCCCCCATCGCGGCCTATCGACCCACGGACGCCGGTTCCCATGTAGCGACCATTTGCCGGACCTCGGCGATCTTCTGGATGGCACCCCGTATCCGTTCGTACTCCTCGGGGCTGTGGCTTCCGCGACTCATGCGGAAGGAACGGAACACCGTAAGCACCTCGCCGCCACCCTCGACGCGGAGTTCGGCCTGGAAATGGTCTCCACGAATCGTTTCCGCCCGCTCCTTCACGCGCACCTCATAGCCGGCGGGCCCGTGAATCGCGACCTCCTCGACGAACACCTCGTCGTCCACGACAAGCATGGTCTCCGTGCGTTGCTCCGGCCAGTGTTCCTTCTCTCGACCGTGATGCAGGAAGTCCAGTGGAACAATCAGGGCGTCCTTGGCCCGAGTCCCCATCTCGTCCGCCTGGAAGCCGATTCTGTAACCCGCCGGATCTGAGGCATTCTCACCCGAGTGATCCGCCCACTCCGTCAGTTGTGCCCCAGGAATGCGATTTCGCAGATAGCCGACCAGGCGTTCCCTGCGCTTGCGTTCGGATTCATCCCGGGCTTGCCTGATGTATTGCGCCTTGTTGTCGCCGTTCAGGTGGACGTGCATCATGCCGGTCGCATGGCCCTGGGTGTCAAGATTCACGTCGAACCGTCTGTGGAAGGTTTCGGCGACCGCGTTGTCCCCTTTGGGCTCATCAAAACGGAACCTGGGCTTCTCGCCGGTGCCGTGTCGTTCCATGTCCAAAACGATGGTTGAGGCACCTGAAACCCACCAGGGCAGGTGCCCAGGCTCACAGTAGCTGCAGGACGGGTCCAGCCAAAGCTCCTCCTCGATCCCTTTCTGTGCCGGCACGACCACGGTCATGTGGTTCATCCACATCGAAGACGGAACATTCTTGTCGGCGACCCCGGAATGGTTTCGACGCAGCAGGGCGACATCCGCTCGGATTCCGAACCCATCCGAAAGCACGTGCTGCAGCAGGCGAGCCCTTTCAAAGTTGTCCGCACGTCCCACGGTGACGACATCCGCCAGCGGTTTCTGGTCCTCGAAACTGCCCCACCCTCCCCAGGCCGGATTGTCCTGGACCCATCTGAAGGCCCTCTGTATGGTTTCCCTCACCGACTCATTGGGAAGCGAAGGCAGTGGATTCCGGAAGCCCTTCAGATCGGCTTGCGGATTCCGGACAAGCCGCTGCTGGTAAGATTGCAGCGCGTGCTCCCAGGTCGTGCTGATGTGGTGGATGTTCATCCCGTAGGAGTACTGGACGATGGACAGCAGCCACCATGGCGAATGGAACTGGCGGTTCGGTAGAAACGAGGTCTCTTTTGGGGGCATCAGGTCCGTCATGCGCCATTTCAGAACGACAAGGTTCCCCTCCGTGCTCTTCTGGATGTCATGTCGAGTGTTGTAGATCTTCAGCAGACAGATGGCGTCTTCGCTGATCTTGAGGGTGAGATCGTAGGCGATGACCGGCACGTCATCTACACAGTACTCCCAGTATAGATGACGCAGATATGGCAGATGCAGAACATATCGATACTCCAGCACCGACCCCTCGGCGACCCTTGGAAAGGCGAACACCCTCACGTTCAGCCCGTCATCCTTGTCGGACTGGTTGATCGCAGCATCGTCATATATCCTGTCGGGGGTGACCTCGTGGACGACACCATTTGCATCGATGGTTCGCGCGGCGAAGTCCTTGATGCGCCAGTTGCTGCGATAATAGACGCGGACATTCGCGTGGCTGTGGCCGCTGCGGTCCAGGACGGCCAGCGCCGCGTGCTCCACTACCTCGGAATACGAGTCCTTGCCCCACGCCTTGAACATCAGGATCTGCCTCTCTCGGCGCAGAACAACGGCCCCATAGTCCCTGTACTTTTCGAGGTCAGGAAGGCGGAACGAAGCCGGATCCGCCCAGCGTGTTGCCGGTGCGCTCACGGCCCCGCTGGCAAGCCCTGGATGAAGTGAGAGCAACAGAAGCCCAGACAAGATGATTTGCCTCATCGTCCACCCCCCTGGGCCAACCGGAGCAACACCGGCAGGTCGGCTCGCGCCAACGACCGGAAGAAGTCCCGAATCCGGGACGGGAAGTCTTCGACATCAACCCATACAGAACGATAAGTGCTCCTGCGGGAGAGCACCAATGCACCGTTATCGAGACTTGTGGACCATTCGTACGTGCCGGTCACCCCCTCCTCGGCCCCGCCCGAACTGCCCTCCAATGAAGAGATCGGTCGGGGCAAACGGATCCGTGCCTCGACGTCCCTCATGGAGTTTCGAGTTCGGACAAACGGCCAGTTTCGGGTCTCTTCAGTGCGACTGAATTCCTGGCTGCCAATCAAGGTCGCCGGGCGAATGACCGCCAGATCGTGGTGGAAGGCAACGGGAGACCTCGCGCGAAAGGAGCCGGAGATCACCAGAGGTTCCGCACGACCAAAGGGATCCTGGATCTCATGGTGGAGTATCTGAAGCTCCCGGACATTCAGAGCCAGCAATCTGGACAGATAGTCCCGCCGTGCCTTGGGGATCCGCGTCAAGAGGCTGGAACGAATGTCCCAGGCATGGGTCCCGGTGAAGGACAAGCGGAAGGTGCCCGACAGCACACCCGATTCATCGACCCGGACGTCGAAGCGCAATTCCGAAAGATTGTTCTGGGGAAGGCTCTGCGGCGACACGAAGAATCGAGGATCTTCCGGATCGAGTACCAGCATCTCGACGTTCTGATCCGATGAGGGCAGGCTGCCCAGGGGGACAAAGTCACTGGTCGGATCGGCAAGAACAGGGCCTCGGTCGGTTCGGATCTCCAGGATCACATGGTTGAATGCGTTGATCATCGGCCACTGGACTCGCAGGGGAAAGCCGGTCCGTGTCCTGACGAGGACAGGCACGCTGTCCACTCCCGCAATTCGAAGCAGGGTTGCAAGCAGAGTGGCCTTGTCCTTGCAGTCACCGTAGCGCACCTTCAAGGTTTGGTCCGCCGGATGCGGAATGACGCGACCCTCTCCCACCTCGACCGCAACATAGCGAATGTGGTCTTGCACCCACTGGTACAGAACCCGTGCCTTCGCGAACGATGAATCAGGATGTCCCGCGGCAGACATCACCTCGGCGACCAGCCGATGCATCTCGGGGGATTCGGTCATCCGCTCGCGGTACGGTTCTGCAAAGGTTCGGGCCACATCGATCGGCATCCGTCCCCAAGTCTGCTGCCCACCGGGCGTTCTGATGGATGCCAAACGCACCAGAACCCGGGGCCGCAGGAGTTCCCAAGAAGGGGAATCGGATTCGTAAGGCCCCCCCGGAACCTCGCGGGCTTCCCAGAGCAGTTCCCGTTTCCCCCCTTCCAGGACTGTTTCGACGGGCGCAACTTCCACGACCTCATTCGCTTTACTGACAACGTACTCGACCGTCGCATCCCCCGGAGCGACCACGCGATAACGCACCAGGTCCGCAGGTTTGGAACTGGCCAGAACCCATCCCCAGTAGCGATTCACATCAGTCCAGTGCTCCGTGTACCGCCACTCGATCACGGCTCCCTTACAAGGCAGGGGCAGATCGAAACGCTTCTGCCTCTGGTCGGTATAGAGCTCGGTACTCGACCATTCCGACACGTCACGAATTGAAGCGGTCTCCAGGGGAATGATCCTCCCGTCGGGCAGCGTGGTGTGCCCCTCGATGCCCGTGACCGTGGACACACCCCTCTGGTAGCCAACAACACGCCGAGCCTGCCCCACGGCGCTCTCTCTCAGGATGTGAATCTTCCGGCGGGTATCCCGCCTTGCGAATGGCTTGCCCGATTTCGCATCCACCCCAAAGAACAGCGACGCCTCATCCAACAGGACGTGGTAGTCAGGTCCGTCTTCCACAACATCGATCGGCCTGACGACCTCGTTCGAACGAACCTGCCAGGTCGGAATGATGAAGGAGACCAGGAAGGCGCCGCCAAGAACCCACCCGTACCGTGGTCGCACACAGTCCCCCGACGCTTCTTGTTCTGGAGCCAAGTGTCAGGCAGCTGGTGAATCGCTGTCAAGGGTTCCAAGGCAGGAGCGCGGATGAAAGCCGCTCGTCAGATCCGGAACTGCATCTCGGTCTCGCCCAGACGGATCGCGTCGCCGTCCTTCAGGTGGGCCTTCAAGACCTTGCGCCCGTTCACCAGCACGCCGGCGACCGACTGAAGATCCTCGATGACGTACGTCCGATCCCGGATCGAGATCGAGCAGTGCCGCTTGCTGACCGTGGGGTCGGGCAGCGGAACGTCGTTGTCGGGGGAGCGTCCCAGGTAGGACAGATCCTCGATCAGGGGGAACACCGCGTTCGCCGCCGGTCCCTCGCGCACGATCAGACGCCCGCGGGACGGGCCGTCATAGACCTGGGGCCGATTGCGCTCCTCCTCCTCGCGACGGCGCCGACGCGCGGCCACCGCCCGAGCCATCCACCGGACCAGCAGCACCAGGAACACCAGCGCGGCCAGCCCTGCGGCCACCAGCAACGCGATCTGCACCCACGCGATGCCCGGCTTCAGCGCCCCAACCGGGAACACGCCGGACGCCAGCTCGCGACCGCCACGGGCGGCCCGGACCTGAAGCTCGATGCCCTGGCCCCCCAGGCGGCTCTTGACCCGATAGTCCACCTGGTAGACCCCGTCCCCCTTGACCCAGGTGCCCAGGGCGCCGATCCGTTCGGCCAGATCCTGGCGCTCGGCCGCCGAAAGCAGCAACCCGCTTCGAGCCAGCGCCTCGAGGTTGTCCGGATCGTGGCCATCCTCCAGGCCGACAACGTAGAGTTCCATCCAGGCCTCGGGGTCGCCCAGGTTCGGCAACTGCCGGAACCAGTCCTGACCGACCCGCTCCTTGCTGGCGCCGTCGGAAACCAGGATCACGATGTGCCGCTTCGCCCCCTTGACCTGAGCCTTCGACATCCAGGACTTGATGGCGCCCATCATCAGGGTCTGCAGGCGCGGCAGGTCCCCGCCGCCGCCCTTCGCGAACGCGCAGTCACGCTCGACGCGCGCCACGTCCGGCAACTGGACCTTGTCCGAATCCTTCAGGGAACCGGACAGGCGAACCGGATCCGCCCGCTCCGCGTCGTAGCACCCCACGGCCAGATGGTCCTTCGGGGCAATCGAGGCCTTCAGCGTCTCCAGCCCCTCCAGGACGTAGTGCAGCGGGGAACGCATCCGCTCCTTGTCCTCGGGCGTGTCGTCGCGCCCCGTGAAATTCGGGGTCGCCGGAAGCAGCACCAGGACGGAAGTCAACACGTCCCGAGCCCGGTAGGTCGCGGCCGCCGCGGTGGCCTCCAGGGGACGGTCCCCCCACGTCAGGCCCCACTGGGCGTTCTCGAGGCCCTCGATGGGCCCGCTCTCGTCCCGGGCATCGACCCAGAAGGTCAGGGTGGCGTTCTCGGTGTACCCCGAGGCATTGAACGAACGAACCGTCAGGTCGCCGGCCTGCGCCGCAACCGCCCACGGCAGGACCAGCACCATCCCCAGCACAATCCGCTGAACGCTCATGACGTCCCCCAGCGCCGCGGCCCTCCTTCGACGGCCGACGGGCTCAGTAGAGGGCCTTGAACCGCAGATCGACGTGCCCGATCTGCAGCGAGTCGTTGTCCACGATGATGGCCTGCATCACCCGCTTTCCGTTGACCTTGGTGCCGTTGGTCGAGCCGGCGTCGCTGATCTGGTACACGCCCTCGTCGTTGAAGACGATGGTCGCATGGTGCGACGAAACGTAGGGATCCGTCAGCACCACCTCCATGTCGGCGTCGGTGCCGATCCGGTTGCGGCCGGCGACCAGCCGGAAGTCGCGTCCTTCCTGAGGGCCGCTCATCAAGACCACCCAGCCGACGCACCGCCCCTGGCCGGCCTCCTCGAACTGGCCGACATTGACCAACTGGGTCTTGGCGTCCGCCAGTTCATCCATGTCCGCCTGGGACGGCCCCTGCCGCCCCCGCTTCTTGCCGAAGAACGGGAATCCCATCTTCTTCCCCTGCTGTTTCGGTGGCCCCTCGGCCGCCTTGGCACGCCCGTCGCGCCCGACGCCCTTGACCTTCTTGACGCCGCCGTCCACCGCCGAGTTGAACGTCCCGGCCACCTTGCCCCGGGAGCGGGCCTGGACGTTGTACGCCTGCCCCTTGGCCTGCCCCTTGACGCCCTGGATGCGCGACTGGAACAAGTCGCGAATGAAGTCGATGACAAACATGGCGTCCCATTCTATCGCCGCATCAGGCGGAGTCAATCTTGAAGCGGGCCTCGATGAAACATGCGTGAGGGGGCGGAAACGCCCCGCCCCAGGGCGGGACCGGGTCAGTTGCGAAGCGCGGTCAACGGAGCGGGGATGCGGCCCCCACGATGGATGAATGGCGCCACGTCGAACCGCTTGACATCCATGACGATCAGTTCGCCCAACAGCCCGCCCAGATCGACCGTGTCCAACGGGCCGGCGCCCGGCACCGGCAGCAGGCGGCAGGCCGTCGTCTTGTGATTCATGACCCCGATGGCCATCTCGTCGGCGATGATCGCGGCAATCGTTTCGGGCGGCGTGTCCCCGGGCAGCGCCACCATGTCCAGACCGACGCTGCAGATCGCGGTCATCGCCTCCAGCTTGTCCAGCGTCATCGCACCCAGCCGGGTCGAATCGACCATGCCGGCGTCCTCGCTGATCGGGATGAACGCCCCGGACAGGCCCCCCACCGAGGACGACGCCATGATGCCGCCCTTCTTGACCGCGTCGGTCAGCAGCATCAGCGCCGCGGTCGTGCCGTGAGCGCCGCAGCGCTCGATGCCCATCGCCTCGAGGATGTTCGCGACCGAGTCGCCCTCGGCGGGCGTCGGCGCCAGCGACAGGTCCAGCACCCCGAACTTGACCGGCGGCCCCAGGCGCGCGACGACCTCGCGGCCGACCAGTTCCCCGGCGCGCGTGATCTTGAACGCCATGCGCTTGATCGTTTCGGCCAGCGTCGTGAAGTCCATCCGGGGCTCCAGCCGCTTCTGGCGCTCGATCGCCGCCAGCACGACGCCCGGACCCGACACGCCGACGTTCAGCACGATGTCCGGCTCGCCGACGCCGTGCATCGCGCCCGCAATGAACGGATTGTCCTCGGGCGCGTTCGCGAACACGACCAACCGGGCGTTTCCGGCGCCGCGTTCGGTCGTCCGCGCGACCTCGGCGATGATGCCGCCCATCAGGGCCGTGGCTTCCATGTTGATCCCGGCGCGACTGGACGCCAGGTTGATCGAGCAGCACACCCGCGTGGTCGTCTGGAGCACCTGGGGCAGCGACCGCATCAGCGTGGCGTCCCCGGGCGTGGCGCCCTTGTGGACCAGCGCCGAATAGCCCGCGATGTAGTCGATGCCGATGGCGACGGCAGCGCGTTCCATCGCGTGCGCGGCGGCCAGATACGACTCGGGCGGAGCGCCCTCGAGCATCAGCGACATCGGGGTGACCGACACGCGCTTGTTGACGATCGGCACGCCGTACATCGCCTCGACCTCGTCCGCGCAGGCGCGCAGCCGACCGGCGTTGTCGACGACGCGGCGATAGACGTAGTCGGAAACGGTGCGGGGGTCCTTGCCTGGACACCCCAGCATGTTGATGCCCATTGTGACCGTGCGGATGTCCAGGTGCTCGGCCTCGACCATCCGAATGGTTTCGGTGATTTCCTCGGGTCGGTAGATCACGGTGCCCTCGTCGCCGCCGGGTCGGCCGCCCTCACGGACGGTGCATCGCCCGCAGGATGGATTCGTGCATCACGACGACCTCGGCGCCCACGCCGCGGCCGGCAGCCTCGATCTTCTCCTTGAACGCCTTGAACGACAGGCCGCAGGTCATCGTGTCCAGGTTCAGAACGAAGATCATGCTGAAGAAGTCCGCCACAATCGTCTGGCTGATGTCCTGGATGTCGGTGCCGCACTCCGAGATGGCGGCGGTCAGCGCCGCGGCGACCCCGGGATGGTTCGTGCCGGTCGCGACCACGACGGCCCGCTGGGGCTCGCCGGCACGCGCGTCCGCGATGCGCTCGGCCACCCGTTCCCCGGCCAGGGCCGAGTGAGGCGGAATCGCCTTGCGTGCGGCCGGCGTGTCCAGGTCCGACATCACGCGAACGACCGTCTCGGCAATCGTCCGACGCAACGCCTCCTCGTTCCGCGTGCCCTTGAGCCCCGTGCCGGGGTCCCGCGGGATGTCCTCGGCGGACGGGACCGAGCCGCCCCCGTACACCAGCCGAATGCCCTTGCGCGACGCGTGCTCGCGCGCCAGAGGCGTCACGATCATGCCGCGCACGATCTCGACCGTGCCGTTCTTCGCCAGCGCCTCGATGTCGGATTCCGTGATGATCTGCCTGGACACGGGAACCTCGCCTGCTTCACGCTTCCTGGGCCGCCTGGACCGAGAACCGGTCCACGATGGCGACAACCGCCGCATCAATCGGATGGGTGGGCGCCTCGCCGTCCGCCAGATCCGGCTGGATGCCGACGCGGGCGGCATGCCCGTAGGCCACGATCACGTCCTCGCCGGGGCCGGCCCCCAGCACGTCCGCGACGACCACGCCGTCCGGAAGGCACTCGGGCGCCACGCCGTCGTCGGCGACCGCACCCGCCGCGCGCACCAGATCTTCCAGGTGGTACGGACGAACCAGCAGCAGACGCAACCCGTGCAATCCGTCCCACTTGACCGTGGACCAGACGGTGCCGATGACCCGGGCCATGAACATCGAACGCCCTCCCGCCGCGCGGCGCCTCGCGGCGGAATGTCACACGGACGACCGCGAGTGTCAATCCGCCGTCAGTCCATGCGCACGATGCTGCACGTGATGGTCCGCAACACGCCGTCGATCATCTGGATCTTGGCGTACGACACCCGTCCCAGCGCGTTGATGTCGTCGGCCTCGATCCGGGCAATCACGTCGTACTGTCCCGTGACCGCATCGCAGGCAGCCACCTCGGGAATGCGCCGCAACTCTTCGATGATGTGGCCGATCTTGCCCGAAGCCGCCTCGATCAGTACGTACGCGGACGTGATCATGGGTCCCTCCATGCGTTCACGATTCCCCTCGCAACAGCGACCTGACCTTGCCCAACAACGTCCCCGGCTTGCGCTGGAAGCCGCCAACGACGGCATCGGCGGGACGTTTGCGCAGCCGGTCCCGCAGCCGACTGGCATCGGAGTTCTCGGGCTCCAGCAGCAGGACGCGCCGCACATGGTCCATCGAGCCGTCCCAGTCCTGTTCCCGCCGCAGGACTTCCGCCATCGCCAGGTGCGCCTCGATCAGGTCGGCATCGACAGCGAACGCCTGCCCCAGCAGTTCCCGGACCCGCGCACGCGTCTCGTCGGACGGGGGCATCGCCATCAGGGCCTCGGCCATCGCCACCAGGTAGAGCGGCTCCAGGGGATCCTGGCGCCACGCCGCCTCGAAACTGGCCATCGCCGCCTTGGCGTCGCGGTTCGCCAGCGCCTCGCGGCCCGACTGGTGAAGGGCCTGCGCCTCGAACACCTCGACCAGCCGGGCTTCCAGTCCCGGCGTGGCGATATCAATCGCCCGGTTGTACTGAAGTCGCGCGTTCCGTTCCGACAGCCGCTCCCGGGCCGCCTCCAGACGCTTGTGGATTCCGTCCAGCAGCGTCATGGCATGGGCCGACACCACCCCCTCGAACCGGGTCCGTACCCACTGGCGACGCATGCGCAACCAGGCCATCCGGATCGCGGACAGTCGGGCATCGATGGACACTTCCAGGATTTCGTAGTTGTTCTGGTCCGCCATCCGCGCCGCGGCCTCCACCAGGCGCGCCTCGACGTCCGACTGGACCAGGTCGCCCGAGGCCGAGGCCGGAGCCGAGTCCAGAGTCGGGGCCGGGGCCTGGGCCTCCACCAACACGCTCACGGCGGGCTCGGGTCGATGCGCGGGGGCCGGTCGGGGCTGGAACGACAGGTGCCCCGCCACGTGCAACGAGAACAGCACGCGCGCCGTCCCCTCCTCGGCCAGCAGGGCATCCGCCGCGTCCTCCACGTTGTCGTCCCGCAGGTACCGCAGGATCTGCAGATCCCCGAACTGGGCGCGCGCATAGCGCAGGCAGGGCTCGGCCCCTTCTCCCAGGACCGGACTGCCCGACTCGACAAGGCGATCGACGACCGCGCGCACCTCGGCGATGTCGCGCCGTCCCACGGCCCGCATCAACTCGGGTTCGGGCTCGACCGGCATGTCCGGCAGCGTCCCGGCCGGCATGGGCGTCCGATCGATCCCCCAGACCGGGAAGGGCTCGGACATCATCAGGGTCAGCACGCTGCGCAGATACGAGGCCTGCAACCGAGCGCCGTCCTCGCGACGGATCACCCCGGACTCCACCAGCATGCCGGCGGAGGTCATCCGCTCGGCCTTCAGGGCATCCGGAACGATGCGCGCACGGACCAGGTAGGCCGGGAACGCCCATTCGGGAACGTCGGTCTCGACCCGGAAGATCCGCCCGTCATCGAAACCCAGGGAGGCCCGTCCCACGGCGGCGCGCAGTTCCAGTTGACCACTGAACCGTTTGCGCTCGAGGGCCTTGAGCAAGCGGTACAGGCCCCAGGCCGGAATCGCCTTCTCCACAGTCGCCCCGTTGCAAGTGCCGGAATCGATAATAGCAGGAAACGCATGCGAGGTCGGCAATGGAACCGGGAATGCCTATGCGGAAAAGTACCGCGCCTTGGGGTGGTGGAAGACCAGGGCGGACGTGCTCTGCTCCGGAACCATCTGGAGGGTCTCGGTCAGCGAGACGCCGATCCGGTCGGCCCCCAGCAAGGCCAGCAACCGGGCCGAGTCCGCGAGGTCCGGACAGGCCGCGTATCCGAACGAGTAGCGACAACCGCGATATCCCTTCTTCAGGATGCCGATGGGGTCGGGCGCGTCGTCCCCCGCGATGCCCAGCGCCTGACGCACCCGCCGATGCAGCCACTCCGCGGTGGCCTCGGCCAGTTCGACCCCGATCCCGTGCAGGTACAGATACTCGGCATACCCGTCGGCGGCGAACCACTCGGCCTCGCGACGAGAGACGGCGGCCCCCACCGTCGCCACCTGGATGCCCAGCACGTCGCGCCGACCATCCGATATGGGCAGCAGCCAATCGGACAGGCACAGATGCGGCGCCGACGCCTGGCGTGGAAACCTGAAGCGCGCCGCCTCGGTGCGCCCGTCCGGCTGGAACACGACCACCGAATCGCCATCGGCGTTCGCGGGCAGCAGGCCCCAGACCCCGGCCGGCGCCAGCACCCCTTCGGCGGCATAGCGCGCCAGCCGCTCCTGGAGCATCGGTTCCAGTTCGACCTCGACCTTGCGCCGCCAGGCGTCGTCGGACAGATCCCCGCGCTTGATCTGCCACTGGCCCCGGAACAGCGCGGTCCGGTTCAGGTATCGCACCACCTCGGGCAGGGACAGCGACGACTCGACCCAGGTGCCGTATGCCGCCGGGCGCGGCACCTCGGATACCGGCGGTACGACCTCGGGGACCCCCGCTCGCGGTCGCGGCATCGGACGGTCCGCGTGGGGCCGGGCACCGGCGACCTCGCCCGCCATCACCGCGTCCATCGCCGAGAGCCCCTCGAAGGCGTCGGCGCAGTAGACCACGGGCCCCTCGTACGCGACGGCCAGATCGTCCTCGACGTAGCGCCGGTTCAGGGCGGCCCCGCCCAGCAGCACCGGCAGCCTCCAGCCGCGCCGCCGCATCTCGACCAGGTTGTCGCGCATCACGACGGTGGACTTGACCAGCAGGCCCGACATGCCGATCGCGTCGGCACCCTCCCGATGGGCCGCATCCAGAATGGCCTCGACCGACTGCTTGATCCCCAGATTGACCACCCGGTAGCCGTTGTTGGACAACAGGATGTCCACCAGGTTCTTGCCGATGTCGTGGACGTCCCCGGCCACGGTCGCCAGGACCAGTGTCCCCTTGTCCCGTCCCGCGACGCGGTCCAGGTGGGGTTCCAGGTGCGCCACCGCAACCTTCATCACCTCGGCGCTGCGCAGCACGAAGGGAAGCTGCATCTCGCCCCGTCCGAAACGCTCGCCCACGGTGCGCATCGCGTCCAGCAGGCAGTCCTGAATGATTCCCATGGCGGGACGGACATGCAGTTCCTGGTCCAGCGCCGCCTCCAGCCCGACCCGGTCGCCCCGGATCACGTGGCGTCGAATGCGCTCGGCCGCGTCCGGCAGGACGGCCTCGCGCCCCTCGTCCACCCGCGGAGCCGTCGCGGTCTCGAACGCCTCCAGGAACGCGTGCAGCGGATCGCGCGCCGGGGCCTCGGGCGGCAGGATCAGCGCCCGCGCCAGATCCCGCAACTCGGGCGGAATGTCGGCCAGTGGCAACACGCGCCCCGCGTTCAGGATCGCGACGTCCAGCCCGGCCTCCAGGCACAGGTGCAGGAAGACGCTGTTCAGGACCCGACGCGCCGGCGGTTTCAGTCCGAACGACACGTTGGAAACGCCCAGACTGGTGAACACCCCGGGCAGTTCGGTCTTGACGCGACGGATGGCCTCGATCGTCCGGAGGCCCGCATCCCGCAACGAGGGATCCCCCGACCCCAGCGTGAACGTCAGCACGTCCAGGAACAGGTCCGAGGGATCGAATCCGTGATGCCCCACCAGCCGCTCGACCAGGCGGTGCGCCACCTCCAGCTTGCGCTCGACCCCCATGGCCATGCCGTGCTCGTCGATCGTCAGGGCCACCAGCGCGGCGCCGTGACGCCTTGCCAGCGTCGCGATGCGATCCAGCCGCTCCCCGCCATCCTCCAGGTTGACCGAGTTGACCACGGCGCGCCCCGGCCACGCGACCAAAGCCGCCTCGATGGCGCCGACCTCGGTCGAATCGATCATCAGGGGCAGCTCGACCTGCTCTCGAAGCCGGGGCACGAACGCCGCGATGTCGGCCACCTCGTCCCGACCGACCAGGGCCATCGATACGTCCAGGAGGTGGGCCCCCTCGGCCGCCTGATCCCGCGCCACGGCAACCATCCCGTCCAGGTCCCCGGCGATCACGGTGTCCCTGAAGGCCTTGCTGCCGTTGGCGTTGGTGCGTTCGCCGACGATCAGCGGCCGGGGTTCCTGGGCGAACGACACCGCCGCGAACAGCGAGGATGCCGCCGGCGTGCGCGGCGGCCTGGGCGCGGGTGCCGGCAGCCCGTGGACCGCTCGAACCAACTGGCGAATGTGCTCGGGCGTGGTCCCGCAGCACCCCCCGACGAAGGCCACCCCGAAGTCCGTGGCGAATGCGCGCATCGCCTGGGCAAAGCCCTCCGGGGACAGATCGTAGACCATCCGACCATCCAGGTTCCGGGGCAGGCCCGCATTCGGCAAGACCGCCAGCGGCAGCGGGGACAAGCGCGACAGTTCGTGCAGAACCGCATGCATGCCTTCGGGCCCCTCGGCGCAGTTCAATCCGAAGGCGTCCACCCCGGGCAGGCAGGCGACCGACGTCACGGCGGCCGCGGGGTCGGTGCCCAGCAGCATCGTGCCCCGGCGGTCGATGGTGACCGTGCAGATCACCGGAACCTGGCGTCCCGCCTGATCCATCGCGTCCCGGGCCGCCATCACCGCAATCCGCGCCTGCATCGGATCCTGGCAGGTCTCGATCTGCAGCAGATCGACACCGCCCGACAGAAGGCCGGCCACCTGTTCCCGGTAGGCCCGGGCCAGCTCGTCGGGCGCGATCTGGCCCAGCGACGGCAGGCGGGTCCCGGGACCGATCGACCCCGAAACGAAGCGCGGCGCGCCGGGACGGGCGAACGCATCGGCGGCACGACGGGCCAGAAGTGCCGCCTGGCGATTCAGTTCACCGGCCCGATCCGCCAGTCCGTATTCGGCCAGCACCACCCCGTTGGCGCCGAACGAGTCGGTTTCGATGATGTCGGCCCCGGCATCCAGGTACGCGCGATGAATGTCCTCGATCACGTCCGGGCGGGTCTGGACCAGCATCTCGTTCAGGCCGTCCAGCCCCCCGAAGTCCGCGGGAACCAGGCCGCGCACCTGGACTTCGGTGCCCATCGCGCCGTCCAGGACCACCACCCGCCGTCGCGCCAGGTCCAGGATGGGGTGTCGCATCGTCGCCTCCGTGCGGATCCGTCCGCCGCCCGCATTATGGCGCACCACCCGGAAAACCAGAATCCCCGCCACCCGCCCAGTTGCCGGAATCCGCCAACCGGCATACCCTGTGGATCGCATTTCATCAGGGAGGTCCCGTGTTCCGCAGCTTGGCCCCGGGCTTTCTGCTGGCAACGCCCACGCTCCAGGACCCCAGTTTCCTCCATACCGTCGTGCTGCTGGTTCGCCATACCCCCCAGGGGGCCATGGGCATGATCGTGAACCGCCCCGGCCCGAGGCGCCTTGGGGAACTGCTGCAGTCCGCCGGCATCGATGTGGGGGGACATGCGCTGGATCGCCTGCCGGTCTGCGACGGCGGGCCGGTGTCCTGCGAAAGCGGATGGGTCGTCTTCGAGGGCGACGACCCCCGCGGCGAGTCCTTCGACACCCTGGGCGACGTCCGGGTCACGGGTTCCATCGAGGTGTTCCGCGACCTGATGACGCGGGACTGCGCCGACCGGGTGCTGTTCCTGCTGGGCTACGCGGGATGGGCCGCGGGCCAACTGGAGGACGAGGTCGCGGCGGGCGCGTGGGTGCCGATCCCCATGTCCCCGAAGATCCTGTTCGAGACGCCGTTCGAGCGGCGCTGGCGGGACGCGTTCCTGTCGGTGGGCATCGATCCCGGCCTGTGGTCCTTCCAGACCGGTGAAGGCTAGGTCCCGTCGCGGACGCGGCCCCTCGAAGACCCCCGTGATACAATCCCGCCCGATGAAGCTGACCCTTCCCGCTCGCGTCGCCCTGGGCATGGTCGCGCAGATGGCCGTCTTCTGCGGGGCACTGCTGTACCTGGGTGTCACGGCCGACCGCCTGTCCGAGGATCTCTCGGCCGTCAAGGAGGGCCTCGAGCCCGCCGCCGAGGACCTGCGAGCGCTGGTGGCCGAGATCAAGACCCACGAAGACTTCCTGGCGACGGGCCGGACGGCGGACCTGGAGCGCGTCACCCGCTGGCTTCCCCAGGCGCGCATCCCTGGACGAGTCACCTCCCATGCCAACACGCTGCGCCGGGTGGCGGAGGCCCGCGTGGCGCGGGGCGCCGTGGCGGACGATCTGCGACGCGCGGCCGACCTGCTGGCCGAGACCGTCGAGGGCACGCGACTGTTGTCGGGGACCGACCGCCCCCCCTGGGTCGATGGCGCCGCGCGTCCCCCCGCCACGCACGGGGCCCTGTTCGACGAGACGCTGGGCCGGATGTCCGCGGCGCTGACGCGTTCCAGCGAGTACGAGGCGACCAGCATGGCCCGGGACCTGTTGCGGGTGCTGCGCCACATGCGCGGCGGCATCCGGACGGCGCACGCGATGACCGCCGCCGCGCGACGCGATGCGGACCACGAACTGTTGCGCCGCCGGGCGGACGCCTCGATGGCGCTGGTCGTCGTCACCGCGGGGGGCGTCGTCGCGGCGCTGCTCCTGCTGCTGGTCTCGATCCGGGCCCTGCGCCCCGTCGGCGACCTGGCGCTGGCGGTGCGACGCCTTGCCGCCGGAGACTACTCGGAGGTGACGATGCGGTCGTCCCCCGAACTGGCCGATCTGTCCGAGGCATTGAACTCGATGGCGGCGACGCTGCGGGCACGCGAAACGGAGCAGGAGCGCCGCAGCGAGGAAATGATGCGAACCGAACGTCTGGCGGTCGTGGGGCGGATGGCCTCCGTCGTCGCGCACGAGGTCCGCAACCCCCTGAATTCGATCGCCCTGAACGTCGATCTGCTGCGCGAGATGCTGGAGGCGCCGGGCCGCGACCCGGGCAGGGCGCTGGAGGTGCTCCGGGCCGTCCAGGGCGAGGTCGATCGTCTGGCCGAGATCACCGAGGAGTACCTGCGCTTCGGGCGGATGCCCAAGGGAGTCATGGCCGCGTGCGATCTGGGACGCGTGCTGCGCGACACCCGGGACTTCATGGAGGGCGAGTTCGTTGCGGCGGGCATCGAGGTGCGAACCCAGCTGCCGGAAGCGCCGCTGCGAGTCCGAACGGACGAGGGCCAGTTCCGGCAGGCGTTGATCAACATCCTGCGCAACGCGGTCGAGGCCATGCCCGGTGGCGGCCTGCTGACCCTGGCGGGAAGCGAACTGGAGGACCGGGTGACCCTGACGGTGACGGACACCGGCATCGGCATTCCGGACGCGTTCAAGGCGCGGCTGTTCGAGCCGTTCGCGACCACCAAGGCGCGCGGCACCGGCCTGGGACTGGCTTTCGTGCAACAGGTGGTCCAGGAATCGGGCGGCGAGGTCTTCATCGCCTCGTCGCCGGGCAAGGGCACGACCATCACGATGGTGCTGCGTCGTGCCGTCTAGGGGGAAACCGCGCATGGGCAAGTGGATGATGCTGATCCTGGCCGCGGCACTCGCTCTGGCAGGCCTGACCTGCCGTGCGTCCGCACCGGGACGAGGGGATCGAATGGACCTGACGAAGCCGGATCTGGAGTCGTTGCGGGTGCGACGAGCCCGTTTCGCCGATGTCGAAATCACGGTCGATCCGGCGCGGATCGCACCGGAGGATCGGGCGGCCCTGCCGCACCTCATCCGGGCAGCCCAGTCGATGGGCCGGCTGTTCTGGCGTCAGGCGTCGCCGACCGGGACGGAGCTGCGCCGCGAGGTCGCCGCACGGGCCGACGCGACCGGGGACGAGGCATGGCGGGTACTGCGTGACCTGATCGACATCCATGCGGGGCCCTGGGACCGACTGGACCACGACGCCCCGTTCTACGGACGGGACGCGAAGCCCTCCGGAGGCACCTTCTATCCACCCGACATGACCGTGGCCGAGTTCGAGCGCTGGATCGCGGCGCACCCCGAGGATCGCGAGTCGTTCCAGTCCGGATTCACCGTGATCCGACGATCGGGCGATCGACTGGTGGCCGTGCCGTACGCCACCGAGTACCGGGACGAACTGGCCGTCGCCGCCGATGCCCTGCGACGCGCGGCCGACGCGACCGGAGACACCGCGCTGGCAACCTACCTGCGTGCCCGTGCCGACGCGTTCGCCTCGAACGAGTACTTCGACAGCGACATGGCCTGGATGGATCTGGGCATCGGAGACCGGGGGCGCCCCTCGGCCATCGACATGACCCTCGGGCCCTACGAGGTCTACGAGGACAAGCTGTTCAACCTGAAGACCGCCTTCGAGGCGTTCGTCACGCTGACCGACCCGGTCGAGACCGAGAAGCTGGCGCGGCTGTCGGGCATGCTGGATGCGCTGGAGGCCAACCTGCCCATCGACGACCGCCACAAGAACTTCGCCCGAGGCACGGCGTCGCCCATCCGCGTGGTCAACGTCGTCTTCACGGCGGGGGACACGGCGGCCGGAGTCCAGACGCTGGCGTTCAACCTGCCCAACGACGAACGGGTCCGCCAGGCCAAGGGCAGCAAGAAGGTGATGCTGAAGAACGTCGGCGAGGCGAAGTTCCACGGCATCCTGGAGCCCATCGCCGCCGTTGTCCTGGTGCCCCAACTGCTGGCCGACGTCGGCTTCGACGCGTACTTCAATTTCATCCTGATGCATGAAATCAGTCACGGGCTGGGACCGGGCTTCCTGTCCCTTCCCGACGGCACGCAAACCACGGTCAATCTGGTGCTGAAGGAAACGTACTCGGCCATCGAGGAATGCAAGGCCGATACCCTGGGCGTCTACAACACGCTGCACCTGATCGACACGGGTTTCCTTCCGGAGGAACTGCGGGCGCGGACCGGCGCCACGTACCTGGCAGGGTTGTTCCGTTCGGTCCGGTTCGGCGTCGGCGAGGCCCACGGCAAGTCCAACATCATGCAGTACAACTTCCTGAAGACGTTCGGCGCGATCACGCATGACCCCGGGACCGGGCGCTTCGGGCTGGACCCGGCGCGTTTCGCCGAGGGCATCCAGGCGCTGTCGCGGCGCATGCTGGAGATCCAGGCCCTGGGCGACCTGGAGGGCGCGCGCGCCTTCATCGCGGAGTTCGGAGGCATGCCGGACGAGGTCGCCGCCGCCCTGGATCGCCTGGGACACGTGCCGGTGGACATTCGCCCGACGTACACCCTGGCACGCCGCCTGCTGGCCGAGTAGCCGCGGGAGCCCCCGATGGAACTGATCATCGAAAAGCTCGTCCACCGGGGCGCCGGTCTGGGACGGATCGACGGACGGGTCTGCCTGGTGCCGCGAACCGCCCCGGGCGATCGCGTCCGAGCACGCATCGTCCGCGAGCGTCCAGGATGGATCGAGGGTGAACTGGACGAACTGCTGTCTCCCGGACCCGACCGCGTGGCGCCGCGATGTCCCGTGTTCGGCCGCTGCGGGGGATGCCAATGGCAGCACCTGGACGCGGCAAGGCAGCCGTTCCTGAAGGCGGACATCCTGGCGGACACCGTCCGGCGCCTGGGACACGTCGAGTTGCCGGCGCCCGCGGTCGTGTCGGGGCCCCCGTGGGGCTGGCGCGGCCGAATCGAACTGCACGCGTCGCCCTCGGGGCAACTGGGCTTCTTCGAGGCCGGTTCGCATCGAATCGTGGACTGCGCCGATTGCCCCATCGCGCTGCCCCGACTTTCCAGCCTGATCCCGCCGCTTCGGGAACGTGTCGCAAGGCACCCCCCGGCGGGATCGACGACGGTCGAACCGGTTGCCGGCGCCGACGGCTCCATCGTCGTGGTGGTCCGAGGCTGCGGTTCAGGCCTGCCCGTCCTCGCCGCGCAGGTCCGGGAATTGCCCGGCGTGTCCGGCGTGATCCTGGGAGTGGCGCAGCGGGCGGGCACACGCTGGACCACATCCGGACAGGTGCGCGTGCCGTGGACGGTCCCGGGGCCGGAGGGGCCCCTGACGCTGCAACTGGACTCCCGCGGCTTCTCGCAGGCCAACCCGGGACTGAACACCGCACTGGTGAACGCCGTGGTCTCGGCCATCGGCCCCGAGGCACCGGGGCAGGTACTGGAACTGTACGCCGGGGCCGGCAACCTGACCGTGCCCATGGCAGCCCGAGGCCTGGATGTGACCGCCGTCGAGGTGAACGGCCCCGCGCTGGCCGATGGACGCGCCGCGGTACGGGCGCTGGGGCGCTCCGCCCGCTTCCTGCCGGGGCGCGTCGAGGACGTCGTCCGGTCGCTGGACCGCCAGCGGTTCGATGTCGTGGTCGCCGACCCGCCGCGCACGGGCCTGGGCCCGGTGGCCGCCGCACTGGTCGCCCTGGCACCCCGGCGGCTCGTGCTGGTGTCCTGCGAGCCGTCCACGTTGGCCCGCGACCTTCGCGTCTTGACGGACGGCGGGTTCACGGTCCAGGCCGCCACCGTCATCGACATGTTTCCCCAGACCTGGCACATCGAATCCGTCCTGACGCTGACTCGGGGCGACCCCCGGGACGGCCCGGGTCGGCCCGACGCGGGCCCCGTGGTATGATGCGCCCCGACCCGAAGCCGGAATCCCGATGGACGTGCCCCTGATCCTGCTGATGTCCTCGATGGCCGCCGGCTTCCTGGGCGTCATCATGGGCGTGGGCGGGGGCGTCGTCATGATTCCCATGATGGTGGGCGTCCTGGGGATCCCGGTGCATCTGGCCGTCGCCGCATCCCTGGTGGCGGTGACCGCGAACTCGATCAGCGGCGCCTCGATCTTCCTGCGCACCGGCGTCGCCAACGTCCGGTTGGGCATCCTGATGTCCCTGGGCGCCCTGGTCGCCACCCTGGGCGGCGTCCTCCTGGGCAAGGCCGCGGGGGGACGCGTCGTGACCGCCGCGTTCGCCGGACTGCTGCTGTTCACGATCTGGATCATGTTCCAGGGCCGAAGGAACACCTGGGTCGCCCCCGAGGACTCGGACCCCCTGGCGTTGCGCCTGGGCCTGCCGTCGGCGTACCGGGCCGCTCCCGGGGACCCGCCACTTCCGTATGGTGTCCTGCGGGTCCTGCCCGCCATGGGGGTCATGACCCTGGCCGGCCTGTCCGCGGGGCTGCTGGGCGTCGGAGGCGGCCTGGTGCAGGTGCCCGTGATGGACCGGATGCTGCGGCTGCCCATCAAGGTCTCGACCGCCACCAGCAACTTCATGATGGGCCTGTCCTCGGCGGCGGGGGCCACCGCGTACCTGGCCCTGGGCGACGTACACCCGCTGGTGGCGGGCCCCGTGGTCCTGGGCATTGTTGCCGGCAGCCGCGTGGGATCCGCGGTCGCCCCCCGGCTGCGCTCGCGACACATCCGTTGGTTGTTCCTGGGATTGCTGGTCGCGATGTTCGTCCAGATGACGTGGAAGACGGTGACGGGATGAATGCCGACCCCAGCGTTCGACCTCTGATCCTGCTGCTGACCTGGGGCACCCGTCTGGCCTTCCTGATCTGCCTGGCGGGGGTGTTCTGGATGTTCTGGGCCCGTCCACCCGTGACGATGTCGCAGTTGCACACCCTGGCCCCGTGCCCATTCCCCTGCGGCGCAGTTCCCGGGGCCCCCCTGGTCCTGGCAGGAATCGTGGCGCTGCTGGCGGTGTCGGCCGGGCGCCTGGTGCTGTGCGCCGTGGCCTACCTGAGGGCCGGCGATCAGGTGTTCGGGGGAATCTCGATCGGGGCGTTCGTACTGGTGATGAGCGCGATCCTGTTGCGCCTGGTCTAGGTCCGGCTTCGGATGACGGCGATGGTTGGGATGCAGCCAAGGCACGCCAGTGAATTCAGGTCGATGCCCGGTCCGCGAGCGGGCCTGGGCGCGGCGCTGCTGCTCCCCTGGTTCCTGCTGGCCTGCACCCTGACGACCGAACCGCCGCTCGAGCCGACGGCGGGACCGGCCGCGAACGCACGCGTCCTGCCGCCGCGGGTTGGCGCGCTGATCCAGAACACCTTCTCCAGCCTGCCGGACGGATGGCGCCTGGATCAGGCCCGCATCGACCGGGCTCACGTCACCGCGACCCTGTGCCCCACCGACCCGGACCCCCAATGCGTCGGACTGGTCCTGAGGGACCCCCTGACGTGCCCGGCACCG
>JARKOL010000325.1 GCA_029975745.1 Myxococcota bacterium | reverse complement strand
CACGCTGGTGGACAGGTCGCCGGGAACCTGCATCCGGCTGTCGGCCACCGCCCCGTCGCGGTCGTGTCGCGTGACGATCCGGTCGATCAGATCGGCCATCTTTCGTTCCAGGGTGATGCGTCGGGTGGTGACCCTGGATTGGCCCCCCGCCGTGGCGAACCAGATCGGTCCGTCGGGGACGTCGAGGTTCGTCCATGCCCCGCGGACGTCGCCGTCGGGCACCCAGCGCTGGGCGTTGTAGACGCGCCACTCGGGGCCGATGTCCCGATCCGTGATGCGAAACGCGCCGCCATGGGTCGTCACCAGGAATCCGCCGTCCGAGGTCCGGATGGCGGAGGTCGGCCGATCCAGCGGCACCCGGTCACTGGCGAACAGGGGCACGTCCACGGGGGTGGGCAAGCCCGGGTCGTCGCCTGCGTAGCCGACCATGCCGTCGTCGCCCACGACGACCAGGTCCAGGCGGGTCGGCAGCGTGACGTCCGCGACCAGCGCGCGGATCGGGCCCACGCCGGCCACGGCATCCGGAGACAGCGCCGGCTGGGGCGGTGTCCCGGGGGCGTCGCCCGGCACGCGGAGCACGCGCGGGTTGCCCTGGAGGTCGTCCAGGGGATGGCCGGCGATCAGCACCTGATTCGCCGTTTCCAGGACCGCCGAGATCGCCAGTGGCATCGAGTGCCAGAAGACGGCATCGGCGCCGTTGATGATGCCCAGGTGGGTGGAGGTCCAGACCAGGATGCGTCCCTGGCCCTGGACGACGCCGAGGACCGCCTCGTCCGATTCGGGCGGGGCGATGGCGTGGGGCGTCCAGTCTGGCCCCTCCTGCGAGTAGAGATGCCTTGGGCCGACCAGGAGGGGGTCGCCGTTCGCGATGCCGGCCCCGATCAGATCGGCGTCCCCTGGCGGAATGGCGCGCAGCGTGTCGGCATTGCCCGGGCCGGCGACGACCAGACCTCGGGGGGCGATGCGCCGGGGAGCGTCGTCCTCGGGCCCGGGAGCGATGAACCCGATCAGGGGGGCGTAGCCGGCCTCCAGGAAGGGGTTGGAGTTGTCCTCCTGCAGGAACGGCATGTCGGGAACCGGGTCGTCGAAGGCGGGGGTCACGTAGGGGATGGGCAGCGGCGCGACCTCGTCCGGGGTGTCGGCGACCGCGTCCACGTCGTCCCGGGATTCCACGTCGGCCGGCGGGGCATCCTGGTCGTCGGAATCGGGACGTTCAGTGGTGTCGTCGGGCGCGTCCGACCCGACGTCCGCTTCGGGGGTATCCGAAAGGGCGGCGTCGGTGGCGTCGGGCGCGGGATCGGACGTGCCGCCGCCGCACCCGGCCAACGTCACCGGAAGGATGCACAGGACCAGGCACGACAGCGCAATCTTCATGGCAGCCTCCGGAGGCATTGCAGGCAGGAGCGGTCAGCGGGCGGGAGCATCCGGCGTCCCGCTGGCGTCGTCGAGGGCCTCCGCCTTCGGCGTCGCCCGGTTGCGGAACAGCGGCGCCACCAGCACCAGCAGCAGCGACCAGACGTACAACCCGGCCCCGGTGGCGATGCCGTAGAGGATGGTCCGGGCCGCGGCCGTGGCGCTGCCGCGGTTGCCGTCCCGCAGGCACTGCTCGCTGAGCGTGCTTTCGAAGGTGTGGAAGAACAGCAGCGCGGTGAACACCCCCAGACCCAGACATGCCACCGCCAACAGGATCAGTCCCACCGAGCGCCTGGACATGGTGCCTCCGTCGAGTCGAAATCCATCGATGCCGAGGTTCCAGGCAAACCATGGCACAAGCGCGGACCGGGCGCAAGATCGTGTCGGGCCCGGTCCGCGGCGCCCCGGCACGATTTGCGCTTGCATCCGGGGACCGGGAATGCTACAAACCCTCTGCCGGGGCAGGGCGGCGTGACGTTCGCGCAACCCCGCCAGGTCCGGAAGGAAGCAACGGTAAGTGTCGTTGCGGGTGTCCTGTCCCGGCATTTTCCGCTCTCCCACCTGCACGGTAGCCGCATGTCGTACCAGGTCATCGCTCGGAAGTGGCGGCCTCAGACGTTCGCGGACATCGTCGGTCAGGAGCATGTAGTCACGACGTTGCGCAATGCGCTGACGTCGGGGCGCATTCACCACGCCTTCCTCTTCACCGGCATTCGCGGCATCGGCAAGACCACCGCCGCCCGCGTGCTGGCCAAGGCGCTGAACTGCGTCCAGGGCCCCACGCCGGATCCGTGCAACGTCTGCGAGGCGTGCCGGGAGATCACCGAGGGGCGCTCGCTGGACGTCAAGGAGATCGACGGGGCGTCCAACCGCGGGATCGACAGCATTCGTGAACTGCGCGAGGGCGTCGCCTTCGCGTCCAGCAGGGACCGGTACAAGGTCTACATCATCGACGAAGTCCACATGCTGACGAACGAGGCCTTCAACGCGTTGCTGAAGACGCTGGAGGAACCGCCGTCGCACGTGGTGTTCATCTTCGCGACGACCGAACTGCACAAGGTGCCGGCGACCATCGCGTCCCGATGCCAGGTCTTCGAGTTCCGGCGGGCCTCGCTGCCCATGCTGGCCGACCACCTGGGACACATCGCCCAGGCGGAAGGCGTGACGATCGAGGCGGACGCGCTTCGCCTGATCGCGCGCGAGGCGGACGGCAGCGTGCGGGATGCGTGCAGCCTGCTGGACCAGGTCATCTCGTTCGCGGGCGCCCAGGTCGCGGCGGCGGACGTTTCGAACGTGTTGCGGACCGGCAATCGCGGGCTGTTCGAGCGCCTTCTGGGGGCCATTCTCGCGTCGGATCCGGCGGCTGCCCTGAAGGCGTTCGTCGAGACGCAGGACAGGGGCCTGCCCCCCCGTCAGGTACTGGGGGATCTGGCGCGATTCCTGTCCGAGTGCATGCGTGTTGTGCTGCTGGGGCGGCAGGCGGCGATCGAGACGGGGCTGACCGAGATCGAGATTGGCCAGATGTCCGAGCTGATGGGCGGACGTTCGCCGGAGTACCTGGCCGTCCTGCTGAACCTGCTGGTGGATGCCGCCGATCGGGCCGCGGATTCGCGCGCTCCCGACCTGCTGGCCCAGGCGGCCATCGTCCAGGCCAGCCGCATGGAGGCCCTGTCCTCGGTCGAGGGCATGATTGCGCGGCTGGAGGCCCTGGCCCAGGGCCAGCCTGCGGGTCGCCCCACCGGTCCGTCCGGGGGGAACCCCGTGTCGGGTGGGGGCTACCGGTCGTCCCCTCCGTCGGACGGCGGCATGTCCGCGTCTTCTGGGGGCGGGGCGGTGCGTCCCGTCGTGCCGGCATCCGTGGCTCCCGCGCCCCGGGAGGCGCCGTCCGGTTCGGCCGCCGAGGCCGCGGCGCGCCTGCATGCCCTGGCCTCCCCGGCGACTCCCGTCGTCGCGGCGACTCCCGCCACGCCCCCGGCCCCCGTGCCGGAACCGCGAGCGGCACCCGCGCGATCCGAGTCCGAGGTGGGGCGACTGCTGATTGCGCATCCCGCCGTCGATCGACTGACCGGCACGTTCCCGTGCGAGGTCGTTTCCATCAAGCCGGAGTGACGTCCACGCCGCACAGGGAGGGTCGCGCATGTCCGCCGGTCTGCCCGCAGCCGTCCTGACGCTGGTCACCGAACTGCGCAAGCTGCCCGGGGTGGGCGAGAAGACGGCCACGCGGTATGTCCTGAGCCTGATGCAACGGGGAGCCGAGGGGGTCGAGGCGCTGGGACGATCCCTGGCCGAGGTGGCGGCCCAGGTCCGACCGTGCGCGCGATGCGGGTTCCTGGCCGATGCCGAACTGTGCGGGTTCTGCGCGGACCCGTCCCGGGATGCGTCGGTGGTCTGCGTGGTCGAGGGGATCGCCGACCTGGTGTCCTTCGAGAAGATCGGCGAGTACCGCGGGTCCTATCACGTCCTGGGCGGGGCCATTTCGGCCCTGCGGGGCATCACGCCGGATCGGCTTCGGATCGGGGAACTGGTGGCTCGGGTCGCCCAGGGTGGGATTCGCGAGGTGATCGTCGCGACGTCGGCCGACGCCGAAGGGGAAACGACCGCCCTGTACGTCCGCAAGGCGCTCGAGGCGCTGGACGTGCGCGTGACCCGACCGGCGACCGGCATCCCGATGGGGTCCAGCATCGAGTTCCTGGACGCCGTCACGCTGATGCGCGCGCTTCGGGGGCGCAGGGAACTGTGACCGGACGTTCGCCTCATCAGGGGGTGTCGGCGTTCTCGGATCGCGTGCGGCGGCCCACGCGCGTCGGATGGCTGGCGGCCGGTGCCGCGCCCACCTTGCCCCGTCGATAGTCCGGCCCGGTCACCTGCAGGAAGTCGCACATCTCGATCAGTCGGGACTGGATGCGTTCCTGGACCTCGTCCGCCAGGCGGCGTTCGCCCGCCACGTCAGCGCCGTCCGAGGCATTCAGGTTCGTCGTGGCCAGGAGGGATCGCCCCGCGTTGTACCGCCGGCTGATGAGCTGGTCCAGGATCGCCAGCTCCCAGGGCTTCATCGGGCGCTTCCCCAGTTCGTCAATGGCCAGCACGTCCACCTGCACCAGCGATTCCAGGATGTCGTCGCCGCCCTTGTTGCCGTCCCAGGTGGCCTTCAGCAGGTCCAGCAGGTGAAAGAAATCGACGAATCGCACCGAAAGGCCCTTTTCCAGCGCGAAGTGGCGCAGCAGTCCGCAGATCAGGTGGGTCTTGCCCGTGCCGGGAGGCCCCCACAGCAGCAGGCCGCGCACCCCGGGCGAGAAGGCGCGGCGGTAGCGGACCAGGTGCATCCGGACCTCGGCCTGGGTGCCCCCCGTTTCCTCGAAGTTCTCGATCGTCGAACGGTGGAAGCGCGCGGGAAGCTCGCCGGCGTTGAAGCGCGCCACGTGACGTCGCAGGTGGCGACAGTCGCACGATCGAGAGACCGGCGGCAACACCGAGTCGTCGATCCACAGGCCCGAATCGCCGCAGCGTGGGCAGGGGGTCCGGCACGAGCAGACGACGGCGGTCGCGGTCTCGACGCCGGGTTCGACGATGTATCCCAGGTCCCCGCACTTGCGGCAGTTCATCGGTGCTCCTCCCTCCCGGCCAGGCAGGCATCGACCAGGCCGGAATATCCCGCGTGTTCGGCCGCGGCAGCCCGGAACTCGGCGCGCTCCAGGTCGGCCAGGGCCGCCGTGCCGACGCCACGCCGCCGTGCGGACTGCAGCGCCGCCGCGACCTGCCCGCGCCATGTCGCATCCGCTGCCGTTCGCGCCAGCAGTTCCGACGCGATCCAGTCGTCCAGCGCGTCCAGCAGGTCCCCGACGGGCCGGCCACGCTCGCGGGCGCGAACCCGGTCCGCCGCCGCCAGGAACACCGTCCGGCTCGGCGCGTCCCCGGCCTGGGTCGCCCAGGCGGTCAGCACCTCGAGGGCTCGTTCGGCCAGGTCCGTCGATGGGGCGACCGCCCGGGGGGCCGCCGCGATGCCCATGCCCAGGGCCCGCGCTCGCTGCCACGCCCGGAACTCAGCCTCGACGAAGGTTCGATAATACTTCAGGACGCCGGGAAGCGGCTGGTGCGGCTCGGCCGTTGCCAGAAACCGGCGGACGCCGTCCGCCACGCCGCGTCGGACGACATCGAACGGTACCCCGCGACGTTCCCAGTCGCGAGCGACCTCGATGTCGCCCGGTCGCAGGGCCAGCCCCTGCTGCACCGTGGCCACGAAGAACGATTCGACCTGTTCCAGGAAGGGGCGCGGCTCGGACGTGTCGGAGGGCATGGCGCCTCGCCGAACGCGCGCGGCGGCGCGCGGTGTCAGATATCCAGGTTTCGCACGGTGTGGGCGTTCTGGTTGATGAATTCCCGACGCGGCTCGACCGAGTCCCCCATCAGAAGGGTGAACACGGCGTCCGCCTCGACCGCGTCCTCGACGCTGACTCGAAGCAGCGTGCGAACCTTCGGGTCCATCGTGGTCTCCCACAACTGGCCGGGATTCATTTCACCAAGACCCTTGTAGCGCTGCAGGGACACGCCCTTCTGGCCCCGGGTCATGATGCGGGCCAGCAGCGCCTCGGGGGTGCGCACCTCGGTCGTGACCTCGCCCTCGGAAACGGCGT
>JARKOL010000318.1 GCA_029975745.1 Myxococcota bacterium | reverse complement strand
GCCCGTCTTGTCGCTGGCGATGCAGGTGCAACTGCCCAGACCCTCGACGGCGGGCAGCTTGCGCACGATCACGTTGCGCCGGGCCATCCGTTGCACCCCGATGGACAGGGCGACCGTCATGGCGACGGGGAGCCCTTCGGGAATCGCCGAGACCGCCAGCGCCACCGCCAGAAAGAAGACCTCGGCGTAGGACAGGCCCCGGGCCAGCCCGACCAGGGCCAGCAGCACGACGGCGCCGCCCACGAACAGGCTGATCTGGTGGGCGAACTTCTCCATCCTCACCAGCAGGGGCGGCTTGCCCCCCTCGGAGCGCGTCACCGACGCCGCGATCTGCCCGACCTGGGTCGCCAGGCCCGTCGCCGCGACCACGCCCAGGCCACGGCCGGTCATCACCATCGAGCCGGCGAAGGCCATGCTGGTCCGGTCTCCCAGGGGCAGGTCCTCCCCGACCGATTCGCCGGTCTTCCGGGGCGCGATGTTCTCGCCGGTCAGGAAGGACTCGTCGATCGTCAGGTTGTTCGCATCCAGCAGGCGCAGGTCCGCGGAAACGCGTTCCCCCGATTCCAGCAGGACGATGTCCCCGGGCACCAGTTCCCGAGCCGACACCCTCACTTCCTGACCGGCTCGCCGGACCCGTGCCTGGACATCAAGCAGGGTCTGAAGGCTCGCGGCGCTTTGCTCGGCCCGCCATTCCTGGAAGGTGCCCAACGTGGCATTCAATGCCAGCACGATGAAGATGAAGATCGCGTCGCTGGTCTCGTTCAGGGCCAGGGCCACCACGGCCGCCGCCAGCAGGATGTAGATCAGGGGGCTCTTGAACTGGTGCAGGATGATCGCCCAGAGGGTCGGGGTTCGGGCGCCGGGAAGCAGGTTCGGCCCGAACTCGATCTGGCGTGACGCAACCTGCTCCGGCGCCAGTCCCTCGGGTCTTCCCCGCAGCTTCCGAAGCGCCTCCGCGGTGTCCAGTGCGTGCCAGGCGATTCCCGGCGACGGGGGGCGTGGGGAGGTGCCGGCCATATCCACTCCTTGCTGGGACCCAGATTCCGAATCTAGCATGATCGGGGGCGAGGACGGGGCTTCGGCGCGTCAGGGCCTGTCCTCGGGCCGTGGGCCCCGGGCCGCGCGTCGCAGTCGGTCGTTGATGGCCCGCCCCAGCCCGACGTCCGGGACGGGCTCGGCAACGATGCGCTCCAGGCCGTGCGCATCCAGTCTTCGCATCGCCGCGAACAGGCGGGTCGCGGCCTCTCGCAGATCGCCGGCTCGCGACAGCACCTCGACCGCGCCGAAGGACGCCTCATCGGGTCGGCCCCGAAACGACAACAGGCCGGTCCGCGGATCGCCCGGGACGGCGGACGCATCGTCCAGCAGCCGCATCGGGGTTCGTGGCGCATAGTGGCGGGCCAGCCGACCGGGCGCCAGAGGCAGGTCGTCATTCGGGGGCGCGATCCGGACCGGGCCGATGACGGCCTCGATCTCCTCGATGGCCAGACCGCCGACGCGCAGCACGAGCGGCGCCTCCTGGACCAGGGACAGGATGGTCGATTCGACCCCGACCGCGCAGGGGCCGCCGTCGAGGATCGCATCGACCGCGTCGCCCAGAAGATCGGCGACATGGTCGGCGCGGGTGGGACTGGTGCGCCCGAACGGATTCGCGCTGGGGGCGGCCAGCGGCACGCCGGCACGCTGGATCAGCGCCAGGGCCAGCGGGTGGCGCGGCATCCGGACGCCCACCGTGGGCAGGCCCGCGGTCACCAGGTCCGAAACCTCGGGTCGCTTGGGCAGCACCAGCGTCAGGGGGCCCGGCCAGAAGCGGCGAATCAGGGTGCGAGCGGTCTGGGGCACGGTGGCCGCGACCGCATCGACCATGTCGGGCCGCGCGACGTGGACAATCAGGGGGTCGAACCGGGGCCGGCCCTTGATGTCGAAGATCCGCGCCACGGCAGCGTCGTTCCGGGCATCGGCGCCCAGGCCGTAGACCGTTTCACTGAATTTCAGGGCATCGAGCATCTGCAACTTGGCGAAGCCAACGTTGACCCGGTCGAGGTAGTTGAACAGATAGCAAACGAAGATGAAGGGGATCAGGCGCAGGGTGATGCGCTTGTAGACGGCGTGCTTGTCGTCAGCCTGGGCCAGTGGGGCAGCGGCGCTCTGTGACATGGAGTGTCTCTCTTTATTATGATTTTTTGCGGTGCAAGGGTAACGTTGACCGCCCCGAGAGTCTCAGTCACACCGAGGTCGCTGTCTTTGTGCCGGCGCACAGCGATTGGCCGCCGACCCTGTGCCACTGAACAACGTCCAAGGACCTTCCCTCTATGTTCGAACTCGATCATGACCTGGCGCAGGACATCGTCGATCGCACGATGGCCATCCTGCCCTACAACGTCAACGTCATGGACAGCCAGGGCTTGATCCTGGGCAGCGGCGAGCCGGAGCGCATCAACACCCGCCACGAAGGCGCGCAACTGGTGCTGGCCAACGGCCGGGTGGTGGAGATCGACGAGCCCACCGCGCGCCAGCTCAAGGGGGTGCAGCCGGGGATCAACCTGCCGTTGCTGCACGACCAGCGGCTGATCGGTGTGCTGGGCATCACCGGCGATCCGGCCTTGCTGCGCACCTACGCCGAACTGGTGCGCATGACCGCCGAGATGCTGGTGAGCCAGCGCCACCAACAGGCCGAACAGCAATGGCGGCGCCAGCGTTGTGACGATCTGCTGGCCCTGCTGTTGAGCGACAGCGGCGACTCGCCACGGCTGGTGGACGAAGCCCGGCAGATGGGCCTCAAGCCGCAATTGGCGCGCACCCCTTACCTGTTCGAACTGGCGCCGGAGCAGCCCGTGGGGCAGGGCGTCGAGACCCTCAGCACCTGGCTGATGAGCCGCTACCCGGACAGCTGGTGCGTCAGTTCGTCAAAGACCTCCCTGCTCTGGTGTCGCCCGGCGAACTTCAGCCTGGACAACCCGCGCCTGCTGGAAAAACTCGACGGCCAGGGCTGGAACATCCTGCGGGTTGCCGTGGGCGGGCAGGCTGAGGGGCTGGCCGGTTTGCGCCGTTGCTATCGTCGGGTCGGTGACCTGCTGGCCTACGGCCG
>JARKOL010000314.1 GCA_029975745.1 Myxococcota bacterium | reverse complement strand
GGAGTGCGCCGGCCACGCCGGCGCCCTGCCCCCGCCAGGCTACTGGCCCTCCGGCTGGGCCGCCACGCCAACCGCGGCCTGCTCGCCCCAGACCACGGCCCCGGCCTCGCGCGCCGCCGCGGTGATCCGCCCCACCGCCTCCTTGACCTCGACGTCCGACAAGGTGCGCTCGGCCGCCTGGAACGTCATCCGGAAGCTCAGGCTCCGGTGCCCCTCGGGAATCGGCGCCCCGCGATAGATCGCGAACAACTCGACGTCCGCCAGGTGCGGCCCGCCCTGCGCGCGAATCGCGCAAAACAGCCCCTCGGCCCGCACCCCCTCGCCCGCCACCAGCGAGAGGTCGATCGTGCTGGACGGGAAGCGCGGCACCGGCTGGAAGCGTCGGGACCGCGCAGGCGCGCCGACGATCCCCTCGACGTCCAGTTCGGCCATCACGGCCACGCCCGGCACGTCCAGCGCCCGCAACGTCGCCGGATGAACACGCGTCACCCAGCCCAGCCGCCGTCCGGAGGCCGCGATCGTCAGGGTGCCCCGGGGCGACAGCCACGGCAGCGCACCGCCGTCCCAGCCCTCGGACACCACGGGTGCCGCCACGTCCAGCCGGTCCAGCAGGTGTTCGACCACGCCTCGCAGTCGCCGCAGCAGCGCCTCGGCATCCTCGCCGGCCTTCGCGGCCCGCCGGTACAGCGCGATCCCCACGCGGTAGCGCTGCCAAGGCGTCCCATCCTCGACATGCGTCCCCGCGAACACCCGGCCCACCTCGAACAACCCGAATTCGGGGAACCGCAACGCGTTGCGTTCGACGGCCCCCAGCAGATTCGCCGCCAACTCGGTTCGCAGCGTCTTGAAGTCGGACGAGATCGGGTTCGACACCACCACCGGGTCCTCCGGGGTGTGCCCAAGCCGCGCCAGCAGCGCCTGGCTGTCGAACGAGTACGTCATCACCTCGTCCAGCCCGCAGTCGCCCGCCAGCACGCGCTTGACCGCCCGAATGCCCGCCCGCAAGGGACGCGTCGGCACCAGGTCCACGGCGGCCATCGGCGGCGTCGGCGGCACCTGGTCGTACCCGATGACGCGCCCGATTTCCTCCAGCAGGTCCACGGGCATCGACACGTCCCGCGTGGCCCGCCACGACGGCACGGTCACGTCGAACACGCCGTCGTCCCCCACCGCGATGACGAAGCCCAGGTTTTCCAGGATCGCCCGGGTCCGCGCCGCCGGCACGTCCAGACCCAGACGGCGCGTGATGAAGGCCGGATCCAGGCGAACGCGCAGCGGCGTCCGGTCGAACCCCGCCACGTCGTACACGCGCGACGTCGCGACCGCGCCGGGCGACACCTGCTGCACCAGCCGCCAGAACAGGCGCACCGCCAGCTCCGCCAGCTCCGGGTCCAGGCTCTTCTCGAAGCGCGCCGACGAATCGGTCCGCAGACCATGTCGCACGGCCGTCCGCCGCACACGACCCGGCTGGAACGTCGCGCACTCCAGCACGACGTCGGTCGTGTCGTCGCGAATCTCGCTGTTCTCGCCGCCCATCACGCCGGCCAGCGCAATCCCGTGCGCCGCGTCGGCGATCAGCAGGTCCTCGCCGGTCAGAACGTGATCGACCCCGTCCAGGGTCCGGAACGCTTCGCCCTCGGCCGCGCGCCGCACCCGAATCGTATCGCCCCCGATGTACCGGCGGTCGAAGGTATGGGTCGGTTCGCCCAGCGCCATCATCACGAAATTCGACAGATCGACGACGTTGGAAATCGGCCGCAGCCCGACGGCGCGCAGCCGGTGCCGGATCCAGAAGGGCGACGGCGCCACCCGAATCCCCCCGAAGCACGCCGCCATGTACCTGGGACAGTCCCGCGCGTCCTCGACCGACACGCGCAGCGGATCGGCCGCGCACGACGGCATCGGGTCCTCCTGGGACTTCATGGGACGCCCCGTCATCGCGCCGATCTCGCGCGCCAGCCCCAGGTGGCCCCACAGGTCAGGTCGATGCGTGATCGACTTGTTATCGACCTCGAACACCCAGTCCTCGACCGGCAGCACGTCCGGCAGCGCGGCGCCCACCGGCGCATCCTGGGGCAGTTCCAGCACGCCCGAGTGGTCGTCCGACAGGCCCAGTTCCTTTTCGGACAGCAGCACCACACCGCTCTCGACGCCGCGAATGGTCGTCGCGCGCACCTCGACGTCGCCCGGCAGGACCATCCCCGGCAGCGCCGCCGGCACCTTCATGCCCAGGCGCAGATTGGGCGCCCCCGACACGCCGGACACGGTGCGACCGCCCACATCGACGGTGACGACGCGCAGCTTGTCCGCGTCGGGGTGCGCCGCCAGTCCGGTCAGAACGGCCACACGCACGTCGCCCAGGCCGCCGCCCAGGTGCTCGACGCCCTCCAGTTCCGCCACCGTCATGGTCAGGCGCGCGGCGACCTCGTCGGGCGACACGCCGTCCAGATCGACGTAGTCCTTCAGCCAGTTCCATGAAAACTTCATCGGGACCTCACCGGGTCAAGCCAGGGGCCCAGCCCCTAGAACTGCCGCACGAATCGCAGGTCGCCCGACATCAGCCACCGAATGTCGTCGATCTGGTAGCGCATCATCACCAGCCGGGAAAGGCCCAGGCCGAATGCCCAGCCTTCCCATTCCTCGGGGTCCAGCCCGCCGTGGCGAATCACGTTCGGATGCACCAGGCCGCACGGCAGCAGTTCGACCCAGCCGGAGCGCTTGCACACGGGACAGCCGGCGCCCTCGCACACCATGCAGCGCAGGTCCAGTTCGAATCCCGGTTCCACGAACGGGAAGAACCCGGGACGCAGCCGCACCTGCACGGGCCGGCCAAACACGCCGGTCAGCAGCGTCATCATCGAGTGCAGCATGTGCGCGACCGAAACGTGCCGGTCGATCATCAGGCCCTCGACCTGGTGGAACGTGTGCTCGTGGGATGCGTCGGTCGCCTCGCAGCGATAGACGCGCCCAGGAAATATGGCGCGAAACGGCGGTTTCAGATCGCGCATCGCCCGCACCTGTCCCGGGGAGGTGTGGGTCCGCAGCACGTTGCCGTCGGCCAGGTAGAACGTGTCCTGGGTGTCCCGCGCCGGATGGTCGGCCGGGATGTTCAGGCCATCGAAATTGAAGAACTCGGTCTCGGCCTCGGGGTAGTCCAGGATGTGGAACCCCATCCGTTCGAACACGTCCTCGACGCTGTCGATCACGCGAGTCAGCGGATGCAGCCGGCCCGCGTCCACGGGCAGGCCAGGCAGCGTCGGGTCCAGGCGCTCGCCCGCGGCCTGGGCGGCCAGCTCGGCCTGGGCGACCGCGATCTCGCGCTGCGCGACGGCGTCGGTGATGTCGCGCTTCAACTCGTTCAGGGCCTGTCCACGGGCCTTGCGATCGTCGGGGGACAGCCCCCCCAGCTCCTTCAACAGGGCCGTCAGTCGTCCCTTCTTGCCCAGCCACCGGACCTCGACGTCCTTCAAGGCCGCCGTCGTCGTCGCCGCGGCGACCTCGTCCAGGGCTTCCGTACGCAGTGCTTCCATCGTCCAACCGACACGAAGACCGCGGCTTTGTAGCACTTGGAGGCCTCTTTGTCGAGGTCGCGGCCCGTACCTGACAGGTCGCGGCCCGCCCCCGGAACCACCGTCTGCGCCGCGATTCGGGCGGCGAACCAACGCCATCTGCCGCGTTGCCTGCACCGATTTCGCGCTCGATGGACCGCCAGCACACCTGCGCCCAGATCGGCGTGTCGCCTGGCATCCGCCCCTGTCTTACCAACCTCGGTCATCGGTAGTGCGGCGGATTCAAGCCGTCCTGCACCCCGCATGACATTCAAGTTGCGATCTCGGATGTGGCAGTACCCCGCATGACATCCGAGGGTGAGACATTTGCCGCGTTCCGTCGATAATGGGGGGGCTTTTCGCCGTCGAGGTGGCTGTGACACGGGTTGCATGGGTCGGGGTGGCGACGCTTTGCCTGTTGGGGAGTGGATGTCGCGATGTCGATCCGCCCCGGATGGCGCCCACCGCACAGGAGCGGCCCCCGCTCCAGGAAGCCCCAAGGAACGAGCCCAGGGAGGAAGGAATGCGGAAGGAAGCGCCCGAACCACTGCTGATGGAGATGTGGGTCACCCGCCCGACGGTGAGGCCCAGCGGGTACCGGATTCTGGCGGATGGGACGTGGTGGGATTACAGGGACTTCGATCTCGTCCTCGCGCTGGATCCCTCGACCCAAGAAGCCACGACGCGAAGAATCCGCGTTGAAGAGGGCTGGTGGGACTCGGAATGCAGGTTGTCACCGAAGGAACTGGCGAAGTTGAAGGACACGATCCGAGCCTCGGGCGTCATGGAGCTGCCAAGCGAGACTCCGCCGTCACCCGGAGGCGTCATCGGCGGCTCCGACGTCTACTACACCTTCCAGATCGACGGCAGGCGGCATCGCATCCACTACCTGGAAGGGGGCGACGAGGTGCCGCCACAGATTGACGATGTCGAGGAATTGGCGTCCAAGGTGATTTTCAACTCCCAGCAGCGACGGTTGCGAGATCGTGGCGAGGACCATTCGCCGCTGGTGGATTTCTAGCGGGGACACCCTGGAGCAATTGACCTGTTCGACCCGAATGAAGCGCGGACGACTGTGATGGCGACCGGGCGCCCTGGCGCCCACGTGACGGCGATTTGACGGCGAGGTTGCAGATGCAGCCACAGGAACGGGAACGGACAGGGTTCCCCGACACCGCACCGACACGACAACCTGAAGTGGAACAACCTGCCTCCGGCTCTTCCTCCCGAAGCCCCCAGGAGCAGTTGCGACGATTCCTGCGCGGCGCCAGCTACGATGAGGGCCGCGAACGTCTGAGGCCAACCGGAGCGAAGCCCGGTCCCGAATCCGGCGCATCCCGCGAGCATGGCCTGCTGGAGGGTTTCCTGGCCAGTCCGGTCCACGGCCCGATGCATCTGCGCGCCCCAACCGGTATCGGTGGTTTCGAGGCTTCCTATTCGACGGCAGCCCGCGTCGAACTGCTGCGCATAGGCGGCGGCGTCGAGTTCAAGGACGGGATCACCATTGAGGCAGGTAAGCTCTCTACTTCAATCGGAAGTCTGAGGACCGAAGTCAGAAGACTCGGCAACTTGCCCCAGGTTCATTGGGCACACCTCCTCCGTCCCTACCAATGGACCGATTCGCAGAAGGCCGACTGGCTGCAACGCCTGCGCACGGTGGTGGAGGGCTTCTGGTCCGGGAGGTTCCGCTTCCATGCAACCCGGCCTGGCTGGGAGTCGCTGGGCGCCACGACCGCCCTCAGCATCGATGTCCGGGAAGGAGCCAAACGAGCCGACGACCACCTGGCGTTGGAGGTGTACAGGGTGCCCGACGACCTCAGCGCCGGCATCGGTGTCCTGCGCTCCGGCGGCCACGCCCAGGACAACCGGATGACGCTGGCATCAGCCGACGTGGCGCCGCGAGCCGACAATCTTCTGGCGAGCAGCGTGACCTTCGCGCCCGGAGCCACCTCGCCGAACTCCCCGGCCACGCTGACCACACTGGCCATCCGCTTCAAGGCCGGCTCCGACACCCCCCCCAGGATGACGTGGCAGGTCCAGGGAGCGGGCCCCGGGAAGCAGGCCGAGGCGAACGCACGGCAACGTTTCGCGGCCATCCGGGACCACATGGCGACCGCGGGATTCGACGCCTCACGCCTGGAATTCGAATTCGGCGGCACCGGGGACTGGGCGTTCGTCGTCGTCGGGGACGGCAAGCCCCAGAACATCGCGGTCCACGAATTCGGCCATGCCCTGGGTCTGAAGGACGAATACGCCAAGGATCCCGGGGGTCTGGTGAACGGCACCGGCAAGCCCGCCGGCACCCCCAGCGGCCACGACGCGCTGGCCCGTCAGCACGGGCTGCCCGGTTCCGTTCACGAGAACCACGACGGCCTGATGTCCTTTGGAAACCTGATGCGGCCCCAGTATGCCGGCCCGTACCTGTGGGCCTTGAAGCAGGTCACCCGCATGCCCGACTGGGCCGACGGGCCGCCGCCCGAATCGAGTTGACGCGTCCCGCACCGGCCCCGTCCCCGCACCGGCCACCACACCCGTCATTGACCGCCGCCCGAGTTTCGTTCCATCATCCGCCGGGTCATCCTTGAACCACCGGCCGGAGGAACCATGAACAAGGTATTCGACCACGCGGATGCCGCGGTCGCCGACATTCCCGACGGCGCGACGATTGCCGTGGGCGGCTTCGGACTGTCCGGAAACCCCGAAAACCTGATCCGCGCCCTGCACCGCAAGGGCGTCCGGGACCTGACGATCATCAGCAACAACTGCGGCATCGACGACGAGGGCCTGGGGATCCTGTTGGCCGCCGGCCAGGTGCGCAAGATCGTCGCCAGCTACGTCGGCGAGAACAAGAACTTCGAGCAGCAGTACATCCGCGGGCAACTCGAGGTCGATCTGATGCCCCAGGGGTCGCTGGCGGAAGCGATGCGCGCCGGCGGGGCGGGGATTCCCGCGTTCTTCACCCCGGCGGGCGTGGGCACTCCCCGGGCCGAGGGCCGCGAGACGCGCGTGTTCAATGGCCGCGAGTACCTGCTGGAACACGCGCTGACCGCCGACTACGCCCTGGTCTGGGCGCACACCGGCGATCGGTCGGGCAACCTGGTGTACCGGGCGACCGCGCGCAACTTCAACCCGATGGTCGCGACGTGCGGCCGCGTCACGATCGCCGAGGTCGAACACCTGGTCGATGTCGGTGCCATCGCGCCCGACGCGGTCCATACGCCGGGCATCTTCGTCCAGCGCATCATCGCGGGCGATTCCTACAAGAAGCCCATCGAACGCCGGACGACGCGGCCGCGGACACAGGAGGGACCGACATGCTGACCCGCGAACAGATCGCCATGCGCGCGGCCCGGGAAATCAAGGACGGCTTCTACGTGAACCTGGGCATCGGACTGCCGACCCTGCTGGCGAACTACGTGCCGCAGGGCGTCGATGTCGTGTTCCACTCGGAAAACGGCCTGCTGGGCGTCGGCCCCTTCCCCTTCGAGGGCGAGGAGGACCCCGACCTGATCAACGCCGGCAAGCAGACGGTGACCGCGCTCCCAGGCGCCAGCTTCTTCTCCAGCGCGGATTCGTTCGCGATGATCCGTGGCGGCCACGTGGACATGACCGTCCTGGGCGCGATGGAGGTCGGGGCGCAGGGCGACCTGGCCAACTGGATGATTCCCGGCAAGATGGTCAAGGGCATGGGCGGCGCGATGGACCTGGTCGCGGGCGCGCGCTACGTCGTCGTCGCGATGGAACACACGGCCAAGGGCCAGCCCAAGATCCTGCCCGAATGCACGCTGCCGCTGACCGGCCGCCGCTGCGTCCACCGGATCATCACCGACATGGCGGTGATGGACGTGACGAACGACGGATTGGTGCTGCGGGAACTGGCCCCCGGAGTCACCGTCGAGGACGTCCGCGCCGCCACCGCCGCCCCCTTCCAGGTTGCCGACGATCTGACCGAAATGGCGTTCTGATCTGCTAGGATCGCGCCAACCGGAGGTGCCCCCTGCTGCAAGCCATCCGAGAAGGCCTGGCCGACGCGCGCTCCCAGTTGCGGTCCCTGCCCGGCGAGGCCGTCGTCGTCCTGTTGAGCGTTTCCGTCATCCTGACGGTCCTGTACTACTTCGGGCGCCCGGACTTCTTCAACGCGAACCTGCGCCAGTACGTCCCGGCGGACTGGCCGCTCCAGCGGATGCACGGCTTCTTCTACTTCGCCATCATGTGTACCGTGACGCGGATGTTCGTGCCGTGGGTCCTGATGGCCTTGATGCGCCGCGGGCTTTCCCAGTACGGCTATGCCCTGCCCAGCCGATTCGAGTTTGCCTGGGTCTACCTGCTGCTGTTCCTGGTGGTCGTTCCGTTCATCGCCTACGCGGCCAGCCTGCCGTCGTTCCAGTACCGCTACCCCTTCGGGCGCGAAATCGTCGTCGGAGACACCGTGCCGGCCTGGGACTTCGTCATCTACCAGGCCTTCTACCTGTTCGTGTTCGTCAGCGGCGAGTCCTTCTGGCGCGGCTACATCCTGTTCGGTCTGTACCGCTACATCGGCTACCTGGCCATCCCGGTCATGGTGATCCCCTACGTCATGGTGCATTTCGGCAAGCCCTGGCCCGAGACCTTCGGCGCCATCCTGACGGGATGCGTGCTGGGATTCCTGGCGATCCGCCACCGCTCGTTCTGGCTGGGCGTCGCGATCCACTACGCGGCGGCGATCTCGATGGATCTGCTGGCAATCCACCAGCGCGGCCTTCTCTTCGTCTGGTAGGGGGCGACGTGCGCATCCTTGCGATCGACCCCGGCACCGTGCGCTGCGGCCTGGCGGTTTCGGACCCGCTGGGCATGCTGGCGACGCCGCTTCAGGCCATGCCCGTGGGGGACGGCCAGGATCTGGCGGCGCGTCTGGCCCGCCGCGCGGCGGAACTGGAGGTCGCCCGCATCATCGTCGGCCACCCCCTGAACATGGATGGAACCGCCGGTCCCCGCGCCCAAGCCTGCGAGCGTCTGGCCCAGGCGCTGCGCAGCCAGACTCCGATCCCCGTCGATCTGGTGGACGAGCGGCTGTCGTCGTTCGAGGCCGAGGATCGCCTGCACGAGGCCGGCCGCCGCCCCCGGGGCCGCGTGCGGGCGGGCCGTGCGGGTCGCCGCGATGCCCAGGTCGATTCCGCCGCCGCCGCCGTCCTGCTGCAGTGGGTCCTGGACCGCCCGTAGGTCGGGATTCACGGCGCCCTTGCCCTCGGCGCCGCAGGCCCTGGAGCGCGCCGGCCACGACGGCGCCCTTGCCCTCGGCGCCGCAGGCCCTGGAGTGCGCCGGCCACGACGGCGCCCTTGCCCTCGGCGCCGCAGGCCCTGGAAGTGCGCCGGCCACGACGGCGCCCTTGCCCTCGGCGCCGCAGG
>JARKOL010000305.1 GCA_029975745.1 Myxococcota bacterium | reverse complement strand
TTCCATCTGACCCGAGCATCCCGAGCCGACGTGGTCGAGGGCCGCCGCCTGGTCCGGTCGTTTCATGACCGGCAGCCTCAGGTCGCGACCCGGGCCAAGGAACTATCCGCCGACCGGGGCTACGATTCCGGGGACTTCAATGCGGAGTTGTACGACGACTACGGCATCATCCCTGTCATCGACACCCGCCGGCTGTGGAAGGACGGCGAGGCCACCCGGCCCCACGTCCCGGACCGGGTGGACACCCTCGTCTACGACGAGCGCGGCCAGGTCTCCTGCGTGTGTCCACGGTCGGGCGATGTCCGTCACATGACTTTCTGCGGCTTCGAAAAGGACCGCAAGACCTTGAAGTACCGCTGCCCCGCAGCCGCCCTCGGCCTGCATTGCAAGGGCCGACTGGAATGCGAAAAGGGACGCCGCATCGGTTCCTACGGCCGCGTTGTTCGCGTCCCCCTGGACACGGACCGGCGGATCTTCACGCCACGGGCCCGCCACACCTACACATGGCTCGACGCCTACAAGCACCGGACCGCCGTCGAGCGCGTCTTCAGCCGCGTTGATGGCGTCTTCGGTTTCGAGCACCACACCATCCGGGGCTTCGCCAAGATGGAAGCACGGATCACCCTGGCTCTCCTGGTCAACGTCTGCATGGCCTTGGCGCGCGTCCGCCTCGGCCAGGTGGAACGATTGCGGTCACTTGTCGCTCCCCTGCCACGGGCCGCCTGACCCGCGGCCCTGCTGGAAAATCCGGTCGTGCCCCGATCTCGGGCTGGGTGCGCGCTCGCACCTTGGATCCGACCCCAAATCGCCCCTGTCAGGCCTGGGTTTCGGGTCAGTAGGGTGAAGTTCGGTACCACCGCAGATCCTGATTGAGTAGAAACAGGCCCTTTTGCGATCCCGCCCCCTGCCAGTCGCCAGAACGAGAAGGGGTTTGCACAGCCCGGCTTTCGTGACGACGCCGAGTTGCGTCTGACCGCCGCCGGGGTGCTGCAAACCTCGGGTTGAGCCAAGCCGCTAGGCACGGGCGCGGCAGGCGGTGTGGCTATGGGGACGTTGGAGCCGAGGGGGCGTTCCGAGGGGGCGACGACGGGGGTGCGGCCCGGTCGTCGTCGGCTGGAGGCTGGCGGCCGGGCGTCCGGAGTGGTCGCGGCCGGGCCCGGGGACGGGTTCGGGTGCGTGGGTCGCGGCGCCCAGGACGGATCGATGCGGTCCCGTGCCGGGCGGGGATTGGAGCCAGGGGCCGACGGCCGCGAGGATGCCGGTCATGACGTGTCCTCCGTCGCGGGTACCGGCGGTGCGGCGCCGACCAGGCACGGCCGGGCGAGAGGTCTGCGGATCAGCCTGCCGCCGCAGCAGGGACACTGCGTCGGATCGAGCCCGGTCAGTTCCAGCAGGCGCTGTTCCCAGTCGACGGGCTCGCGTTTCGGCGGCTCCGGAGCGTGCAGCGCCCGCCGGGCCGCGGCGAGGCGGGTGTTGACGTTGCCGGACGCGAGGATTCCGAAGTGACGGATCTTCACGTAGCCCTTGGGCAGGACGTGGAGCAGGAAGCGCCGGATGAATTCGTCCGGGGCGAGGCTCGCGATCTTGCCGTCCCGGGTGTGGAAGTGGACGCCGTCGTCGTCCATCGAGATCAGGCGCTGGTTGGAGATGCCGGTCCGGTGCGTGTACCGCCCGAGATAGCGGACGACCTGCTCCGGCCCGCCGAAGGGGCGCTTGGCATAGACGACCCACTTCTTCCCGTAGAGGCCGTCGAGCAGGAGCTTGAAGGCCCAGGCATCCGCGAGCGGGGCGCAGGTGCCGCCAAGGTCGAGCTCTCCGCGGTCGTATGCGGCTTTCAGCCCGGCGAGGACCTTCCCGCGCAGCATCGCGCCGAGGACGCGGACCGGCAGGAAGAAGCGCGGTCGGGCCGGGATCCAACGGCCGGTGCCGGGGACGAGCCCGCCGCCGGTGACGATGGCGTGGACGTGGGGGTGCAGGCGCAGGTCGCGAGTCCACGTATGCAGGACCATCGTGAGCCCAGGCTGCGCGCCGAGATGCTTCGGGTCCGCGGCGATCTGGAGCAGCGCGCCCGAGGCCGCCGCGAAGAGCAGGTCGTACACGAAGGCCGCATTGCGCATCGCGATGGGATTGAGCTCGTGCGGGAGCGTGAAGACCAGGTGGAAGTGCGGCGCTGGCAGGACCCGGTCCATGCGCGACTCGATCCACTCCGCCTGCGCCAGAGACTGGCACTTCGGGCAGTGCCGGTTGCGGCAGGAGTTGTAGGACGGCCGCTCGTGGCCGCAGTCCGGGCAGACGTCGAGATGCCCGCCCAGCGCCGCGGTCCGGCACGCCTCGATGGCGTGCATGACGTTGAGCTGGCCCGGCGTCGGGACATGGTCCCGGCGGTACGCCTCGCCGTGGGCGCGGAAGATGTCGTCGACCCCCAAGGCGGTCCGCGGCCCCGCGCTCCCCGGCGGGCGCGCCTCATGGCACGCCCGGTATGCCACGCGGTGCTACCCCAGCACCGCGCCGTCCGGTGTTCCGAGCACGTCCAGCGGGCTCCGCGTCCGCGCGACCCGGGACATGCTGATGTGCAGGTACCGCGCTGTCGTCCGGATCGAGTTGTGGCCGAGCAGCACCTGGATCGTCCGCAGGTCCGTGCCGCCCTCCAGCAGGTGCGTCGCGAAGGCGTGCCGCAGGGCGTGGACCGTCACCTTCTTCGTGACACCGCACGTGGCCACGGCCTTGTGCAGCGCGCCCCGCACCGCCTCGGCCGACAGGCAGGTCCCGCGCTTCCGACCGGGGAAGAGCCGCGTCCCGACCGGACGCTCGATGCGCCAGTACTCGCGCAGCGCCAGCAGCAGGCGGGCAGGCAGGACCACGTACCGGTCCCGGCCGCCTTTACCGTCCCGGACGTGGATGACGCCCCGGACGCTGTCGATGTCCTCGACCGACAGCCTGCACGCCTCGCTCACGCGCAGTCCCGCGCCGTACGCCGCCATCAGCACCATCCGGTGCTTGCGCGACTCGACGGCCCCGAGCAGCCGCTCCACCTCGCTGCCGCTCAGCACGTCCGGCAGCGGGCGCCGCACCCGCGGCCACGGGATCCCGGCGACCGCCTCCGGACGGCCCAGGGTCACGCCGTACAGGAACTTCAGCCCGGCCACGTACAGCTTCTGCACCGACACGCTCCTCCCGGCGTTGACGAGATGCAGCAGGAACGCCCGGACCTCCGCCTCCCCCATCTCCGAGGGCGACCGCCCGTAGTACGCCGCAAACCGCTTCGCGCACCACAAGTACCGCGTCCGTGTCGGCGTCCGGTACCCCCGCAGCAGAAGATCCCCTTCCATCCGGTCCCGCAGTTGGCCCATGATCATGCCTCCGTGAGAATTCACGTCGGGCACTCGGCTATGGAGTGCCCCCCTGTCCGCTGGAGGCAAGACTCGATCGGGAACCGCTCGTCAATGATTTCTTGCAGGTGAGATGATCACGACACGGCGAACGCCCCGCTCTCACGGCCGCTGCAGGCCGCCAACTCCCGCGAAGCGGGTTGGTTCAACACGTAGGTAAAATAGATAGACGTTTATTGTTGACAAAAAAGAGAAGGAAGGTAATCTGGGAGGGTAATGTACTTGCGCACCCACAAGGCGAAGGTCGCGGGCGGAAAGGAGGTGGAATACCTCTACTTGGCCCACAACGTCCGGGACGAGACCACGAAGAAGTCGGTGCCGAAGATCGTGCACGCCTTCGGCCGGTCGGACGAGGTGGACCGGGATGCACTGGTGCGGCTGTGCCGGTCGATTGCGCGGGTGTGTGGTCTGGAGGTGACCGACCCGATGGGCGAGGGGCGTCGGGCGGCTGCGGGCCGGGCCCTGCCCGAGGGCGTGACCCAGGTGCAGACGTGGCCGCTGGGCCCGGTATGGGTGCTCCAGGCCCTGTGGGAACGCTTCGGCATCGGCGAGGAGTTGCGCCGGATCGAGCGGGAATCGAAGTGTACGGTGCCGTACGAGCGGGCGCTGTTTGCGATGACCGCGAATCGCCTGTGCGAGCCGACATCGAAGCTCGGGGTGTGGGACCAGTGGCTGGACAAGGTGTACCTGCCGTCGTGCTCGGGCCTGAAACTTGCCCAGATGTATGAGGCGATGGACCTGCTGCACCGGCACGCGACCCGGGTGGAGGAGGCGGTCTTCTTCAAGACGGCGGACCTGCTCAACGTCGAGGTGGACGTGGTCTTCTACGACACAACGACGTGTAGTTTCGCGGTGGACGAGGAGGACGACGAGGATGGGCTTCGGCACTTTGGTCATTCCAAGGAAGGTACGTGGTCGGCCCAGGTGGTGGTGGCGCTAGCGGTGACCCGGGAGGGTCTGCCGGTGCGCAGTTGGGTATTCCCCGGGGACACGTCGGACGTGGACACGGTGGAGCGGGTCAAGAAGGACCTGCGGGGCTGGAAGCTGGGGCGGGCGCTCTTCGTGGCGGATTCCGGCATGAACTCCGCCGACAACCGGGATGAACTGGCCCGGGCGTGCGGGACGTACCTGCTGGCGTGCCGTGCCGGGTCGGTCAAGGAGATTCAGGAAGACGTGCTGGGGCGCCCCGGACGGTACAAGGTCTTGGCCGACAACCTCCACGTCAAGGAGGTGGTGGTGGGCCAGGGCGTCAAGCGGCGCCGGTATCTCCTGTGCCACAACCCTGCCGAGGCCGAGCGCCAGGCCAAACACCGAGACCAGGTCCTGGCCGAGATCGACGATAAGTTGGCGTCCCACAAGGACCATCGCGCGACGGCCAAGTGGGCCATCGACCTGCTGGCGTCCAAGCGATGGGGCCGGTACCTGCGGGTCGGGCGGGGCGGCAAGGTTGTGGTGTCCCAGGATGCGATCCGCAAGGCCGAGCGCATGGACGGCAAGTGGGTCCTGGTCACCAACGACGACAGCCTCTCGGTCGAGGACGCGGCGACCGGCTACAAGAACCTCCTGGTCATCGAGCGGTGCTTCCGGTCCCTCAAGACCACGCAGATCAAGATGCGGCCCATGCATCACTGGCTGCCCCGGCGCATCGAGGCCCACGTCAAGATCTGCACCCTGGCCCTGCTGCTGCAACGCGTGGCGGAACTGGCCGTGGGCAGGCCCTGGACCCGCATTGCCGAGGATCTCTGTCGACTCCAGGCCACCGAGTACCGCACCGAAACCCATCGTTTCTTGCAGCGCAACGAGGTCCGTCCGGAGGTCCGCTCCACCCTCAAGAAACTAACGATTCCAGCACCTAACGAGGTCCTGGATGTCACCCCGCTCGACGAAAAACCGTAGGTAAAGGGTCGATCCGTACCCGTCCCTGGAACTGCCGGGGATAACTGCCCGATCTGGCGAGATCGCTACCTACCCACCCGAAACCCAGGTCAGGCCGAAAATCGGCGATTCTGAACACGTTGATGCCAGCGCGAGAGCGCCTGGAACCCGAACTTGACCCATCACGGCCTCGATCAGCCCGCCAAAACACCCCTGCAGCGCGGATTGCTCTTCGTTCAATTCCGTTGACATTCTTCAACTCCCGGTGCTAGGAATCTCCATCCTTCTTGAGGAGTAACTCCATGAGCAATGCCAAGTTGTTCCTAGCCATTGTTCTCCCGTCAATTGTAGCTGGTTGCACCGACCTCGAATTGACCATCGACCATTGTGGCTACGATTATAGCCAAAACCTGTTTGTGCTACAGGGTCACGCCGAGTTAACGAAAAGAGGTTTGCAGCAGTCCGGCCGATGATCGAGACACGGCCGTCGAGAACGGGCGCCGGAGTGCTTCAAACCCTGGGTTGAGCCGACCCGCTCAGGCACGGCCGTCGCATGAGATGTGGCTATGGAGAAGTTGG
>JARKOL010000304.1 GCA_029975745.1 Myxococcota bacterium | reverse complement strand
ATCGACGGGTCGACCGTGTGTTCGGTCGGGGCCATGTAGCTGCATGCCCGGGCCGGTCGCGCGGCCAGCCCGGCCGCCAGCAGCAGCGCCATCATCCACAGGATCGGCTTGTGCCTCGGGGACTCCGTAGTTTCGAGCGCGCCGAACTCAGGAATCGGTCGGCTTGTCGGGGCCGCTTCCGGGATCGGGTATCGTCGCGATCGAATCCTGAAGGCCGATGTCTGGTTCAAGCGCGGCGGCCGAAACGAGTCAATTGAGGGCAACGGCTGCCGGAGATCCACCCGCGCAACCGCGCTGCAGCATCATGATGGGGTGGCTCCGCGATCTGCAACGCCCCTCGCGGCCAAGGTTACCAGAACGGCGTCGAGCAGGAAAGGAGGGGGCGCGGCTCTGTTCCCCCTATTGCGAGGGGGCGTGCCAGCGGCGGTCGTCGGGCGCGTCCCAGGCGGTCAGCACGCCGATCTGCTCCAGCATGTCCAGGTGACGGCGCACCGCGGCGGGACGTGCCCCGGTGAACGCCGAAGCGACCTGGGCCGCCGTCGCGGTCCCGGGCAGCGTCGCCAGCAGGTCGCGCACCGCCTTGATCTGGGCATAGCGGTCCGACGGCCACGGCTGGGGCTTGCGCGCAGCCAACACCGCCGCCACGCTGCCCTGCCCTGTCGCCGGAACGGCCGCCGTTTCCGGGGGCGGGGTCTGCATGCCGTCCAGCGTCGGCTGGACCGGCGCCAGGCCCGCACGCGCCCGCTGGAAGTCCGGCCGCAGCCAACGGACGAATCCCTGGGCTTCTTCCGCCGCGCGCACCGCGTTCAGGGACACCAGCCGGGCCAGGATCTCGTCGTCGGGCAGGTCCACCGGCCAGCCGTATGCATCGGCCACCGCCGCGTCCAGGTCGTCGTGGATCGTCGCCAGCACCCCGATCAGCGCCCGGTCGTGGAACGCGCGTTCCTTGGCATCCAGCGCGGGCCCGCCCGCGTTCGCTTCCCGCAGCCGCGTCAGCGCGTTGTACATGCCCGTCAGCGTCACGTCGGGGTGGGTAGCCTGGACACGCTTGCGGTGGGCGTCCAGTTGCTCGCCCAGGTCACGGATTCGCGCCTTCTGGGCTTCCGTAGCGTCGGGGAATGGGAAGGGGTCGAAGCACTTGGACTTCGCATATACTGGGTCGTTGCCAACGCCGAGGTGTCCGCCAAGGGCGAGCGCCCACGTTACGTGGCACCGGCTCGAAAGAACGCCAAGGAACCATGCATCGGAGAGCCCCAAGTTGACCAACTTGTTGTCCGGTAGCACATCCGCATCCAGGAAGGTGAACCAGCGATGCTTCGAGGTCTCGACTGTGGAGATGTAACGGGGAAGGCCGTTCAGGAAATCTCGCAGTTCGGAGCGCGGTTCACCGAAGACCCACCAATTCAGACGGTAGCAATCGCGCCGGTTCTGGTCCCGCTCCGGCTTGACGGTTTCCAGAACCCGTTGATACACCTTCGAGAACCGTTCACGAACGTCCTCGATGTCCAGCCCGAACAGGTCGATCACCATCATGCCACGCGACGTCTGGGCCAGGTCGCGCCCGTTCAGGTAGGGACGGATGTGACGTTCCAATCCGGGAAACGAGCCAAGGCCGAGGTCTTGCGCTTGTTCCGGGCTGACGATGAAACCCGCGCCATGGAGTGAGACCCCGCGGGAACAGAGACCGTCATTCGCCATAAGGGAAACGACTCGCGAGACATCCGCTCCACCGGACAGGTCCTCGTGGATTCGCATCGGCGACGTGAAAGCGACTTCAACCATTCGTGCGGCACCTTCCGACGAGTGCTCCGGGTCCGCTTCCTGTGTGATCCGGCCCAGCAGCGGCTTCGAGGTTGCCTGATCAGCCCGGCATCCGACCGACATCGCGATGCGAACCGCCGCCCCGTCCACGACCCAAGGATGGTCCGGAATCGCCCAGGTCACAGCCAAAGGCTGCTCCGACGCGTTCAAGTGCGTCTCGATCACCCGCCGATCGAACACCTGGCTGATGCTGTTGGTCGTGATGAATCCGAAGCGCCGCACCTTGCCCTGGCGCACCAGCAGCGCGGCCTTGTGCCACCAGTACATCACGAAGTCCGCCGACGCGCCGACCTCGGGATACGTGCGCCACAGCGTTTCCGCGTAACGAAAAGAGGTTTGCAGCAGTCCGGCCGATGATCGAGACACGGCCGTCGAGAACGGGCGCCGGAGTGCTTCAAACCCTGGGTTGAGCCGACCCGCTCAGGCACGGCCGTCGCATGAGATGTGGCTATGGAGAAGTTGG
>JARKOL010000298.1 GCA_029975745.1 Myxococcota bacterium | reverse complement strand
CTTGGCACGACCGGGCCCGCCTGCCTCGGACGGCCCTCGCGCCTTCCAAGGCACATTTCAGTCGTGCGCCCCGGCGAATCGCAACTATTGACTCGCGTCGGGACCTCGGGTATCTTCTGGCGCCTTTTGTTCGGAGACCTCCCATGGCCAAGTGCGTTTTGACCGGCAAGCGACGCCTGAAGGCGAAGAACGTTTCCCACGCGAACAACCGCACGGGGAAGTGGCAGCACCCGAACGTCCAGTCCAAGCGAATCTTCGTCGAGGAACTGGGGCGCCACGTCAGGCTATCGCTTTCGACGCGCGCTCTTCGTACAATCACCAAGGTCGGCCTGGTTTCGTATGCCCGCAAGAAGGGGCTGGACCTGGCTTCGCTCGTGGACTAGCCGGCATCGGGAGTCTTCGCTCCCCCCGGTCTGGAGCCCGAGCATCCGAGGGGGGTGTGGTCATGTCTCGCAGCTACCGTTCCATTCGGCTTCTCCTGCTGTCCTGTCTGGCGGTGTCCGTCGCGCTGGGATGCGCCGACGACAAACGCAAGAAGAAGTACGGCGACTTCTGCTCCGAGGACCGCGACTGCGAATCCGGCATCTGCTACGCCAATGCCTGCCTGGACCCGGACGGAGACCTGGACGGTGACGGGCTGAAGAACGGGGTCGAAAAGAACCTGCTGGGCACCGACCCGGGCCGGGCGGACACCGACGGGGACGGAGTTCCCGACGGCGAGGAAGTGGGCGACATCAACGCCCCGAACGACCGGGACGGCGACGGGATCATCGACGCCCTCGAGTCGCGACTGATGACGGCGGACGCCGATGGCGACTGCATCCCCGACGAGTACGACCCCGAGAACAACGTGTACACCAACGACATGGCGCTGCTGGTCGAGATCCACTGCGCGCTGCCCGGCGTCTGCGAGGCCGGTCGGGCCGCGGTGAAGGCGACGTGCATCGATGGCGTGCCGCAGTGCGACTTTTCCGAGGTTCCCGGGTATGAAGCCCAGGAAACAACCTGCGACGACCTGGACAACGACTGCGACGGCGCCACCGACGAGGGGCTGGAACGCCAGAGCGTCCTGGAGTGTCCGACGCAGGGCGTGTGCGGCGCCGAGCAGGCGGTCCTGCGTGCCCGCTGCACCGGGGGCGAGTGGGTCTGCGACTTCGACGCCATCCCGAACTACCAGGCGGTCGAGACGGCCTGCGATGGCCTGGACAACAACTGCGACGGGGAAACCGACGAGGGGCTGGCGGGCGGCTCGTGCCAGGTCGAGAACGAGCACGGAACCTGCACCGGCGTCTGGGTCTGCGACCTGGAAACGAAGACGGCCGTCTGCGACGCGGCAGCGCCCCAGGCCGAGATCTGCGACGGTCTGGACAACAACTGCGATGGCCAGACCGACGAGGGATTGGTCGGCGAGGCCTGCGAGGTCGAGAACGACTTCGGCACCTGCGTCGGCACCTGGGCCTGCGACCTGGAGACGAAGGAAGCCGTGTGCGACGCGGCGACACCCGAGGCCGAGATCTGCGACGGCGTGGACAACAACTGCGATGGCCAGACCGACGAGGGACTGGTCGGCGAGGCCTGCGAGATCACGAACATGTTCGGATCGTGCCCCGGCTTCTCGGAGTGCGACATCGCCGGCCACCTGCCCATCTGCGTGGCGCCGACGCCCGCGTTCGATGAATGCGACGGCGTGGACAACGACTGCAACGGCACGACCGACGACAACGACATCTGCGACAAGCGGGCGCGCATCGTGGGTCGGGTCCTGGGCATGCCGCAGACCCTTCAGGGCCCCTGGCTGAAGGCCGCCACCGCCGGCCAGCCCATCGCGGGCGCCCGGATCATCGCGGCCATGGACGGGGCGTGCAGTGCCTCGCAGCCGCCGATGGACGCGCCGGACGTCGCAACCACCTACGAGGACGGGTCGTTCATCCTGCCGGTCACCCCCGGGTATTGGTGCCTGTTCATCCAGGCCGAGGGCTGGGAATCGATGGTCTCCTGGACGGTGCCGCTCCTGGAGGGGGACGTATTCCCGGTCGAGTTGATCCTGACGCCCACCCCCGAGGACCGCGCTCCGCTCTCGGTCTGTGGGCGCGTCGTGGCCTCGGTCACCCAGGACCGCGGCATCTTCCTCGAGGCCGTGGACCCGATCGCGGGCGCCGAGGTCACCCTGAAGCAGCCGAACGTCGAACTGGGCAACACCCTCAGTGACGAGAACGGGTTCTTCTGCATCTCGGGCGTGTTCCCGGAGGACGCGACGGGCGCCCTGATGCTGGTCGCCCAGAAGACGGGCTACTTCACGGAGATCTACCGCTTCGAAGGAATCGAACGCAACGTGCTGCTGCTGGTGTACCTGTTCCTGGAAGCCGAACCGACCGAGTTCAGCACATGCCTGATGGACGACTTCGAAAGCGGCAGTACCGACGTTCGCCCGGCTACCGCCGGCAGCGGCTACTGGGAACCCTCCCAGCACATCGGCGGTGCCGGCTGGAACCAGACCTGGTACTCGTACCCGGCCAATGCCCTGCTGGGGACCTGCGCCGACCTGCCGTCCGACGAGAGCTGCACCCCGGGAAAGGAGGGCTGCGCCGTATGCCAGACCGCGTCGCCCCAGCCCGGCTGCATCTGGTCGCCCGGCAGCCTGCCGCGCATGTGGTCCGGCGTCAGCGGCTGGTACTTCGGCAACCTGGAACTGGGAGCCTACCTGCCGATCGACACCAAGTGCGCCGAGGAGGGCCCCGTGGTTTCCGGCACCCTCGCGTCCCCCTGGTTCAACGGTTGGCGCGTGGCCGACATGCGCCTGGACTTCAAGTCCGCGTGGGAGGTCGAGTCGTTCAAGCCCGAGGCCGATCAGCTGCTGGTCGAGGCCCAGTTGTCGTCGATGTCCGAACTGGACGAGTGGGTACCGGTCGGTTCCCTGAAGCCGAAGGATGTCGTCTCCTCCGAGAACCCGACGATGGCCTGGTCGTCCGGAGGCGTCGATCGCGCCCCCGTCTGGCAATCCTATTCGTTCGACCTCTCGCCGGTGGCCGGCGAGTGGATGCGCCTGCGCTTCCGATTCGACTCGGTGGATGGCCACCGGAACGCGTTCCGCGGATGGCTGATCGACGATATCGCCGTCACCGGCCGGGGCTGCTACAAGCAGTACGTCATCACCCGCTAGGCCGGGTACAGGGTCGGCGCCATGGGGCGAACCGACCGGAAAGGAGAGTCTCCACAGTGCCCTCCCGCTACTCCGACGCGCCTCCCATCGTGGGTCGACGCGCGCCCCGGGTCGATCTGCGATCGATCCTGGCCGCGAATCCCTTTGTCGCGGCACCGATGGACGGGTACTCCGACTACCCGTTCCGGGCGATCTGCCGCCAGTGCGGCGCCGGTCTGACCTTCACCGAGATGATCCCCGCCATCGCGCTGACCTTCGGCGCCAAGGATGCCCGGCGCCGCGTCCGGGTCCACGGCGGCGACGAACCGCTGGCGATCCAGATCGAGGGCAGCAAGCCCGACGTCATGGCCCGTGGCGCGGCGATGGCCCAGGATGCCGGCGCGCACATCATCGATGTCAACGCGGGCTGCCCCTCGCGACGCGTCACCAACGGCGGCGCGGGTGCCGCCCTGCTGTCGGACCTGGAGCTGATGGCGCGAATCCTGCGCGCCGTGCGGGACGCGGTGTCGGTCCCCGTCACCCTGAAGTTCCGTTCGGGTCCCAGCACCGGCCATCTGGTGATCGAGGAGGTCGCCCGGATGGCCCAGGATTGCGGCATCGAGGGCCTGACGCTGCACGCCCGGACGCGCACCCAGGGCTATCGCGGCAAGGCCGACTGGACGCACATCGCGCGGCTGGTCGAGCGGGTCGATCTGCCGGTCATCGGCAACGGCGACGTGATCCAGGGCGAGGACGGGCTGCGGATGATCCAGCGCACCGGCTGCACCGGCGTAATGGTGGGTCGGGGCGCAATCGGCAATCCGTGGCTGTTCGGCGAACTGCTGGCGGCCTGGAAGGGACTGCCTCCGCCGCCGCGGCCGACGCGCGCCCAGTGGCTGGCCACCGTGCTGGACCACTACGACCGGATGACCGACTACCTGGGTCGGGACCCCGAACTGGCCGCCCGCCTGTTCAGGAAGCACCTGTCCCGCTACACGCGCGGCATGCGGGGCGCGGTGTCCCTGCGCCGCCAACTGGCTTCCGTGCTGAACCGGCCCTCCCTGCTGGCGGCCATCCATGCCGTGCTGGCCGACGAGGGACCGGCCGACGCGATGGACCAGCCGATGCCCGAGCCCGACGAGCCCGGCTTCCTGGTCCCGGAGGGGTGAACCATGCCGCTGCCCGAACCGATCGGAATCTACGCCGTTCTGGACGCGGACACCCTGGCGCCCGACCGGCTGCCCGGGGCGGCCTTGACGATGGCCGGCGAGGGGGTCCGCGTGTTCCAGGTCCGCGGCAAGTCCCTGTCCGGCCGCGCGCTGCTGGCACTGGTCACCGCGGTGCGAGATGCCCTGGGCCCTGGTCCGACGCTGCTGGTCAATGACCGGGTGGACGTCGCCGCGCTGGCGCCGTGCGACGGGGTGCACCTGGGGGACCAGGATCTGCCGGTCGCGGCGGCCCGAAGGCTTCTGCCCCCCGGGGCCATCGTGGGCTATTCGACGCATTCCATCGACGAGGCCGCCCTGGACCACGGGGCCGACTACATCGGCTTCGGCCCCGTCTTCGCCTCGACGACCAAGCCGTCCGGCCGAACGCCCCTGGGAATCGAGGGCCTGCGGCAGGCCTGTGGGGTCGCGCCGGTCCCCGTGGTCGGCATCGGCGGGATCGGGCTGGATGCGGTGGCCGAGTTGCGGCGTGCCGGGGCGTCCGGGATCGCCATGATCTCGGCACTGCTATCGACACCGGACGTCCGTCCCACCGCAGCCGCCGCAGTCAGGGGATTCCAGGGGACCGAACCCCTGGACGGGGGCCGTTCATGAGCAAGGTGTTGACCGTCGGCGAGATCCTGCCGCTATCGACTCGCTACCTGTTGGACCATGGTTCGGAATCGCCCCGTCTGGATGCCGAGCTGCTGACGGCCGACGCCCTGGGCATCCGGCGACTGGACCTGTACCTGGCCCCCGAGCGCCCCCTGACCGAAGCCGAGACCCGCACCCTGCGCGAAACGCTGCGCCGTCGCGGCCGGGGCGAGCCGATCGCCTACATCCGGGGGCGCCGGGACTTCTTCGGACTGGAGTTTTCCGTCACACCGGCAGTGCTGATTCCACGCCCCGAAACCGAGACGCTTGTCGATGCCGCGCTGGCCTGGGTGAGCCGGCACAACGGCGATCGCCCCACCACCCTGGTCGATGTCGGTACCGGCAGCGGCGCCATCGCCTGCGCGCTGGCCGCCAATCTTCCGACGTCCCGGGTGATCGCGACCGACATCTCGCCCGACGCGCTCGCGGTCGCGGCGCGCAATGTGACCGCTCTCGGACTGGACGGCCGGGTCCACCTGATGGCGTGCCACCTGATCGACGGCCTTCAGCCCGACGAGCACCCCGACCTGATCGTGTCCAACCCCCCGTACATCGCCGAGTCCGAACGCCCCTTGATGGATGCCGGCGTGCTTGAATACGAACCCGTGGGCGCACTGTTCTCGGGCCCCGAGGGCACCGACGCCACCTTCGAGTTGATCGAGGCCGCCCGGGAGCGCCTGCGCCCGGGTGGCGCCCTGATTGTCGAGGTCGGAACGCCGGCGCAGCGCGATCGCGTGCGGGCGCGCCTGTCCGAAAGACTGGCCCCCGAGGTGCATGCACTGGCGGACCCCGGCGGTATCGTCCGGGGCTTCCTGGTCGAAATCTCCCCCTGTCCGGAGGCATGACTCATGGCGGATTCCCCCCATCGCTGCGGCGTGATCGCGATTGCCGGCCGTCCGAATGTCGGCAAGTCCACCCTGCTCAACCGGCTGATGGGCGCGAAGGTCGCCATCGTCACGCCGAAGCCGCAGACGACCCGCGACCGCATCCTGGGCATCTGGTCGCAGTCGGGCGCCCAGATCCTGTTCCACGACACCCCCGGGATCCACGCGCCCTCCAAGGCGCTGAACCGGCGGATGGTGGCCGAGGCCGAGGCGGCGCTGGCCGACGCGGACGCGATCCTGATGATGACGGATGCGGATGACGCCGCGTCCTGCCTGGGTCGGGACGCCCTGGTCCTGGAACGGGTCCGGGCGGCGAACAAGCCCGCCGTGCTGGCGTTGAACAAGATCGACCTGCTGGCCAAGCCGGCCCTGTTGCCCCTGATCGATGCCTACGCCAAGGCGACGGACTGGGTCGCGATTGTCCCGATCAGTGCCGCGGACGGGGACGGCGTCGAGGAGCTGGTCCGGCAACTGCTGCCCCTGGTTCCCGAGGGCCCCGCGATGTACCCGGACGACGAGCTCAGCGATCGTCCCCTGCGCTTCCTGGCGGCCGAGATCGTTCGCGAAAAGCTGATGCTGGCCCTGCGTCAGGAACTGCCCTACTCCACCGCGGTCACCATCGAGGAGTTCATCGAGCCCGAGGCCCCCGCGGCGGTGCGCATCAGCGCGCTGATCCACGTGGAGCGCACGTCGCAGAAGGGCATCGTGATCGGCCGCGGCGGGGCGATGCTGAAGCAGATCGGCATCGCCGCCCGCACCGACCTGCAGGAACTCGTCGGTCGGCCGGTGATGCTCCGCCTGCACGTTCGCGTCGATGAGGACTGGGCAGCCACGGACAAGGGCATCTCCAGGATCCTCGACGACTGAAGGCGACCCGATTTTGCTACAATACGCCCCACTCCAGCGAGGCGCCGCCACCAGGATGACCCCGAGCTTCACGAAACGTCACGTCGTCTTCGTGGGAGTGACCGGGTTGCTGGGCCTGGGGTATCTGGCCGCGATGGCCATCGTCAATCCGCGCTATCTCACGCTCCCCATCTTCTACGAGCCCGGCGCCTTCATGACCTTCGCCGGCCTGGCCATCCTGGCCAGGATGGTGGGCTTCTCGCTGGCCACCACGGGCAGCTTCGCCCTGGACACGCCCGTCTACACCGCCGCGATGCTGTGCATCGGGCCCGGCCCCGCCGCCATGGTCGCATTCGTGGCCATGACGTTGCGCGGTGCGTTCGACTGGGGCCTTCGACATCGTTCGGGCGAGCGGTGGCCACTGCGGGTATCCCTGGCCAAGTGGCTGTTCCCGCCCGCCGTCAGCGGCACGATCATCGCCTCGGTCGGACTGGCTTTCGACACCAGGGCGCTGGCGCACTACGAGGCGGCCGGCGTCCACGTCGCCATCGGCACGTTCGCCCTGCTGGCCCTGGGCATTCTGGTCTTGCAGTTCGCGACGGTCCTGGTCTCCTACCGCCTGAACGAGGTCCCCTGGCCCACGATCGGGGCCGGCATCGCGGGTCCCGGCTTCCTGGGGGAACTCGCCTTCCTGCCGCTTGGCTTCGCGCTGGCCATCGCCCACCGCGACCACCACGTCCCCACGTTGGCGGCCCTCGCGCTCAGCTACGTCGTGTTCAGCTACATCTTCCGGCGCATGGCCTTCGCCCTCCGATCCGTCCGCGAAACCTCCCAGGAGCTTGCCCTGGCCGAGGTCGTCGGACGGACCGTGTCCTCGACCCTGGACGTCGAGGAAGTGGGACGACGGGTCGGAATGGCCCTGTTGGACACCTTGTCCGCGGCCCGGGGGATCGTCCTGACCGTCCTGACGGGGCCCGAAGGGTTCGGGCACGCCTATGTCCGGGCAATCGATCGGGCCCAGAAGCCGGCAATTCTCGAGGCGGTGCTGGACGACCTGGAGCGGGAGTTCGAGCGAACGGGGCGCCGGGCACGACGCATCCGGTCCGAGGTGGCCCCCTGCGCCGGTCCGGTCGTGCGACAGCCTCTGAGGGCCCCGGACGGCACGGCGGAGGTCGGCTATCTGTCCGTCGTCATGGCCCCCTCGGCCGTCCCCACCCCGCGAGACCGACGCATTCTTGCCGGCATCGCCCGACAGACATCCATCGCGGTCGAGAACTGGCGCCTGTACAGCATGGCCACCGAGGACGGCCTGACGGGCCTGTACGTCCGGCGGTACCTGGAATCCCGCCTTCGCGAGGAATTCGAGCGGGCCTCGCGCACGGGGGGCACTTTCTGCCTGATGATGATCGACGTGGACGACCTGAAGAAGGTCAACGATCGTCACGGACACGCCGCCGGGGATCGACTGTTGAGGACCGTCGCCGACAGCCTGCGGGCCACGCTGCGCGGCATGGACGTCGCGGGGCGCTGGGGCGGCGACGAGTTCGCGGTGCTGCTGCTGGACATGGCCCAGGGCGATGGCCTGGAGGTCGGGCGGCGGCTGCTGGCTGACCTGAAACAGCGGACGTTCCAGATCGAGGATCAGAGAGTGACCCCGTCGGTCAGCATCGGGGTGGCGGCATATCCCGAATGCGAGCCGCTGGATCCGGCCCGAATGCTGGCGCAGGCCGACGCCGCCCTTTACGCGGTCAAGCACTCGGGCCGGAAGGGATTCGTCGTTGCGGCAAGCGCCGACCGTCCCGGCGCCCCCGGGCACTGACGCCTCCGTGGTCGCGCGGTTCAGGACCGGGCGATCAGGTTGCGCACGCGCTGCCCCTGGGGGCACTTGTAGCAGGAGGATTCCTTGAAGCTGAAGGCGTTGGCCTCCACGAACTGGTCCAGGCACTTCTGGACGGCGATCTCGAGCCTGGAGTTCTTGCAAAGGAACGGAGCATCGAGTCGCACCTGGTTCTTGTGGTTCATCGCCATCCTCAACATGACCCGGTTCCAGGCGGCCTTCCGGGCCGCGTCGGGCAGATTATGTTGGGCCGATCCGGGCATGTCAAGCAGGCGCCCGGCATCCGCATGTGGCATGGGGTTCTTGCAAGCGAGGCAGCCATGATCCTGGGATTGACGGGCAAGAATGCGGCGGGCAAGGGAGAGGTCGCGCGCATCCTGAAGGCGGGCGGTTTCGAGTACTTCAGCCTGTCGGACGAACTGCGTTTGGAACTGCGGGATCAGGGAACCCCCGAGTCCCGCGACAACCTGATCGAGGCGGGCCGCCGGATGCGTCAGAACGAGGGCCTGGACTCGCTGGCCCGCAGGGTGTCGCGGCGCTTCAATGCCGGGTTGAACCAGGTGGTGGACTCGATTCGCAACCCCGAGGAGGTCCGCTTCCTGCGCTCGCTGGGCTCGTTCTTCCTGATTGCCGTGGATGCGCCCGCCGGCCTTCGATTCGCCCGGGCCCAGGCGCGCGCCCGCACGGGCGACCCCATCGACCTGGCCGGGTTCCAGGCGGCCGAGGAGCGGGAACTGGCCAGCGGGGATCCCGCGGCGCAGCAACTGGTCGCCACGATTGCGCTGGCCGACTTCACCCTGGTCAACGATGCCGACATCGACACCCTGACCGCGCAGGTGCGCGACCTCTTTCGCCAGGCGGTCGCACGCCTGCCCAAGATGTCCTGGGACGACTACTTCATGCGAATCGCCGAGGTCGTCGCCTCGCGGTCCAGTTGCGCCAAGCGCCACGTCGCGGCGGTCGTCGTCAAGGACCACCGGATCATCTCGACGGGGTACAACGGGACGCCGCGCGGGACCCGGAACTGCAACGAAGGCGGCTGCGAACGCTGCCTGTCCCTGGTCCCGTCGGGCTCGGGCCTGGGAGATTGCCTGTGCTCCCACGCGGAAGAGAACGCGATCGTCCAGGCCTCCTACCACGGAGTCAGCCTGCGGGACGCCACGATCTACACCACCTTCCAACCCTGCATCCTTTGCACGAAAATGATCATCAACGCCGGCATCCGCGAGGTCGTGTACCGCCATGCCTATCCGTTGCCCGACAACGCGAAGCACCTGTTCTCGGAGGCCGGCGTCACGATCCGGCCGGTGCGCGACGATTGACTTCCAGGCGGAATTCCCCCACAATCCGCCGTCGGAGGTGACTCATGGCTCGTGTCACGATCGAGGACTGCCTGGATGCCGTGGACAACCGCTTCGCGCTGACCCTGCTCGCGGCGAAGCGCTCTCGCATGCTGCTGAACGAGGCGAAGCCGCAGGTCGAGACGGCCAACAAGGAGACCGTCACCGCACTGCGCGAGATCGCCGCGGCCCGCGTCGGCTTCAAGCGCGACGTCCGGGATCTGCTCAAGCTCCCGCGACTGGGCTGATGGACGTTCCGTCCCGATTCCCCACGTCCCGTGCAATCGCCGTTCTGAAGTGCCTGCTTCCCCTGCTTCTGGCGGGTTGCGCCGGCACGTTGCACCCGATGCCCCAGTCTCCGGTCCAGGACGCGTCGCCGCTGCTCGCCCTGGTGCGCGCGCGCGCCGACCACCTGGGCACCATGGCCGCCGAGGCCAGGCTCTCGGGACGCTCGGACCGGGGGCGGGCGCAGGGGCGCGTCTCGATACTGGCCGATGCGTCTTCGCAGCGCCTGCGAATCGATGCCTGGACGCCGACCGACGATCTGGTGGCCGCGCTGGTCGCCACCCCGGAAGGCTTCCACTACTTCGAACGGGGCGACCGCATCTGCCTGACCGGCCCTTCCTGCCGGGACAACCTTCGGCTGCTGCTGCCGCTGGGCCTCGACCTGGCCGACGCGGTGCGCGCCCTGTTCGGGGTGCCTCCGGGCATCGAACATGACGGGCCGTGGGAGATCGATTTCGACCGCCGTCTGGGCGCCTATCGCCTGCAGCACGCCCTGACGCCGACCCAGGTGGTTCGCGTCTGGGTCCGCGAGGATGGGCGCGTCCTGCGGGGCGAACGCCGCACGAACGACCGGTTGGAGTACCGGATGGACTTCGGGTCCTTCGACCGGGTGGGGGCGCCGGGACAGATCGAGTTCCAGTCGGCACGGGACCAGGCCCAGGTCCAGATTCGCATTCGCGAGCGCGAGGACAACCCCACGCTGGGGCCCGAGGACTGGGAGCCGGCGTGCCCACGGGGCGCGTCGATCCGATGGATGCCATGCGAGGAAACGCCATGACGACAAGCGCCCAGGGTCGTTTCATCGTGTTCGAGGGACTGGACGGCGCGGGAACGACCACCCAGAGCCGCCTGCTGGCCGAGCGGCTGGCTCGCGAGGTGCCCGACCGCAAGGTCCACCTGACCGCCGAACCCAGCAACGGCCCCATCGGCCAGACCATCCGCCAGATTCTGAAGGGACGCCTGGTCGGCAGGACCGTCGCCGGACCGGAGGTGCCCTTCGATCGCCACGCGCTGGCGCTGCTGTTCGCGGCGGACCGACTGGATCACCTGACGTGCGAGGTTCGCCCCCTGCTGGACGACGGGTACCTGGTCATCTCGGACCGCTACGTCCTGTCGTCCCTGGCCTACCAGGGCATGGACGTCGCCCGGGAATGGGTGGCGGAGATCAACCGACACGCGCCCCCGCCGGATGTCCAGTTCTTCCTGGAAACGCCCGCCGAGACGGGCTGGCGGCGCCTTCAGGGCTCGCGACCGGGCAGCGACCTGTTCGAGGCCCCCGACACCCTGCAACGCGTCGCCCAGTCCTATCACGAGTCCCTGGACTTGTGCCCGACCCGCCACTCGCGCGTCATCGACGGCACGCAGACGCGCGAACACATCGCCGATGCGGTTTGGGGCACACTGCAGCACCTGAAGATCGTTCCCTGACAACCTCCGGCGCCGTCAGGGCCAGGTTCGAACGACGCCGTCCACCCGGGCGACGCGGGCGCCCTCGCCGTCCTTCCCCCACACGCAGCGACGCACCTCGCCATCCAGGTACGCGATGAACCGCAACGTGCCGCCGCCGAACTCCTCGACGACGCCGGCGGCCACCCCGTCGTCGGCGCCGATGCCGCAACCGGATCGACACGGAAACACGACCACGTCGCCGGGTCGGGCCTGCTCGACCTGGCTCCAACTGCCCGCCTTCCGTGCCCGTTCCCGATGGGCGGAGGCCGTGTAGCGAATCGAGGACTCGCCCCTGGGAAGGACGTCATTGATGATCAGGACATGCCCCAGAAAGGAACGCTCGTCAAACGAGCGAACGACCCCCAGAAGCCGACGCGCCGACTGCACGACCCGCTCCCGAGCGTCGGTGGCCGAGGCCACGGGCGACAGCGGATCCCCGCGAACGGCGCCCCCCGCACTGCCGGAAGTCCCCTGCACCCCGGAGGCGCCGCCCCCGGACCTCCCCTTTTGATCCTCCGGCTTCTTGTCCTGCTTCCGCGACTTGCCCCGCGCATCCCGCAGCCCCGTCAGCGCCGGCAGCCGCCCATCCCGCGCGACCGATGCACCCAGGGTCTGATCGTGAACCATTGAAGATCTTTGCGGTCCCGTGACGCAGCCCAGTGCCAGGCATGCCAGAGCCGCCGCGAGGCCGCGCCCCCATCTCCCCAGCAGCAAGCTCCTTCCTGGGCGGCCAATTGACACGCCAGCCTCCACGTCACTAGAATGCTAAGTCGTACGCCGTCACAGGTCAAAAACGAGGGGCTTGCCATGAGACGACTCCCGGTTCCTCCGCTGACGTTCGTAATGCTGCTGACGCTCGTGGCTGCCGGCTGCGGGGATTCCCGGGGCGTAGGGTCCTTGAAGGTTGCCTGGCTGCTTGGCGGGCCGGGATGCGAGGAAGCCGGCATCACCACGATCCGGGTCCGGTTGCTGGAGGACGGCAGCGACGTGCTGGATCCGCCCACGACGGCCGAGTGCGGCCAGGGCTTCGCCGGCCTCGCGATTGATGCCATCCCATCGGGCAAGTACACGCTGCTGGTCGAGGGCCGGACCGCGGAGGGCCGCACCGAATTCGAGGGCCGCATCGAGGACGTCCGGATTCGCGAGAACGAGATCACCCAGCCCCCGCCGGTCGTGCTGTTGCTGAAGACCGCCTCGCTGCGGCTCCGGTGGGGCTTCCGCAACGGCCTCCTGTGCGGCAGCAACGGCGTGCTTTCGATCCAGGCGACACTGATCGACGACCTGGGCAACGAGGTTCTGGCGCCCACGCTGTTCCCATGCGAACTGCCTCTGGCGTCGGGGGACATCGAGGGCGGCGTTCTGGTGACCAATCTGCCGGCCCGGCGGACCCTCGCGATCCTGATGTACGCGCTGAACATCAAGGGAGTCGCGGTCCAGTTCGGATACGGCGAGGCCGACACCGCCCCGGGCGAGACCGCCTCCGTGTCCGTCCTGCTGGACAAGTGCGGGGTGGATGCACCTTGCCTGTAAAGCCCCCCCCTCCCCCGGTATTCAGCCCCGGCAGGAGGCCGGCGCCCCGGCCGCCTTCGGGCGCGACCGGGATTCGGATGCCCAGCCCCCCGTGGCGTGACCGCGTCCCCGCCACCACCCGGCTGGTCGTCCTGACGCAGCTCCAGCGATTGCTGCAGTCGGGTGCGCCCCTCACCGGGGCGCTGGAAAGCCTGCGGCGCAGTGTGCGCTCGTCCCCGCTGTCCCGAACCCTGGACGGCATGATCGCGGCCCTGGACGGCGGCAGCAGCCTGGAAGAAGCCATCGTCCGCCACCCCGGCCTGTTTCCGGGACCGGAGGCAGGGTGGGTCGCCGTGGGCGAGCGCACCGGCAACCTGCCGGATGTCCTGGGGCGCCTGGCTTCGCGGCTGCGCCGGTCCCTGGACCTCAGGCGCCGGGCGTTCCAGTCCGCGGCGTACCCCGTCTTTCTGCTGGTCTCGGCCAGCCTGCTGCTGCCGTTGCCGCGCCTGTTCGACCCCCGCGGCGGCACCAGCGCCTACCTCGCCCAGGCATTGGGCGGCATCGCCCTGCTCGCGGGCATCGCACTGGCCATTGCCGCAACGCCCCGGCTGGTGACGTGGCTTCGCGCCGGACCGAACCTGCGACGGCTCGCCTTCGCCACGCCAATCCTGGGCTGGCCCTACCGCAGCGGCGTTCTGGCGGACATGCTGCACGGGATGTCCGCCGGGTTCGCGGCGGGCCTGGGCGTGCCCGACACGCTGGCGATGACCGAGCGTGCCCTGCCCGACCCGACCGCCGCATCCGCATGCAGGTTCACGGCGCTGAGGCTGGACCAGGGGGCCGAGTTCGCGGCCGCCCTGGCGGACACGAACCTGCTGCCCGAAACGGCGCTGCTGGCCATTGCCACCGGCGAGCGGTCCGGAACGCTGGCCGACACGCTGGCCGACCTCGCCGACGAATTCGGCCGCATCCACGCCGAGCGGATGTCCTGGCTGTTGCGCGCCGCCGCCGCGCTGCTGCTGGCCGGGACGATGGCGTTCGTCGCCTTCCGGATCATCGGTTCCGCGTCCGGCCTGTTCGGTGGCCTGGAGGTGCTGCAGGAACTCGAGCGCGAGGTTCCCGGCCTCTTTCAGCCCTTACCGAAATAGGGGCCGCGTGCTAGGATTTTGCGTCGGTCA
>JARKOL010000246.1 GCA_029975745.1 Myxococcota bacterium | reverse complement strand
CTGATGGCCACGACCCTCCAACTACGTCAGGCCAGCTACCCGCAACTCCTTGCAATGGCTGCCTGATGGAGGAACTTCTTGCACCGAAGCGGTGAAGTCACGAACGAAGGATCTACACGCATCCAGGGCCGCCTCGTCGGTCACCCCACTATCCAAGACCTCGTCAGCGGCATCACAGGCCGCAAACGCCAGCGCAGCAACGAATGCGATCGCCGCAATGAACCCTCGTTTCCTCATGCTTCGCCTCCCGGAGTCCGGCCCGCTGCCCGATGCGTCGGCTCCGCCCCGGTTCCGGGATGGCGGGCGCGACGCGGCTCGAGCGGAACGATCATAGCGGTTCGGGCCGCACGAAGACCACCGCGATTCGACAGGAAATCATGCGATGCCGCGGCGGCGACCGCGCGCGCGAAGGTCGGCGAGACCTCGTCGTCGCGCGCCAGGATCGGCAGCAGCACGATCCCGCGGGCCGCGCAGGTTCCGGGGCGACCGGGACGATGCCACCCGGGGACGACGGATGTAGCCAGGGACGCCACGCACCCCCTGCCGCAAGGGGAATGCGGAACGCGCGAACCGCAGGGATTTTCATGATCAATCCAGGGTCCACGGTCGTTTTCCGGATGACACCCCCCCGCGAGGCCGTTATGATCGCCCGAACTGCTGCAGGAAACCGGTCCAACGTCCGCCCGTGCCTGGAAGGGTCGGCGGCGGCATGCCGGAAGGAGGACTCGATGCGCGCTGCCAGTCCATGGGTTGCCCTGTTCATGGCCGTCTTTCTGTGGGGGTGCGGTGCCGGGGGCACGTCCGGCGACCCAGGAGGCCCCGGCGCCGACGGCTGGATGGATACGGCCGACCTCGGCGAGACGGACCCAGGTGACGGGACGGACGAGGGCGGCCGGGACCCCGGCAGCAAGGACCCCTCGACCACGGACCCGGGGGCGGACGACCCGGGCGGCGAGGACGATGGCGCGACGACGGACGTGCCGGCCGATGCGGACGCGTCCGTCGAATGCAGCCCGGACGGCGACACGCGCGTCGCGGGATGCGGCGGCCTGAACGGGCGCGCCACCGTGAACCAGGTCTGCCTGCAGGGCGAATGGATCGACAGCGGCGCCTGCTTCGACCCGGACCAGTGCGTCGACGACGACACGCGCGTCGTGCCTTGCCAGGACGGCTCGAACGGCGACGAGACCCAGGAATGCCGGGAGGGGCGCTGGGCGTACCTGGGCGACTGCCAGCCGGCGGCGCCGTGCGAGGAGGACGACACCCGGACGGTGCCTTGCGGCCTCAACGGCAACGGCGACCAGGGGCAGGTATGCCAGGAGGCGGCGTGGATCGACGACGGCGACTGCGTCGATCCCGACGAGTGCGTCAACGACGGCGGCAAGGTCGTGGTCTGCGGCATCAACGATGCCGGTCGCCAGACCCTGACGTGCGTGAACGGCCAGTACCAGACGACCGATTGCGTCGTCGATCCGGCAGGCCGGATCACCTGGCCGAAGGACATCCGGACGTTCGCGAACCGCCCGCGGATCTACGACATGGCAGCCGTCGGCGACCGGATCTTCCTGGAGGTCCAGACGGGATGGAATGCCAGGGAGATCCTGGTGATGGCGCATCCGGACGGCCCGGCGCGGCTGGTCGAGGCCCGCATCCTGCACCACGGGCTGGGGGCGCAGGTCGGCGGCTTCCTGCCGGTCTGGGACGGCCTCCTGGCGAATTTCAACGACGGCCTCCACGGCGTGGAGGCGTGGCTGCTGGACGGCACGGGAGCGGGCGTCCGGCTGCTGGCGGACCTGAGGCCCGGTCGCGGTTCCGCGAACCCGTCGCCGGTCCAGCAGGGACCCGTGGCGGTCGGCGAGCGGCTCTACTTCTTCGCCACCCAGGAGGACGGGTGGCACCTGTGGACGATGGACGGTCCCGGCACCGCGCCCCGCCATCTGGCCCAGGCCATCGATGCGTCCGAGGGCTTCGCGATGCTGGACGACATCGCGGTCTTCCCCGCGTCCACCCACGCCGAAGGGGCGAACCTGTGGCGCTCGGACGGCACGCCCGAGGGCACGTACGCGCTGCTGGACGCCGTGCCGGGGACCAACGCCGGGGACGGCCCCTCCGAACCGACCCGGTTCGGTTCGCTGGTGTTCTACCGCGGCGAGAACGCGGACGGGTCGTTCTCGCTGTGGCAGACGGACGGCACCGTGGCGGGGACGAAGCGGTTCGGGCAGGACTTCGTCGGCACGCCGGTCGGTGGTTCGCCGTCGAACCTGACCGTGATCGACGGCGTCCTGTACTACGCGGCCACCCGGGACGTCAGCGCCGGCGAGGTCTTTCGCACGGACGGCACGCAGCTGGGCACCGTGCCGCTGACGCAGATCGGCGGGGGCCCGTGGACCGCGGACTTCCACCGGATCGGCGACCACCTGGTGTTCTCGGCCCGCCGGGCCGGCGGCGACCGCCAGTGGTTCCGCCTGGCGCTGACGGGGGCCAATCCCCAGCCGACGCTGATCAAGGAACTGACGGCGACGGCGGAAGGCAGCGGCTTCTACCACGTCACCGCGTTCGACGGGCGGGTCTATTTCGGGTTCAAGGACGCATCGGGCGGGATGCGCCTGTACGTGACCGACGGCACGGCAACCGGAACCGGGCCGGTCGGGGACCAGGACTTCATGCTCGATGGCGAGATTTCGGGAATCTTCGCCGTGGGCGATCACCTGTACGTCACCAAGCCGGTCTCGTCGGAGGAGTCGCGCCTGTATCGCGTGGTTCCCGGCGGCGAGGCGGTCGAGATCGAACTGCCCCGCGAGCGTTCGAGCCTGCAGGGCGAACCGGCCGCGGTGATGCCCGACGGCCGGTTGGCGTTCCTGGCCCGGGGCGACGAGGACGGACTGCAGTTGTGGTTCTCGGACGGGACCGCGGACGGCACGGTGCTGCCGGTGGCGGTCAACCAGAAACCGGGCAACCTGGGCCTGCCCCTCGGGATCGCGCGGTTCGGCAACAAGGTCGCCTTCCGGGCGTCCCAGGACGACACGGGCCTGGAACCGTGGCTGTCCGGGGGCACGCTGCAGACCACGCAACTGCTGCGGGACTGCAGGCCCGGCACGTCCGGAAGCTCCCCGTGGGGCTTCACGGCCATCGGCAGCCGGCTCTACTTCCCGGCGTCCGGCGACGGCGGCGAGGAACCCTGGTCCAGCGACGGCACGACCGGCGGCACGGTGCGCCTGGCCGACCTCTACACGGGGAGCGCCGGTTCCAATCCCCGGGAGTTCGCCGGGATCGCACCGACGGCGCCCGGCGGTGCGTGGCGGGTGCTGTTCCGGGCAAGGGACGATTCCGCCGGTTTCGAACTCTTTGCGACCGACGGGACGACGGCGGCCCGGGTCAAGGACATCGCCGCCGGCACCAGGAGTTCGAATCCCCGAAACCTGGTCCCGGTCGGCGACCGGGTGTGCTTCAGCGCATGGGACGAGGCGGGCGGCCGTGAACCCTGGTGCTCCGACGGCACCGAGGCAGGCACCCTTCGCGTGTCCGATGTATGGCCCGGGTCAGAAGGGTCCGAACCCGACTGGCTGGTCGGCTACGTGTCGAAGGACGGCTCGTCGCGGCTGCTGTTCACGGCGACGGACGGCAACGGCGAGCGGGAGCCGTGGGTGAGCCTGGGACCGGGACAGCCGGCCACGCGACTGGCGGACCTGGCGCGCGCGGGCAGTTCGAGTCCGGCGAGCCTGACCGTCACCGGGCGGGTGCTGCTGATGTCGGCCCGGCTCCAGGGCGCGGGTCGGGAACTGGCCATGATCGACATCGAGAAGGGGGCCGTCACGCCGGTGGACATCCGGCCGGGCACGACCGGGTCCGATCCCGAGGGCTTCGTCTCGTGGGACGACCAGTACACGGTCTTCGCCGCGGACGACGGCATCGCGGGACGCGAACTGTGGGTGACCGACGGGACGGCGGCGGGCACACGCCTGCTGGCGGACCTGAACCCGGGGGCCGGGGGTTCGTTCCCGTGGGTGCTGGGGCGTGACGGGAACCTCCTGTACGTGCAGGCCTGGACGCCGGCCCAGGGCAACGAGCTGGTCGTGATCGACCTGAAGCCGCGCTAGCGTCCTTGGTGCCCCTGAATCCCGTCACGCCGCCACCGATTGCCCTCGCAAGGACCTCCGCCGCAGACGAGCCCGACCATGCGACACGCTCGATCGGACGAACGCCCCTTGGCGCATCGGCCGCGAACGGGTAGAAAGGTTCCCGAGGTTCGTTCCGGAGGACGAATGAAACCGGACAACGGACAGTTGACGCGCCGGGCCGCCCTGGGCGTGATCGCGGGGACGGTCGGTGCCGTCGCGGTGGCGGGATGCGAGCGCCCCGACCGACGCCTCGCCGGGCGGGCCCAGGGAACCCCGTCGCCTTCCTGCGGCGCCTGGCCGCCCTGCTGCCG
>JARKOL010000225.1 GCA_029975745.1 Myxococcota bacterium | reverse complement strand
TGTCCGTGCGGGACGTCCTGCGCTGCCGAAAGGAGTGAAGCCTTGAAGCACGTCACCTTTGCTGTTCTCATCCTGGCGGCCCTCGCCGGGTGCGCCGGTCCCTCCGACGCCTCCGCGCCCCTCTTCCAACTCGGCGAGCCGCACTACGCGCAACTCGCGGGCGAGACCGAGTACCTGGACCCGGTGAGCGGCGTCACCCTGCTCTTCGCCGAAGGCGGACAGGGCGAACTGGTCACCGCCGAGATCCTCGATGCGCCGCAACGCCCGTTTGCCGGCGGCCGCGGCTGGTTCATCGACTACAAGGGCCCAGGCCCGGTGCGTGCCCGGATCCCGGTCGCCGAGGGCGAAGAGCCGGGCCTCTATGCCCACGGCGTGCATCCCGGGGCGATCGACGACGGGCTCGACGCCGATTCGCGCTGGGTCCCGGTCGCCGGCGATTCGCTCGAGGCCCCGGTCGAATTCGAACTGCCTCTCGCCGATGGCGACGGCGGCTCGCTGGCACCCTTGAACCCGATTCTTCGGAGCGCCGCGGCCCCGTCGCGAGGCAGCAACCATCGTGGATTCGAATACTTCTGGATCAATCGCCTGACGCCCGAGGCGACCGACGCCAGCCGGCGCACCGCGGTGCGCGCCGAGCGGCTGGCCAGCGTCGGCCACTGGCTCGAGGCGCTGCCCGAACCGCTGCGGACTCGCGCGCAGCAGGAAATCGACGGACGGCTCGCACTGCGCCAGTTCGACGACGGCAACTACTACATCGGCTTCACCCGACGACCGGCGCTGGGCAACAGCACCACGCCGATGATCGGGCTGCAGTTGAACGCCGACGCGACCACCGTCGCGCACGAGGTGGGGCACTACATGACCCACGTGCTCGCCGGCGACGAGGCCTATCTGACCATCGAGAACCTGGCGCCCGACGAGAACCACGGCCTGGGGGTCATCCACGCGGGTCGGACGACGGTGACCGAGGACTACGCCTACTTCTCCGAGTTCTTCCTCACCGGGGCGGTCGGAAGCGGCGACCCGACCCTTCCGCGCACCGTGCTCCACGGGGTCGATCCGGCCGCCGCCGACCTGCCCAGCGCCGAGGGCTTCGGCGCGGTCCTGCTCGCGAGCCTGGTGCGCAGCGAGCCGACGACCATCGGGCTCGTCTCCAAGGTCGATGAACCGGTTCCGGTGGTGGGCGCGAGCTTCGGCGAGGTGCTGGCGCTCTACGCGGCGGGGGCCTCGACGATCGACGCCCTGCGCGACGAGGTCGAACGGTTTCTCGGCTCGCGGGGCGAATCCGGCAAGCTGCCGGCGATGGCCGAGCGGCTCGGTTGGACCTACCGCGTCCGCGGACGGCTCATCGACGAGATGGGGCTCCCGCTGTCCGGCGCGAAGATCGACGCCGTCAGCCGGGTGGGCGCGACCGAGTACGGGATGGGCGCCAAAAACCAGGCGCGCAGCGACTCGGACGGCTACTTCCAGCTCGCCCGCGCATTCCCCGGCAACGCGCTGCTGAAGGTCGAGGCGGCCGGCCAGACCACCGAACTGCCGGTGACGATCGCCTGGGGCGAGCCGACCCACAAGGTCGTCGATCTCGGCGACCTGTACGTCGGCGAGGTCCAGCTCGACGCCTTCATCTACTGCGCCGCGGAATTCCACTACGTCCCCGAGTTCGTGGGCGACGATCCCGGCTACTCCTTCCACATCGAGGTCAACCCCCGGAGCAGCGGCAGCTGGAGCGGCCTGTCGTTCCACCGGGAATGGTCGGACAATCTCCACGCCGACGTGTTCGAGGAGGGCTCGCTCACGCTCAGGGCGGGCTCGAACGGCGCGGTCCTGGACTCGGTCGAGGGGTTTGCCCAGATGCGGTACGAGTACCAGGAAGGGCCGCCCATCGAGTTCCACGAACTCGAAGCCCATGACCTGCCGCTGCTCGAGCGCAAGCCCAACGAAGTCGTCTTCGGAGTCACCGGCCCCGATGCGTGCGAACACGTCACGACCGCGAAGCGTTCGGCCACCGCGGGTTCGGTGACGCATGCGATCTCGGGATTCAGCTGCGATGTCGACAGTTCCCTCACCGTCTCCTGCGTTTCCGACTAGGCTCAGCACGATCATTTCGCCGCCATGCGGCTCGTCGATCTTCCCGTCCGTATTCACGTCGAACTCCACGTCGCAGCGTCCGTTGCGGAATCGTACAACCGCGACGCTACCCGACCTCTCTGGTGTTGGCGCTGGAGACCGGTGCGACCGCGCCAGGACAACGTTCTTCGACAATCGTAGGGAGGGGCCGGAAGAAGACCGCGGGCCGCCTGCGCGACGGCCGTCCCTGCGGCGGCAGCCTTGGGTGTCCGAACCCGTGTGAACGCTTCATATTGTGCAAGTCGAGTTGGCTTGCACAACATCTTCCCGGCTGCTAGAGTCCACCCTGAAGATGAGGAGGCCCCCATGGCGTACGTTCGTCGGCACGGCAACCAACTCGCAATCGTCCACGGTGTTCGGGACACCGAAACCGGCAAGGTCGGACAGCACGTGCTGTTCAACATCTATTCACAGGCGGAAGCACGCGAGATCCTGACCGAGAAGGGGAGCCGGCGGCTCCACGTGCTGCTGCAGGACCGGTATCCGCGCCTGCGCTTGAACTGGTCATCCATCGTGGAGGCCATCCGCGAGGACGCGGACTTCCTACCGGAGCGGGAGGACAACCCGGCCGAGCGGGTACACGAGCAGTTCCATCGGGACCTTGTGGCGTTCACGCGTCAGGTCGTGCTGACGTCGCCGCAGGACCTGTCTTCCGCCGACGACGTGATCCAGACGCATCGACTGGAACTGGACTTCCTAACGAACCTCTTGCGCCAGCGCGTGCGCCTCTGCGGGACCCGACACTCCGAGTTCACGCGCGATGACACCTTCGCCTGGAGGTACCGGCTGAAGGCTTGCGAGGTCCCGCCTGACGTGGAAGAGGCCGCCCAGGAACTGTACGAGAAGGGCGAGTACGAGCAGGCCACCGCCGCCTTTCACCTGCTGACGGAGTGCTTCGAGGACTACGCCGAAGGCCACAACTACCTCGGACTGATCGCTTTACGGGCGGGGCGACTCGAAGAGGCTGTCGAGGAGTTCCAGAAGACGATGGAGGTCGGTCGTCGGCGCTTCCCGAAGCGTTATCGGAAGGACCATTACTGGGGTGACCTGGACACCCGACCCTACATCCGGGGCATCATGAACCTTGCGCTGGCATTCGCACGGTTCGGTCGGTACGACGAGGCGCTTGAACTGGCCGACCGCCTGGAACGGGAGTGCGGCATGGACGTCGAAGCGTGTGCCCACCGTGCCGTGGTCCTGCTGCTGATGCAGCGGTGGGCAGAAGCCGGGGAGTCCGCCCGGCGGATCCAGGCGATCCACCCGGGAGAGTCCTTCATCGCCGCCTTCGCCGAGTTCGAACTTGGTCGCCGTGACCGTGCTCTCACGGAGATGCTTCACGGGACCTTGAACCGCCCCTTCACGGCGAGGCTGCTATTCAAGACGCCTGGTCCCCGGCCCGACGGCTACCTCGAGGCCGAGGACCACAACGGTGGCGTCGATCTCATGCTGAACCTGAGCAGGTACCTTGCCCTGGACGGCCGCGCCGCTCTGCGGTTCTTCCGGAAGGTGATGGCCACTCCGGAGGTGCGCGGCCTCGTGGCGGAAGTTGAGGACTGCCAGCATCGCGACCGCGCCGAACGGCGCGCAGGTGGTCGGGAGGCGTTCGACCGGATCCACGAAATGCAGTCGATGGCGTTCGCGAAATCGACAGCCGCGCAGTTCCTTCAGGCCATGTCCCGCCATGCTTGGTGGTCGAATTGAGGTTCAGGATTGTCTGTGCCTGCCGGGATGGGCAATTCCAACCGAACAAACCTGTGGATGATGTCCGGGACGGAGTGTCACCTGCTGGACCTGCCGGACCTCGACCTGGTTCAGGGTGCGCTATCGGAACACCCGCTCCAGGAACAGTCGCAGGCGTGAGGCTGCACGTTCCGCCCGCATTCGCGGCCGGATTCCCACGCGGTCCAGCCGCCCCGCTTCACCTCGCCCAACCGTCCCAATGCATCGTCACCGTCCGTCCGACCGCCCTCGCTATCCCCGACGCCAGCCTGTTTCGTGGATGATGGATCTACACGCGGCGTACGACGGCTGCGTGCGGCCCATGACGTTCCAGCCGATCCCGTTCGCGCTGTCCGGGACCCCCGGGGTGGCCGTGGACCCGCCGCCGCCGCGGGGCGCGCACACCCGGGCGATGCTGGCCGAGGTCGGCATCGACGTGCCGGAAGGCACCGGCGTCACGCCCTACCCGCCGGACCCGCCGCTGCTGCGGTGGCTGTGGACCGTGCTCCGCTGGGGCTGGTTCGCGTACCGCCGAGGCAGCATGTAGGGGCCTGGGCGCAGGTGTCGGGCCTTCACGGGACGGGATCGACGCACTGGAATCGGTATCCCACCCCCGGCTCCGTCCGCAGGAACCTGGGCCGCGCCGAATCCCGCTCCAGCTTGCGACGCAGCTGCAGCATGAAGACCCGCAGGTACTGCGTCTGGTTCGCGTACCCCGGCCCCCAGACCTCGACCAGCAGCTGGCGATGGGTCAGCACGCGCCCCGCGTTGCGGGTCATGAAGGACAGGAGCCGGTACTCGATCGGCGTCAGGTGGACCTCGTGCCCCGCCAGCGTGACCACGCGATGCACGTGGTCGATGCGCAGTTCGCCGGTCTCGAACGTCGCCTCGGGCGGGGCGTCCGCGGCGCCGCGATGGCGCAACGCCACCCGGATGCGGGCCAGCAGTTCCTCGACGCCGAAGGGCTTCGTCAGGTAGTCATCCGCCCCGGCGTCCAGGGCCGCGACCTTGTCCGCCTCCTGCCCGCGAGCGGACAGGACGATCACGGGACGGTTCGACCACTCCCGCAGGCGCCGGGTCACCTCGAGACCGTCCATGTCCGGCAGGCCCAGGTCCAGCAGGATCACGTCGGGACTGCGCGTGGCCGCCTGGATCAGGCCGTCGGCCCCGGTCTCGGATTCGACCAGCCGGAATCCGCGGCTCGACAGGCAGACCCGCAGGAAGCGGCGCATCGGCCCCTCGTCGTCCACGACCAGGATCAGCGGAGCCACATCGCTCGTCATGGGCCACCTCCCCGACCGGCGGCCGCGCGCGCCGGCGCATTCGCCTCGACGGCGCCTCCCCCGGCCGGCAGCGTGAACCGGAAGACCGCGCCGCGACCCGGGACGGTGTCCAGGCGGATGGTCCCCCCGTGGAGTTCGACGACGGCCTTGCAAACGGCCAGGCCCAGCCCCGTCCCCCGCGAGGGCCCGCCCGAATGGGCCTGGAAGAACTTCTCGAAAACCCGCTCCCGGATCCCGGCCGGAACCCCGGGCCCGTCGTCCGACACCTCCACCTCGACCGCGTCGCCCCGACTTCGCGCGGACACCGCGATGCGCGTCCCCGGCGGCGTGTGGTGCGCGGCGTTCTCCAGCAGGTTGACCAGCACCTTCTCGACCAGGACCGCGTCGACCTCGACCAGCGGAAGGTCCGCAGGAAGGTCCAGGACCAGTTCCCGATCCGCCATCAGGGCCTCGACGGCGTTGAACGCGGCGCCCGCGACCTCCTCCAGCGGCTGCCATTCGCGTTTCAGTTCCAGCGTGCCGGATTCCAGGCGCGTCAGGTCCAGGAGGTCGCGAACCTGCCGGCCCATCCGCTCGGACTCGTCCAGGATCGCCTGGACCAGTTCCCGGCGCGCCTCGGGGTCCAGGGAATCGTCGGCGCGCAGGGTGCTCGCCGCCCCGGTGATGCCGGCCAGGGGCGTGCGCAGGTCGTGCGAGATCGACCCGAGCATCGTGTTCCGCATGGACTCGCGCTCGGCTTCCAGGTGCGCCCGGTGGGACTCGTCCACCAGCGCGGCGCGCTCCAGGGCCCCGGCGATCTGCGCCAGCATCGCGTCCAGGCGGCGGCGCGCGTCGTCATCCAGCGGGGGAGCGCCGGCCGCACGGCGCAGACAGGCGATGCCCCGCAGGCCGCCCGGCGCCCGGAGGGGCAGCAGCCGCATGCCGAGTCCGGGAAAGATCGCCGTCCCCTGGCCCGCGTCGCGTCCGTGCTCGCGGACCCAGTCGATGGCCGCCCGCAACTCGGCACCTTCCTCTTCGGGGTCGCCGACCCCCGCGCCATCGGGCAGCTCGGGCAGGACCCGCACGACGACGCGCGCCCGGAACGCGCGACCCAGTTCCGCGGCGCCGAGCCGGGCGACCTCCAGGGGCCCCAGGCCGGCGGACAGGGTCCGCGTGAACTCGTACATCGCCGCGGTCTCGCGGGCGCGTTCCTGGGCGGCCCGCGACTGCTCGCGGGTCCGGCGGACCAGTTGGCTGACGACCAGCGCCACGACGATCATCACCCCGAAGGTGACCGCGTGGCGGAGATCCGACATCGAGAAGGAGTGGTACGGCGGCGTGAAGAAGAAATCGAAGCCCACGGCGCTGAGGATCGCCACCGCCAGCGAAGGCCCGTTTCCCAGGCGCAGGGAGGCGACGACCACGCCCAGCAACAGGACCATCACGACGTCCGCGTGGGAGTCGGGTCCGAACAGCACGCCCGCGACGGCCAGGGACACCCCGACCAGCGCCACCCCGGCCAAGTACGGTGCGACGAGACGCCAGCGTCTGCGTGCGGGCGTGACGGGGTCGATCAGGTCGTCGGCATCCCGGTTCGACAGGACGCGAACCTCGATCCGGCCGCTCCGCCGGATCAGGCGGTCCACGAAGGTGCCTTCCAGCCGCTCCCGCAGCCGGACCCGGTCCGGACGACCCACGACGATCCGGGTGACGCCACGATCACCGGCGAACGCCAGCACCGCGGCCGCGGGGTCGTCCCCCTGCACGACGGCCACCTGGGCCCCGAGTCCCTGGGCAAGCCGCAGATGGGCCGCCAGCCGCTCCCGGTCCCGCCGGGTCGGTCGCACCGGCCGCTCCACGTGGACGGCGAACCAGGGCGCCCCCGCCGCCATGCGGCTGCCGGCGACGATCAGCCCTTCGGAGTAGGGGCTGGCGCTGACGCACACGAGGATGCGTTCGGCCGGGCCGGAACCGGTCGATCCCGTCCGGACGGTCCCCTGGAAATCCGCTGGCGCTTCCATGCCCCGATTCTCTCACCGATGGCCCCGCGCGACGCAACCGGCGTCCCGCGCCAGCTTCGCCAGGCCGACGAAGACCACGACGAACTCCAGCCGCCCGAGCAGCATCCCGGCCATCTCGACCCAGAGGATGCCCGGCGGCGTCGATGGCCCCGTCAGGCCCACCGACAGCCCCACCGTGCCCAGCGCCGACGCGAACTCGAACAGGGAATCGCGCACGTCGTGGCCGTGGGCGGCCAGGACGCAGGCACCGCCCAGCCACGAGGCCAGGTAGATCAGGCCGTACGCGGCGACCGACCGGATGCGTGCCTCGCCGATGGCGACGCGACGCGGCCCCTCCCAGATCCGATCGTCCCGGACCTCGGTGGCGGGCCGCAAGGGACGGACCAGTTCGCGCTGCAGGACCCGCCACAGCAGGAAGACCCGCGACTGCTTCAGCCCGCCCGCCGTGGAACAGGCCGCGCCGCCGACCAGCATCAGGATCACGAGCACCAGGATCCCCAGCGGGCTCCAGCCATCAAGCGCCACCGTCGAGTAGCCGGTGGTCGTCAGGGCGGAGACCGCCTGGAAGACGGCGATCCGCACGGCCTCGACCCGGCCGCCGCCCTGGGAGAGGACCGCGAATCCCAGCAGCAGGGCTGCCGCCGGCGCCATCAGCAGCATCAGGCGGATCTCGCCGTTCGCCAGGAACGGACGGATCCGCCCCCGAATCAGCATCCAGGCGGTCACGAAGTTCAGGCTTCCCAGGACCATCAGGACCATCGTCACGCCCTCGACGGCCGGGGAGTGCCAGGCCCCGATGCTGTCGGCCCGCGTCGAGAACCCGCCGGTCGAGACCGCGCAGAACGGGTGGTTGACGGCGTCGAACATCGACATCCCGGCGATGCGCAGGGCGAGCACCCCGAGGCCCGCGTATGCCAGGTAGATCCGGAGCACCAGGCGGGCCGAGGCGCGCACGTTGGGAACGAGCAGGTCGGGCCGCCCCTCGGCGACGGGCAGGGCCATGTCCCCGGTCCCCAGGGTCGCGCCGACCATGAGGATGGCGAACCCGGCGCCGCCGGCCAACTGCATCACGCTGCGCAGCAGCAGCGTCACCCCCCGCGCCTGCGCCACGTCCAGCACCGACAGGCCGGTGGTGGTCCACCCGCTGACCGACTCGAAGAGCGCCTGCGTGAAGGTCAGGCCCTCCACCGCCATCAGCGGCCAGGCGGCGACGACGCACGCCAGCAGCCACCCCAGCAGCACGGCCACCGCCCCCTCCCGGAGGCTCAGCCCGTCCCGGCCGGTGCGCAGCACCCGCCAGAGCGCGATGCCGCCGGCCGCGAGGCCGAGGCCCGCCGCCAGGAACGGCCCCGAATGGACGCCCTCCTCGGGGCGGAAGGGGATCAGCAGCAGGGGCGTCAGCAGCACCCCGCCCAGCAGCGCGGCCACGAGCCCGAGGTGGACCCCGATGGCCCGGTAGCGCCGCAGCAGCCAGGACCGCTCCCGCGTGGCGAACCGCGGAGCCACGTTCAGCCTCCCCTGCCCGTCAGGGCCCGCAGCGCGGCTTCCTCGCTGCCGCGAACGGCCACCAGCAGCACCCGGTCGCCAGCGGCGAGCAGGGTCGCCCCCCGCGGCACCACCGTGGCGCCCTGGCGCATCAGCACCGCGATCAGGGCCTCCCGGGGCAGCCCCAGTTCCGACAGCGTCCTGCCGACCGCCGGCGAGCGCTCCTCCAGTTGCACCTGGGCGATCTGGACGTCGCCGTCCCCGGCCAGGATCAGGTTGGTGACCTGCCCCAGGGCGGTGCGCTGCTCGATGAGGTTGGCGACCGCGAGGGAGGTCGACACCGACTCGACGCCCAGGCGGCGGAAGATCTCCTCGTTCTCGGGGTCGTTGGCCAGGGCCACCACGCGCTCGACGCCGAAATGCCTGTGCGCCAGCTGGCAGACGACCAGGTTGTCGGCATCGGCGGGGGTGGCCGCCAGGACCACGTCCGCCGAGCGCGCACCCGCCTCCTCCAGGACCGAACGATCGGAAGCATCCCCGCGCACGACGGTCGCGCCCAGGCGCCGCGAAAGGCGCGCGCATTCCTCCGGGTCCGGGTTCACCACGGTGACCGAATGCCCCTTGGCCAGGAACGCCTGCCCCAGGTACTGGACCGGCCGGCCGCTGCCCGCAACGATGACGTTCATCCCGCTTCCCCTCCCGCGGCCTCGGCCCGGTACACCAGGCGGTAGAACTCCTCGGCCGCCATGGTGGTCGGGCACACGGTCGCGACCCCCTGCTCCCGGTAGACCGCCTCGCGGGCCGGGTCGTAGACGCGCGCCATGACCTGCCGGACGCCGAACACCTGGCGGGCGACCAGCGCCACCATCAGGTTCAGGTTGTCCTCCCGCGTCGCGGCGATCAGGATGTCGGCGCGGTCGAGCCCCGCCTGGCGGAGCACCGCGGGCTCCGATGCGTCCCCCGCGATGCGGAAGCCGCTGAACCGCTCGGGGGACAGGTTGTCGAAGGCCGCCTCGTTGCGGTCCACGACGACGATGTGGTGCCCCGCGGCACTCAGCAGGTTCGCCAGGTGCGAGCCCAGCCGGCCGCACCCCATCACGACGATTCGCAGGGACTCCATGATGCCTCTCCTTCGCGGGCCCGCCCAGGCCAGCCGCAGGATCGGGCCCGCGGCGAGCGCCAGCGGGACCACGCCCTCGATGCCCAGGAAGCGCCAGGTCCGTTCCCTGGACGGATCCTCCATGCGCGCCAACAGCCGGGTCGTCCCGACCGCCGCCCGACACGTCAGGACCGCGGCGGCATTCAGTTCGTCGGCGGGGGTCGTCGCCACGACCGCCTCGAACGGCGCCCCCGCGAGGCGCCGCCACGCCGACGGGTCCAGGAGGTCGGCGACCTGCGACCGCTGCCGGACCGCGCCGGGCAGGTCGGCGATCGCCGCCCCGTCCCGGTCCACCACGGCCACGACGCACCCGGCGTCGTGGAGCCGGCGGACCAGCCGGTGCCCCACCTGCCCGCAACCCGCGATCGCGACTCGTGGTCCCGACGTCATGCGCCGCCCTCCACGGTCAGGAGTACCACCCGCGACATCAGTTCGGGATCAGGAATGGCCCGGTCGGGATCAAGAAAGGATCAGGCCGTCCCGCCGATCGGGATCCGTCAACCATCCCCCGCGAATCCTGAGTGATCCCCTCAACCGTCAGAGCCCGATGAGTCTCCTGGCTCTACGACAGGATCTGTTCGCTCGACTCGAGTCTTCAGGGTCCGACCGGCTCTTTCGGGAACCACTCGTCGCCAAAAAATCCCGCTTCCGGAAGCTGACTGGCGCCAACTGGAACGGCTGTCGGCCGCACTCCAAAGCACTGACCTGCGCGCCAGTCCGGGACAGATTGCAAGCATGCTTCTCCACGAGCAATCCGCAGTAGAGTCCACGGACGTGGTGTAAGAGCGCTCCGGAGCGGAGCGACGGCCGTATGCCCCCGGCAGGGGGTTACCGGACGTCCGCTATGGGGGCAGAGGACCACCGTGTCATCCTCAAGGGTGCATTGGAATGTGCCCTTTTCAGGAGGAGGAACACGATGGTCGAGTCGAGGATGGACGTTTTGGCGGCACTGCGCAAGAGGATCGAGGACACCGACCCGGACATGCTCCGGTCCCTCGTGCACGGGGTGGTCGAGCTGCTGATGGGTGCGGAGGCGGACACGATGTGCGGCGCCGAGTTCGGCGAGCGCAGCCCGGAACGCACGAACCACCGCAACGGATACCGGGTGCGGGACTGGGACACGCGGGTGGGCACGATCCCGCTGGCAATCCCGCGCCTGCGCCACGGCAGCTACTTCCCCGACTGGCTTCTGGAGCACCGGCGTCGGGCCGAGCGCGCCCTGGTCACGGTGGTCGCGGAGGCATACCTGCTGGGCGTCTCGACGCGCAAGATGGAGAAACTGGTCGAGACGCTGGGCATCAAGGCGTTGTCGAAGTCCCAGGTCAGCGAGATGGCCCGGGAACTGGACCAGATGGTCGCTGACTTCCGCAGCCGTCCGCTGTCCGGGGGGTATCCCTACGTCTGGCTCGACGCGATGGTCGTGCGGTGCCGGGAGGGCGGGCGCATCGCCAACGTCGCGATCGTGGTCGCCACGGGCGTCAACGGTGACGGCCACCGCGAGATCCTCGGCATGGACGTCTTCACCACCGAGGACGGCGCCGCCTGGACGGCCTTCCTGCGGGGCCTCGTGGCCCGCGGGCTGTCGGGGGTGCACCTCGTGGTCTCGGACGCCCACGAGGGTCTCAAATCGGCCATCGCCGCGGTCTTGACCGGGGCTTCGTGGCAGCGATGCCGGACGCACTTCGCCCGGAACCTGCTGACCCGGGTCCCCAAGCACGCCCAGGACCTGGTCGCAGCCGCGGTCCGGTCCATCTTTGCCCAGCCGACGCCCGAGGAGGTCCACGCCCAGCATGCCCGGGTCGTGGCCCAACTCGAACGCTTCCCCAAGGCTGCGGTGATGCTCGAGGAGGCCGGGCCCGACATCCTGGCCTTCGCCGCGTTTCCCAAGGAGCACTGGCGCCAGATCTGGTCCAACAACCCCCAGGAACGGCTCAACAAGGAACTCCGTCGCCGAACCGACGTCGTCGGCATCTTCCCCAATCGCGATTCCATCATCCGCCTCGTCGGCGCCGTCCTGTGCGAGCAGCACGACGACTGGGCCGTCGCCAGGCGCTACATGAGCCAGGAGTCCCTGGCCAGAGCGGTTGGAGGACAGGAACCTCAGCAGATCACGGAGGCAGGAACGCCGCAGCTCGCGAGCGCTGCGGCGTAGTCACCCTGGGAGATGACACGGTGTCGAACTCGTACACCACCTACAA
>JARKOL010000232.1 GCA_029975745.1 Myxococcota bacterium | reverse complement strand
GCGGGGGCAGCCGCGCCGTACAACTGCGGCGTCTTCATCATGTGCTGGATCACGGAATCCGGTACACCGGCCTTCTTCAGTTCCAGGATGTCCTGGATCTGCAGGGTGAAGACGGTCCGGTCCTTGTCGATCGCCTTGATGACGTCCGCCTCGGGGATGTTCAGCTTCACCAGGGTGATCACCTCTTCCTTGGTGATCGCCTGGGCAGTGCTCCCGAGCGCGGCCGTCACGACGAACGCAACCGCCGTCCACAGCGTTGGATTGAAGATTCGGTTCATCATCCCACCGTCCAGTCAACGTACCAACACGGTTGCCCCGGGCCGGCATGCCTGCCCGGAAGCGCCGGCGACGTGCGCGAAATCACTTGGGAGCCGGCGTGAAGTAGCCCAGCCCCAGGGTGATTTCCGCCAGCGACCGGACGCCGTCGCTCCACTCGGAGTTCCCCTTGCCGGGGTACGCCGGGTAGATGTAGTGCCGGTAGTCCAAACGCAGCGCCAGGTACTCGGTCAGGAACAGGTGGAAGCCCAGGCCCAGGTTCGCCATCAGGTTGAAGGGGACGGCGTTGTCATAGGACTTGCGGGTCTTCCAGGACTTGTCCAGGTTGTCGTAGTACTGCGTGCCGATCAGGCCCAGGCCGACCAGCAGGCCGATGTCGAAGCTGGTCAGCTTGGTGGTGAACAGCGACACCTTGCCGTGGATCGGCGCCCAATAGACGTTCACGCCGGCGTACCACTGGACCTTCTCGGGGATCTGGACCGACGAAACGGCCCCGCCCGAGAACTTCATCAGGTCGCTCCGCAGGCTGCTCTCCGTCGAGGGGACGTAGGCACCGGCGATCTCCAGTGCGACGCTTTCCAGGAAGAAGTAGTCGTAGCGCAGGCCGACCGGGAAGTAGTTGAAGAACGAGTCGTTCGGGATGATGCCGAACAGCACGCCGATCTCGTGCCGATTGGCCTTCTCGAAGACGCGCTTCTGGATGACCTTCAGGTCGCGTTCCTTGCCCCAGACCTTGTCCAGCTTCTGGTCCAGGACCGTCCTTTCGACCTCCTGGCCCATCGCGACCGGGATCGCAGCAAACAACACGACGAAGCCGATCACGGTCCGCAGCGCCCACCTACCATTCATGACTGCCCTCATTGCTTCAACCCTTGCCCGCGGCGCCGTGGCGCCGTCGATGCCCATTCAAGCCCGGGTGCCGACCGATGCCGGCCCCGCGAAACGAGACCTACTCGCAGGCCGTGACGCCCTCGACGCAGGCGCCGGCGCAACAGATGCCCGCTGCGCCGCACGTCGTCGTCTTGTCGGGCTTGGCCGTCACGTTGCACAACGCGTCACGCGTTTCGCACTCCGACAACTCCTGGCACTCGCCCCAGCAGCAGGACTCGTCGGTCCCGCAACTGGTGTTCTCGGGCTTCCAGGACTTCGCGCACACCTGATCCGCGGCGCGGCAGGCACGGTTCTCGCAGCCCGGCACCCCCAGGGGGTACCAATCGCACGAATCGCCGGCCTGACAGGGCACGCGGAACGCGCCGCGCAGGTCCAGCGTCGGGATGCTGTTCGCGGAAGAGCTGGTGTCGATGTAGCCGACCCGCAGCGCGGTCTGCGCCTCGGGGGTCACCGGACCGTCCAGCAGCTTGATCGCGCCCTGGACCGCGATGTTCGCGCCCATCGGCAGCCGGTTGTTCGCCAGGTCGGGCAGATCGATCGCCACCGTCCAGGTGCCGGCCAGCGCGCCTCGCAGCTTCTGCATCGCGGCGCCGATCGCGGTCTGCAGGGACTTGGCGATGGTCCCCGTCTTCACCAGGTCCTGGGCATTGATGAAGATGTAGTGGCCACCCGTCAGGCAGGCCACTTCCTGCTGACGCGCGTCCCGCTCGCGATAGCCGGTCGCCTGAAGCTGGATGAAGCTGATGTGAACCGGCAGCTCCTCCATCGGCTTGAAGGCGCCCGAGGGCTCTTTCAGGTCGGCCATGAGAACGGCCATGAAGTCGTCGAACCCGGTGTCGGCGCAACTGGGCTGATTCAGCGGCTGGTACGCGCCATTGCGGAACCAGCGGATCTGGTCGCGGAAGTCGGGAGACGAAGGATGGCACGTGTCCGGGCCGTCCGTGATCACGATGATGTGGCGCACGTCCGCGCGCCCCTTGTCCCGCATGAAGCCGTACACGTCCGCGACGGCCGACCACAGGGGGGTGCGCCCCTTGGGAGACCCCTGGAGCGCATTGAACGCCGCCGAATTGGTGGACAGCTTGTGATTGCTGCCGAAACACTCCTGGCGACGCTGTTCCTCGGCGCCGTCCTTCAGCAGGTCGCACACGACCTTGGCGCCCTGGCCGGTCGGTTCCGAGAACTCGAAGATCGCGGCGCGGTCATTGGCGTTCAGCAGATTGAAGAACGAGCGAACCGCGGTGAACCGGATGCTGTCGGGATCGGTGCCCGCTTCCTTCCAGTTGACCGGGTCCCACGGACCGGAATTCCCGCCGATGACCTCGAGCAGGCTCTCGGAATCGACGAAACCCTTCATCGAGCCGGACTGGTCCAGCATGATCGCGACGGCCATGGCGTCCCGGTCCTTCGGGGACGGCCGATAGACGTCCTGGAACAGGCGACGATAGGTCATCTGGTTCGGCTCGACGTCCTGGGGACCGGCGATGCCCTGGCACGCGGCCTCGGTCGCCAGATCGGCGTCCGGATACGACTCGAGGCAGTCGATATCGACCAGGAAATGCCGGGACGTGATCGTGTCGCCCTCGCGAACGGCAGCGCGATCCGTTGCGCCCTTCTTGACCAGGTCGCCGGGCCGAATCGACGTGTCGTTGTCCTTCTCGGAAGGATCGCCGGTCACGTTCTTTTCGGTGCCCACCATGTTCATCGAGAACACGAGGGCGTTGGGCTGCAGCCCCCGGCCGTCGGCGGGCGAGCACTGACGTTCGTAGTTGCCCTGGCCATCCCGGTACGCCGGGAAGACCGAGACGAACTCCATCGTCTTGAACTGGAACGTGCTGAGGACCGCCACCCACCGGTAGTTGCACGCACCCAGGACCACCAGCGACAGCATCAGCAGGCCGGTCCAGAGTGCCATGTGCCGGGTTCGCCGTCCGAGGGGAGATCGCGTCATGAGTCCCACTCCTTGGTAGTAACCGCCCGGGAACCTCCCGTGGGAGTACCCGTCGCGCGGTAGTTTATCCCGTCCGGTCAACGAAAAGTCAATAGAGTTTTCGGAGAAACCGACGTTTGTGCCGATGCGTCAAGACAGGTCAGTAGCGGGTCGAGATCAGTGTCATTTCTTCGACATCCACCTCGAACACCAGCCCGTTCGCGGCGTCGGTGCCGAACACACGCGTCCCCGCGACGGCCAGGCCGGCCCCAGGCAGCCCGGAAAGCGACACATCCAGGGGAGCAAATCCGGAGATCGTCCGGAACATCAACTGCGTATCCCGCACCGCCGGCGCCACTTCCGGCAGGAATCCCTGGCCCACCCGGCACCCCGGCACGACCCGGAATTTCATCACCGGATTCTGGAACAGCGCCTCGTCCCATGCCTCCACCGAGAACTGCGGATCCCCCTCGCGGCTCGGGCATGCCGTCACCCGTCCGGAAGGGTCCCTCGGCACGGGCGCGTAGGCCCGACCGTTCCACAAGGGATCGGCGTCCTCCGGAACCACGCAGGCATCCCCATCCGCCACCTGGGCGTGCAGGAACCCCGTTCGCGAACCGACCACCGTCCACCCGTCCTCGACGCGAATCTCGAAGGAAACGGGCCCCTCCAGGCACCCCGGTTCCGGCAACGGCATCGACACGAACGCCGGCGCGAGGACCAGTCGTTCCGGCCGCTCCGCCGCGACGCGATACTCCAGCACGCCGCCGCGCAGGGTGCCGCAGGCGACGGGCAATTCGGGACGAAGGACGACGACATCCCCCTCGCGCGCATGGACGCCGGCAACCACCCCCAGGGCACAGAAGTCGGCCGTCGGATCCACCAGTTGGACTTCGCCCTGGTCACCGAACGTCAGGGTGCCGCAGCGCCGGGTCCCGGGCAGAATGCCCTCGTAGGTCGCGGTCCAGGTCTCGGACAAAACCAGGCGCGTGTCGCCCTGGAACTCGATGCCGTAGTAGCGATACAGGTCGTCCGCATCCGACAGCAGGACGATTTCGGCGGATCCGAAGGACGCCAGGTCGGGGCGCGTCAGGTACGCGGACGCGATCCACTCCCCGCCGAAGCGGGTGTCCGGGCTGGACGCGACGCTGCCGGTCTGGTCCTCGGCGGCTTCAAGGACGTGCGGCACCGGATTCGCCTCATCGGGCGTCACCACGATCCGGACCAGATCGCCGTTCTCGGTGGACGCCACCGCCCGCACGCCGGACTCCGGTTCCACGAACGCCACCGCGATCGCCGGACTGTCCAGCGGAATGTCCCACGAACCCAGGTGGGCCAGGAGGCGGTTCCCCGAGCCGGCAACCCCGTCCAGCGGCGCGTTCACGTCGATTCGATCCAGATTCCCGTGGAACACGGCGATGCCCGCCGGTTCGCCCAGCGGCAGATAGACGAACGCATCCCCAGGAGACACGGCCGGCGCACCACGCACGCGGGTCGGCCGGCGTGCGGGCGCGGGCGACTCCAGGCACAGGCCGCCACCGGGCTCGCCCAACGCGTCGATCGCCATCCGCCCCGGCGACCCCAGGGCCACCGTCCGGCGGGAGTCCGCGGCTCCGTCCGGCGCCAGCAGGTCGATGCGGGTCAGCAGGTCCCCCTGGGGCAACGCACCGGCACCGGCATCCAGCGCCAGCGTCGAGGCCACGTACGCGGTCGTCCCCTCGACGGACAGGCCCAGTCGCAGTGCCTCGCCGGGAACGACCCACTTCGGGACCGCCGCACCGCCGATGTCCAGATCCCCGAAGGATTCAATGTCAAGCGCCCAGATCACCGAACCTTCGGGACAGACCGCCAGCACCAGCGCGACGGGCACCCCATCCGGCTGGCCCGGAAAGGCCGCGCGTCCCAGGGCGAAATCGCGCACGTCGCACGCCAGCGCCTGGCGCACGCCCTCCATCCGGGGGTCCAGTTCCCCGGTGTCCAGTCGCAGCAGGGAGGCCCCCCCCAGCTCGTCATCGCGTCCCAGCAGTACATAGACGAACCGGGAATCCGCCGAGCCGCGCAGGGTCAGAGGCACGCCGCCGACCGGAAGCGCGTTGTACCCGGGCAGGAAGGGATCCGCATCGAAATGGCGCCCGGTATCCAGGTCCAGGATCACCAGCCCCGCCTCGTCCCCGTCCAGCACCCATCCCGTCCGCCGAACGCCCTCGCCGTCACACCCGTCGAGTCCGACCGGAACGCCGCCGGCATCGGCACAGGTGACGGCCATCCCAAGGGGACGCTTGATCTGACGGGTCTCGTAGTTCGCGGTGTCCGAACACCCGATGGCGCCGAACGCCCCCAGGAGCAATCCAACGAGGCCCAAGGCCCGCACCGAAACGGCAGGATGCATGGCTACTTCAACCTCTCGATTTCCTGGTGCCACTGGGGATGCGCGGGATCCAGGGGGACCACGCTCACCGCGCCCTCCTCGAAATCGGCAACCCAGGCCATGTCCCCGGCGATGGCCAGTCCGTAGGGACCTGCCCCCACCGGAATCCGGTCAATCACCGTGAATGTCCAGGGGTCGATCGCGTACAGGGCATCCCCTGAAAAATCCGTAACGTAGACGAGCTCGCGATCGGGCTGATCCGCGGGGGCCCACGTCGCGACATAGCCGGGACTCCCGTACAGGCCGATCAGGCCCCGCGGCACCGGACGCCCATCCGGGCCGAAATCCAGCACCGCAAGCGAGGCCGGCGACCGGAACGCGCAGTACAGTGTCGGCCCGACCTGGGACAACGCCATCCCCCGATAGTAGTCGCCCGTCGTGGCCAACTGGTCCCAGCGAACCGGCTCGTCCATCACCGCATCCACGGAACCGTCCGCATTCAAGGTCACCCGCACGATGTGCAGCATCGCCTGCATCCGGTTGCTGATCACCACGACGCGCTCGCGGGCGGTGACCGGCCACTCGACCATCGAATGCAGGCCGCGATCCAGAGCCAGGCCGGTCTTGAACACGGGCGTTCCGTCGGGGTCCAGGGTGAACACCAGGAACGCGCCGTCCAGCAGGCTGCCGACGTACAGGGGTCGCGGCTCCTCGACGATGCCGTCGGAGGTCGCGAATCGCAGCGGTGCCCCCACCAGGATCGCGAACGGATCCCGAGCCTCGGGCATGTCGTCGCGCTCCTCGTCGGACACCGACTGCTTCAACAGGTCCGTCACGACCACAGACCGGTCCTTGTCGCACCGATGGAGCCCCTCGGACGACGACGCGGAACAGCGGAAGGCCGGTTGCCCCTGATCGGACCAGTCCAGGTCCATATGAAGGATCCGATCCGCGTCCCGCAGGGCCGCGTAGGCGCGCCCGCCCCGTCCGTCCTGGCCCGCGACGATCGAGACCTCCCCGGCGAAGCTGCCCACCTCGACCGCCCCGGCGGGCACCACCGTCCGCGACGCGACGTCGATCGGAACGATGGTGCCGCCGGTGAACTGGCTGTCGAAATTGGTCGAAACCACATAGACCCACTCGCCCGCGGGGTCCGCCGCAACGGCCGTCGGGTAGTGGAACTTCGCCGGATCCGGACGGTCGGCTCGCGTGTTGTCGCCACATGCGACCAGGAGCGCCATCGTGGCGATCACGACAAGGATGCCAACACCCCCCCCGCTGGCGCCAGCGCCCCGGAACCGGGATCCACCGTCCGGATGGTTCGATGCCACTTGTCCTCTCCTACTCGCCCATCTGGCCCAGTGCAGCCTGCGCCGCCGCGACGCGCGCCACCGGGACGCGGTACGGCGAACAGCTGACATAGGTCAGGCCGATGTGATGGCACTTGTTGACCGAATGCGGCTCGCCGCCATGCTCGCCGCAGATGCCCAGCTTGATGGCCGGGCGGGTCGTCCGACCGCGCTCGACGGCCAGGCGGACCAGTTCGGCGATCCCGTCGTCCAGCGAGACGAACGGGTCGTTCTTCAGGATGCCCACCTCGTTGGACAGGTAGATCGGCATGAACTTGCCGTAGTCGTCACGGCTCATGCCGAACCCCATCTGGGTCAGGTCGTTGGTCCCGAAGCTGAAGAACTCGGCCACGTCGGCGATCTGGTCCGCCATGACCGCGGCGCGCGGCACCTCGATCATCGTGCCGACCAGATACTCGACCTCGATGCCCTTTTCCGCGAAGACCTCGGCGGCGACGCGGCGCACCAGCGCGGCCTGGTTGCGCAGCTCGTTGACGTGGCCGACCAGTGGGATCATGACCTCGGGATGTACGTCCAGACCTTCCTTCTTGACATCGCACGCCGCCTCGAAGATGGCGCGCGCCTGCATCTCGGTGATCTCGGGGTACGTGATGCCCAGGCGGCAACCCCGGTGACCGAGCATCGGGTTGAACTCGTGCAGTTCATCCACGCGCCGCTGGATCGCCTCGACCGGGATGCCGGTCTTGGACGAGAACTCGGCCTGCTTGGCCGCCTCGTGGGGCAGGAACTCGTGCAGCGGTGGATCCAGCGTCCGGATCGTCACGGGACGGCCTTCCATCGCCTTGAAGATGCCATAGAAGTCCTCGCGCTGGTGGGGCAGCAGCTCGCCCAGGGCGGCGCGACGCTCCTCCTCGTTGTTCGCCATGATCATCTTGCGCATCGAGGTGACCCGATCGCCCTCGAAGAACATGTGCTCGGTGCGGCACAGGCCGATGCCCTGCGCGCCGAACGCGACGGCCAGCGCCGCCTCGCCGGGGGCGTCGGCGTTCGTGCGCACGCCCAGGCGGCGGTGCTTGTCGGCCAGCGCCATCAGCTTCGCGAACCGCTGGAAATCCGGGGCCTCCTCGGCCTTCAGCGTCTTGTCCTTCAGTACCTGCAGGACTTCGGACGGCGCGGTCTCGATCTGGCCCAGGAACACCTCGCCCGACGAGCCGTCCAGCGAGAGCCAGTCGCCTTCCTTGACGACGTGGGGGCCGATCTTCATCGTGCGCGTCCTGTAGTCCACGTCCAGCACGCCGCAGCCGGCCACGCACACCTTGCCGCGCTGCCGGGCGACCAGGGCCGCGTGCGACGTCATGCCGCCGCGCTGCGTCAGGATGCCCTCGGCGGCCTCCATGCCCTTGATGTCCTCGGGGGACGTCTCGACGCGCACCAGGATCGTCTTGCCCAGGGTCTTCTTGCCCCGATGGCTGTCGATCTCGGCCCACTCCTCGCGCTTGGCGGCCATCTCGTCGCTGAAGAACACCACGCGACCGCACGCGGCGCCGGGACCGGCGTTCAGGCCCTTCGCGACCAGGCGCCCCTCCTTCTTGGCCGCATCCCGCGCCTCGCGCTTGAAGATCGGCCGCAGCAGGTAGGTGACGCCGTCCGCCTCGACGTGTCCCAGGACCTTCTCCTCGGTCGTCAGGCCCGCCTCGAGCATCTCGACGCCAATCCGGATCGCGGCCAGGGGCGTGGACTTGCCGTCACGGCACTGCAGGAAGTACAGCTTGCCGCGCTCGATGGTGAATTCCAGGTCCTGCATCCAGCCGTAGTGCTTCTCGAGCGTCACCTTGGACGCAATCAGTTCCTCGTAGGCGTGGGGCATGATCGCGTTCAACTCGGCCACCTTCTTGGGCGTCCGGATGCCGGCCACGACGTCCTCGCCCTGGGCGTTCATCAGGAACTCGCCGATGAACACGTCCTCGCCGGTGCCCGGGTCACGGGTGAAGCAGACGCCCGTGCCGCAGTCCTCGCCCATGTTGCCGAAGACCATGGTCTGGACGTTGACCGCCGTGCCCCAGTCCTCCGGAATGCGGTACAGCTTGCGGTACTCGATCGCCCGCTCGTTCATCCAGGACTGGAAGACGGCGCTGATCGACAGCATCAACTGCTCGCGGGGATCGGTCGGGAACGGGCGACCCGTGAACTGCGCGACGGCCTCCTTCGAGCGCGCCACGATCTCGTCCAGCTCGACCTCGCCCAGTTCGGTGTCCTGGTGCTTGCCCGTCCGGTGCTTGACGTCCTCCAGGATCTCCTCGAAGGGGTCGTGCTCGCCCTTGGCGGCCTTCATGCCCAGGACGACGTCGCCGAACATCTTGACGAACCGGCGGTACGAATCCAGCGCGAACCGACGGTTGCCCGTCAGTTTGGCCAGGCCTTCCAGCGTCTGGTCGTTCAGGCCCAGATTCAGGACCGTGTCCATCATGCCGGGCATCGAGGCGCGCGCGCCGGACCGAACCGACACCAGCAGCGGGTTCGCGGGATCGCCCAGCTTCTTGCCGCTGGTCTGCTCGAGCCACGCCACCGCGTCGTTGACCTGATCCACCAGGCCGGGGGCCCACTGGTTGCCGTTCTTTAAGTAGTACACGCACGATTCGGTGGTGATGGTGAATCC
>JARKOL010000231.1 GCA_029975745.1 Myxococcota bacterium | reverse complement strand
ACAGGCGAACCGGTGCGCCCAGCCCGGCGAAGAAGGCTTCCAGTCGATCGATCCCCTCGAGGGCGGCGGCCGGTTCGTCGCCGGCGACCCCGAACACGTTGCGCCCCATCCGGGCATAGCGCGCCGGATCCCGGGAGGCGGCGAATCGCATCCAGGCGGGCGACACGATCGCCAGGCCCGCGCCGTGGGCGATGTCGGTGTGGGCGGACAGCACGTGTTCGATCCCGTGGACCGGGAAGGGCGCGTAGCATCCTGCCTGAACCCAGCCGTTCAGCGCGACGACAGACGCCCACTGAATCTGGGTCCGGGCCCCAAGGTCGGCCCCGTCGCGCACGGCCCGGGGTCCGAATTCGATCGCGGTCCGGATCACGCCCTCGGCCATCCGGTCCTGAAGGGGCGTCCCCTCGACGCCGTTGAAGTAGGACTCGGTGACATGGGTGATCAGATCGACGACCCCATAGGCGGTCTGGTCCGGCGGCACGCTGACCGTCAGTTCCGGGTCGATCACGGCCGTCGCCGGGTACAGGCATGGCGCCAGCACCGCGGTTTTTTCGGTCGTCTGGGGGTTGGTGATGACCGCCCCCATGTTCATCTCGGAGCCGGTTGCCGCCAGCGTGGGCACCGTGACGATCGGCAACGCCCGTTCGGGCAGGCGCGGTTTGCGCCGTCCCACGTACATCATGTCCCAGGGGTCCCCTTCGTACAGCACCGCGGCGGCCATCACCTTGGCGGCATCCATCACGCTGCCGCCGCCCAGCGCCACGACGACATCGGCGCCGGCCCGACGCGCGGCTTCCGCCCCCCGAACCACCGTCGCCAGCCGCGGATTGGGCTCGACCCCCTCGAACACGGTCGCCTGGACCCCGGCCGAGGCCAGCGACGCCAGCGCCTCGTCCAGCGCCCCGGACCGCCGCACACTGCCACCGCCGATCACCACCAGCGCCCGGCGCCCCAGTCTGGCGACCTCGCGACCCAGCTTGGCGCGCTCGCCCACGCCAAACACCACCCGTGTCGGGTTCTGGAATTCGAACCGCATGACTCCCCCCTGCGTGACGACCGAAGACGTCCTATCCGGGTATGCCCCGGCGCACGTTCACGACACCTCCTCCAACACCAACGGCGAAGGCGAAGGCGCCGCGTCGGCGACGCGGTAGGCGCGGCGCACCCGGTCCAGCGCGTCCTCCAGCCCACGCCCCCCCCGGTGGCACAGTGTGACCAGGGGCTCGCCGGCCCGGACGCGGTCCCCGATCCGACGATGGATGCGCAAACCCACCGCCGGGTCGATGTCGTCCTCCTTCCGCAGCCGTCCACCGCCCAGCACCAGCGCGGCCAGCCCGACCTGATCGCAATCCACCGAAACCACGAAGCCGTCGGCCTGGGCGACCACGTCGGTCCGATCCGGCGCCTCGGGCAAGAGGCCCGGGTCCTCGACCACCCTCGCGTCACCCCCCTGCTGCGCGACCATCCGCGCGAATCGCTCCAGGCCGGCCCCGGATGCAATCGCTTCGCGGATGCGGGCCTCGCCTTCCGACACGGCCTCCACGGCCCCGCCCAGCAGCAGCATCCGCCCCCCCAGCCGCACGACCAGCGCCACCGTGTCGTCCGGGCCGGCACCCCGGAGCACCTCGATCGACTCGCGCACCTCCAGCGCATTGCCCACGGCCCACCCGATGGGCTGGTCCATCGCCGTCAGCAGGGCCACGGTCCGCACGCCGGCCCGTGCTCCGATCCCGACCAGCGTCCGGGCCAGTTCGCGCCCCTGGGACGGGGTCTTCATGAACGCGCCCGAACCGACCTTGACGTCCAGGACCAGGCCGCCGATGCCCTCGGCCAGCTTCTTCGACATGATGGACGCGGCAATCAGTGGAACGGATTCGACCGTCCCGGTCACGTCCCGCAGCGCGTACAGTTTCCGGTCGGCCGGCACGATCGAGGCCGTCTGGCCGATCATCGAAACGCCGATTTCGTTCACCGACGCCACGAAGCGGTCCGGCGGCAGATCGGTCCGAAAGCCGGGAATGGATTCCAGCTTGTCCAGCGTGCCGCCGGTGTGGCCCAGTCCCCGCCCCGAGATCATCGGAACGCGCACGCCGCACGCCGCCACGAGCGGTGCCAGGGGGATCGAGATCTTGTCGCCGACGCCGCCGGTCGAGTGCTTGTCCACGACCCCCGGCGCCCCCGGGAACCGGAACACGTCGCCCGACCGCAGCATCGCGTCGGTCCAGGCCGCCAGTTCCCCGGCGTCCAGACCACGCCAGAATACCGCCATCAGCAGCGCCGCCATCTGGTAGTCGGGCACCTCGCCCCGGGTGTACGCGGCGAGGACCGCATGGATGTCCCCGGGCGGCAGCACGCCCCCGTCCCGCTTCGTCCGGATGAGTTCGGCGACGATCATGGAAGACCTCGCGTGCGTGGACCTACTGCCGCGACTGGGGCCGCGCCAGCAGCACGACCTTGCCGTCCTTGACGGTGACCGAAAAGGCCACGTCCGCGACGCCCAGTCGTTCGCGCTGCAGGGCACGCTGCTTTTCCAGGCTGTTCCGGAAGGCGGCCTCGGTGATGCCCTTGACGTCCATGCCCACCGAGCGGCGGGCGGCGATGTAGTCGATGTAGAGACCGGACACGGGGTCGTCATCGACCCGCGCCTCGGGCAGGGCAGGCCGCTCCGGCGAAGGGGCATCGCCACGGGGCGCGTCGCGATAGCCCGCATCGCGCCGCAAGGACTCGCGCGTCACCCGCCCCTCTTCCAGGTCCCGCATGACCCGATCCCAGTACACGGCCAGGATCCGATAGCGCTGCTGGATGGCCTGGAACCGGAACTTGTAGGTCGCGCGGCGCGCCTCGTGCAGGCAGGATTCGCGGACGTACCGTTCCAACTGCTCGCGCAGCAGCAGCGGAGGGCGCTTTTCCATCCCCAGGAAGTAGGCCTGGTAATGGACGCGCAGCCGCTCGACCCGCTGCGTGATCTCGGTCAGGTGTTCCTCGAATTCCTTGTCGGTCGCCACCGACCCTCCGTCACCCGGCGCCGCCCACGTGCGCCGCCACCTGTGCCCACGGAACCCGAACCTGTTCCCCGGTCGTGAAGTCCTTGACGGTCGCCACGCCCTCGGCCACCTCGGTCTCGCCCAGGATCGCGGCGAAACGCGCGGAGCGGCGGGCGGCGTACTCCAGTTGCTTCTTCAATCGGGCCGAAGGCTCGGGCACCGGCTCGGCCGCCACGCCCGCCTCGCGCAGCGCGGCGACGAGCCCCAGCGCCGCATCGAGCGCCCCGTCGCCCATCGGGCAGACGATGACCGCCGGCCCCGCGCCGCCGGTCGGCGCCTGGCCCAGCTCGGCCAGCGCGGCGAACAGTCGATCGACACCGATGCTGATCCCGACCGACGGGATGGCCGGCACGCCGTACATCTCGAGCAGGCTGTCGTAGCGGCCGCCGCTCATGACCGACCCCATCCCGGGCAGGTCGTCCAGCATGGTTTCGAACACGTTCCCGGTGTAGTAGTCCAGCCCCCGAGCGATTCGCAGATCGACGCGCACGTGGTCCGCCAGCCCCATCGCCCGCAGGGCCGCCAGAACGCCCAGCAACTGGTCGCGGCCGGCCTGGGCCGACTCCGGAAGGTCCAGGCCCCCCACATCGGATTGCGCACGGTCCAGCAGGGTCAGTAGCCGTCCGGCTGCGTCCGGGCCCACGCCCTCCTGGGCATCCAGCATCGTCCGCACCGCATCGCTGCCGACCTTGTCCATCTTGTCCAGGATCCGCAGCACCTCGACGCAGACGGCCGGGTCCGCGATACCCGCCGTCGCCAGCAGCCCGTTGAGCACCGCGCGGTTGCCGATCCGCACGGCGAATCGCGTCAGGCCCAGCGAGCGCAGCGCCAGGATGCCCGCGGCGATGCAGTCCGCGTCCGCCAGCGGCGAAGCGGTCCCGACGATGTCGGCGTCGCACTGGACGAACTCGCGAAACCGCCCGTGGGCGGGCTTTTCCGCGCGCCAGACCGTGCCGACCTGGAAGCGCCGAAACGGTTTGGGAAGGTCGCGGTACTGGGCCGCGACGCGCGCCAGCGGCACCGTCAGGTCGTAGCGCAGGGCCACGTCGCGACCGCCATTGTCGGTGAAGCGGTACAGCAGCTTTTCACCCTCGACGCCGTACTTGCCCAGCAGTACATCGGCGTACTCGATGGCCGGTGTCGAGAGAGGGGCGAAGCCGCACAGGGAAAAGGCCCGCGTGATCCGCGCCAGCATCCAGGCCCGACCGGCCTCTTCGGCAGGCAGGAAATCCCTGAATCCCTTCAGCAACCGAGGTTCCACCCGAACCGTCATCCCGCCTTGGCCTCCCGTTCGCGCACGCGGCCCGCATTGTAGCATGCGACGCATCGCGTGGGGATGCGTTCCGGTCGATCCCGCCTCGGTTTTCGGGGTAGCATTCGGCCATCCCGTCCTGGAGCGGCCCATGACCCCTGGCCCGCAGCGAATCACGCCACCGTCAAGGCCCCCTGGCGGCTCGAGCGCCCTGGTCCCCGCCCTGGTCGCCAGCCTGGCGCTGGCCGCATGCGGGTCGGCCGACGTCGCGGAAACGACCCGCCGCCTGACGCCATACGTTCGGCTGGTCGCCTCGGACACCCACGCGGACGGCCTGTGGTTCCGCGAGGCCGAGGACGCGATCGCGACCGTCCGCGACGACAGCCCGCACACGGGCTGGGCCGCCCCGATCGGACGACCGGCCTGGGTCGAGATGGACCTTCTGGCCTGGCCCGGCCGTCCGGTGCGGCTCGACCGCCTGGCCCTGGCATTCCAGGGCGACGCCCCGGCGACGCTGACGGTATCCCTGGGACCGGCTTGCGGCGTCCCCGCCGAGCAAACGCTGGCCTGGTCCGACCCCACGCAACCGCTGGCACTCGGGGGGCGAGGGGCGGGCTGCGTCCGACTGGACCTGACCACGGACGGCCCGCTGCGCCTGACGGCGCTGGAACTCCTGTCCCTGGAGGACCTGCCGATTCCCGATGGCAGGCCGGGGCTCTCGGACACGCTGGATCCCGACAGCGGGGTCATCGAGGGCTTCTATGGCATCCCGTGGTCCTGGCGGGAGCGCCACCAGATGATGTCCGCCCAGGCCGCCCTGGGAATGGGCCTTTACCTGTACGCGCCAAAGAACGATCCGCTGCACCGGGATCGCTGGCGAGAACCGTACCCGGAAGCCGACGTCGCTCGGTTCGGGGCGCTGGCGGCGCATGCTCGGGCGCTGGGCGTCACGGCCGTGTTCGGGGTGTCGCCCTTCATCGACTATGCCGGCGACGAAGCGGACTACGCGGCCTTGCGGGACAAGGTGCGCGCCTTCCTGGACCTGGGATTCGGCGGCTTCGCGATCCTGGCGGACGACATCGAGTTTTCGCCGGGTGTCCAGGTCGATGGCCCCCTGGGCATCCTGCACGTCGGGGTGGTCAACCGCCTGGTCGCCGATCTGCCGGACGCGATCCCGTACTTCACCCCCACCGTCTACAGCGACGAACGCACGAACGACTGGGCCGGCGGCGGCGCCTACCTGGAGGCCCTGAGGGACCTGGACCCGCGCGTCAAGGTCCAATGGACCGGGCCCGGCACCGGGAACCGGACCCTGGCCGCCGCGGACCTGGTCGCCTTCCGGGAGGCGACGGGGCACAAACCCTTGATCTGGGACAACTTCTGGGCCAATGACGGCGGGGACGGCCTGTTCGGACGGCTGATGCTGGGCGCCTACAGCGGGCGGGACACCGACCTTGGAGACGCCGTGCTGGGCATCGGCCAGAACCTGTCCATCCAGGGCGCCTCGTCGCGGCTGGCGCTGGCCACGGCCGCGGCATGGCGGGCCGACCCGACGGCTTCCGCGACCGACCAGCGCGCGGCGGCGGCCCGCCTGGAGGACGCCTTCAGCAAGGGCGTGCGCCACGCACCCGCGACCGATCGCGACCTGCTGCTGTGGGTCATGCAGGTCTTCGACGGACACTCCCAGGACGATCCCCCGCGATACCGCGACCTGGAGGCCGCCGTCCAGTCCCTGCGGGCGGCGCTCACCGACGGGGCCGAGTCACCCCGCGACGCCGTGGGTACCCTGATGCCGATCCTGGGCCGGATGACCGCCGCCCAGTCCGAGGCCTGGCTGTCGGGTCTGGATGCCGACCTGATTGACGATCTGTGGTGGCCCCTGGAACGCCTGGTTCACGACGGACGGACCGGGCTGTGGACGCTGGTCGCCCTGGGCGAGCAGCTGGCCGGCCGTCCCGGAACCGACGCGCTGGCGCACGCCGAGGAATCCGCGATGGCGGCGACCGCTTGCCGGTTCATCGTCAGTCCCGACGCCATGCCCGCGCTTCGAAAGGCCGTCGGCGGCGTGGTCCCGGAGACGGCGGGGTTCGTGGCCCCGACGCGGGCGGACCCGCCCCCCCAGACCTGTCGTGCCGGACAGCCCGTCCGATTCCGGCCGTTCGCCGGGTCCCCGGACGTGTACGTGTTCGGCCTGCCCGGGGCCTGGGTGGCCGACGACCAGGTCGCCTGGACCCCGACGCGAGGCGGCCGTCACCACGGGGTGGTGATCGCGCTGGCCCGGCCTCCCGAGGCCCCGGGATGGGCTTTCCTTGAATTCACCTTGGCTTGCGACCCCTGAGGGCATCCCTGTCTTCCCGAACATGCATTGCCCGCTTGACGACACGCCCCCTCCCCGGGAAACTTGCGGCACGGAGCGATTCGAGCATCCGCTGGCATCACGGCAAGTCCGGACCGTCGAGGCGGTGTCGGCATCATGCGGGGAGGCCCGATGGCACAAGTGACGATCCGGTCGCAATGGGGCCTCATCGCCCTGGTCAGCCTGCTGGCGCCCGCGACGGCCTTCTCCGAACCCACTCCGCCCGAGTGGCGTTCACCCGCCGACGCCCGACCCGCGACGCCCGGAGTCGAAGCGGTGGCCGAGCCCCCCGTCGCGCCCGAGGCCCCCGCCCCATCGCCCGCGCCCAAGCCATCCGTCTCGTTGCCGGACTGGCTGTCCCTGGGTGCCGAGTATCGCGTCCAGACCCTCCACATCCAGCCGCTGGACCTCAACGGGACCGACGCACGTCGGGCGTCCTACACCGAACAGCGCCTGCGCCTGGATCTGGGCCTGAACGTGCCGAACTTCGGCGTGTCGTTGATCACCCAGTTCGACTTCCTGGACGGCGTGCTGTTCGGCGACAACGGGGACTGGGGGGGCAAGCCGTCCCCGTCCTCCGGCCTGGGAATCACCTCGCGCTGGCCGAACGCGGCGGGCTGGACCGTCGGCCTGCTGCCGGGACGCGACCCGCTCAACCCCGATTCCTACGGCGCGACGCTGCAGGGCATCGAGCCGTTCCGCATCAACCGGGCCTACGGCAAGGTTGTGCTGCCCTTCGGCATGATCCAGGTCGGCCGCCAGCCGTCGTCCGCGGGTCCCGGCATGAGCATCCATGACGGATCCCGCAGCAACCGCTGGGGCGTCAGCCGCTACGCCTATTCGTCGGACCGGTTCCTGTTCGCCACGAAGATTTCGGAGTTGTGGCGGATGATCCAGCTGGGCAAGGACTACGTGAAGGACGCCTCGTTCGACGACGGGCTGTTCCTGGCGCTCGCCTACGACTGGGTCGTCAACGACAACATCACGCTGGCCAGCGACGACCTGCACCAGGCCGTTGGGATGCTCCAGTACAAGGCGAAGGATCCGTCCTGGCTGGGGGGCCCCGGGCGAAAGCTGACCGCGCAGATCGCCGTCGCGAACCGTTTCGGCAAGGAGTTCAACACCAGCGTCTGGGTGATCCCGATGTCCCTGGAACTGGACGCGGGGCGCGTGCGGTTCCTGGCCGAGTTTTCGACCCAGTTCGGATCGACGCGCGAGATCAGCGAGGGGCTAGCGGCCCTGCGCGAATCGGATCCCGCGCGCCGGCAGATTCGCGACCAGACGATCCGGGCATTCGGGGCTCGGGGCGTGCTGGACGTCGATATCGGTCCGGTCACCGCCACGCTGGAAGTGGACTTCGCCAGCGGCGACGACGATCCCCGGGACGACACCCCGCTGACGACGTTCAACTTCGCCCACGACACCAACGTCGGCCTGCTGCTGTTCGAGCACGTCCTGGCGTTCCAGTCGGCCCGCTCGGCCGCCGTCGGCATCGAGAACCTGCGCAACCTGGGTTCCCGGTCGTTCCCGATCACCGAACTGGCCTCGGAGGGGCGGTTCCACAACTCGATTGCCCTGTTTCCCCAGGTGCAGTACCGGCCCCTGCCGTGGCTTTCGACCCGGGCCGGCGTGCTGATGGCCTGGGCCGCCAAGCCGGTGGTCGATCCCATCATGACGCTGCTGAACGAGGACGGGGACCGCATCGACGACGACGCCGTCAACTGGAATGGCGGGCGCCCCGCCCGGTACTACGGAACCGAGGTGGATCTGCAGGTCGAGTTCAACTGGAAGAACCACTTCCTGTGGACCCTGGAGGGGGCGGTCCTGTTCCCCGGGGCCGCGCTGCGCGACGAGTCGGGGGATGCGGTCACCAGTTTCATGATCCAGAACCGGTTCACGTTCGTGTTCTGACGGCGTCCGGCGGGCTCGGCCCCCGCGGCGCGAGGGAAGGAGAGGCATGACGGCAAGACACCCCGTGTTCGTGGTCGTTGCCGCCGGGCTGCTGCTGCCGGCGAGCGGTTGCTCCTACGACCCCCCGCCGGACGTGACGCTCGTCGCGCCGCCCGGAAACCGGTTCCTGGTCGGTGACCCGATCCGACTGGCCTTCTCGGAGCCGATCCGCCCGGAGTCGCTGGAAATCCTGATCTGGCCCGGAAAGAAGGATCTGTACGACCGCGAAGGCCAGCGCCTGGCCCACGTGGAGCCTTTGCTGGACACCTGCTCGGTGGCGTCGAGCCCCTGCGGCACGGGCGGGGTCGTGCTGTCGCTGCCGGAGGGCGACCGCACCCAGGCGACCATCGACGTTCCCGACGGTGCCCTGGGACCCACCGGACAGCCGCTGGTGCTGGAGGTGACCGGCAGCATCCAGGACGAGGCCGGACGTCGCAAGAAGGTGTCGCGCTCCTTCGATTTCCAGATCGTCCGACAGGCCTGGAACCCCTACGCCGACGCCGTCGCCGGAGACGCGCCCGAGGACAGCGGGCCGCCGCTGCCCGACGCCACGATTGCCCAGGGACCGCATTTCTTCTTCGCCCAGTTCACGACCCCGATCTCGCTGCCGCAGCAGTTCTGGGTGGATGTCCGCATCAACCACGAACAGGGACGCTACCTGATGGTCCTGACCGACGCGGACCCGGAGGGCAAGGCGCCTCGAAACACGACCGACCCGACCCAGTGCTCGGTGGACAAGGGCGAGGAGGGCTTCCTGTTCACGGCGACCGGCAGCGTCCGCCAGCAGGCGCCCGGCGCCGACCCGGTCTTCGAGGGCGAGGCGTTCGACCTGGCCCAGACGATCGGCCCGATCCTGTTCGAACTGCGCGGCATGGTCATGCGGGGCACCGTGACCGTCCAGGAGGGACGGTCGCGCTGGGACGGCACGATGGCCGTCCGCGAGGTGTACTACGCGGTCGGGGACTCCGAGACGATCTACCCGGCCGACCAGGCGAACTTCCAGATCTTCCAGTTGCAGGAAGCGGAGGTGCCGCCCGGGATGCCCATGCTGTGCGTGCCGAACCCGTGCGAGGACATGGCCGGAAACTGCAGCCTGCCCAAGGGGGTGTGGCCGCCCCCGGACTTCTGCCCCGCCGACTAGGCTCTGCCCGACCACCACAGGTCCGCCAGCCGCCGTTGGGCGCGAGTCATCGCCAGTTCCGCCATCGCCGTGCGCGTCGCCCAACGACAGCCCGCGGGACACGGGGCCGGGCCGTCCGCGGCCAGTTCGCCCGCCAGCCCGATCACCGTCTCGCGGAAGTGGGTGTACGCATGACGCACCTCGCCAACCGGGGCGCCCACGCGAACCGCAACCCCCTGTTCGGCCAGGTGACGGGCAATCGCCTCGGCGGGCAGGTCCCCCTCGGACAAGCGGACCGATGGAAACTCCCACAACCCGCCCAGCATCCCGTCCAGCGGCCGCTGCCGCACCAGGATCCGCCCCTCGTGGACGACGATGCAGCTTGCCACACGGTGCCGCGGCAACGGCAGGCGCGGACGCCGCACCGGCAGCACATCGACCAGGCCGGCGGCGCGAGCCCGGCACCCCGAGGCCAGAGGACACGCGCCGCACCGTGGGGACCTGGGCGCGCAGACCGTCGCCCCCAGCTCCATCATCGCCTGGTTGTGCAGTCCCGGTTGGGGCGCCGCCTGGACCAGCGCCGTGGCGCGCGCCCACAGCCGGTTCGACGCGCCCCCCAGCGAGGGCGACTCCCGTTCCGCGTCCAGGCGGGCCAGCACCCGAGCGACGTTGCCATCCAGGACCGGCATGGGTCGGCCGAACGCGATGGACAGGATGGCGCCGGCGGTGCTGCGCCCGACGCCCGGCAGCGCCAGGACCGTGGCGGGATCCTCGGGGAAACGCCCGCCATGCACGCGGACAATCACCCCGGCCGCACGGTGCAGATTCCGGCCACGGGCGTAGTACCCCAGTCCCTCCCAGGCCTTGAGCACCTGGTCCACCGAGGCCGCGGCCAGCGTCACCACGTCGGGGAAGCGGGCCAGGAAGGCGTCCCAACGGGCCAGGACCGTATCGACACGGGTCTGCTGCAACAGGATTTCAGAGACCCAGGTCCGATAGGAATCGGGACGTTCCCGCCAGGGCAACCGACGGTGGTGGTCGGGATACCAGTCCGCCAGTACCGCGCCGACCCAGACCGGGTCGGCAATGCCCGGGTCGCCCGACGGGGCCTTCACGGCAGATCCCGATCGACGACCTCGGTGCCGTCCGCCAGTCCCGACAAGTCCCGCTGCAGGACGTCTTCCAGGACGACCGCCGCCCGCGCCTCGGACGGGGCCGAGGACATGAAGGACACCTGGCCAGCGAAGACCAGGGGGCCCGACACGTGGCGCGCGAACACCCCGTACGCCGGCATCCTGCCGAAATACACCGCGTCCGGATAGTCCAGGTTGCGTTCCGACGGGCTCGCATCCCGATCGGCTTCGGTCCCGCCGACGCTGTTCGTGATCGTCACGTCCTCGATGTGGACATCCTCGACCGGATGGCCCGGGATGCCCAGGATCATGCCGGGAAGCCTGCAATCATCGACGCGAATGTTCTTCAAGGTCACGCCGAACAGGCGGCCGGCCTCGGTGATCCGCCCCCCCTCCTCGTCGCCCAGATCGCGTTCCTGGACACGCAGAAAGAACGGCGCATGCACCGCCTTCATGTGCAGGTTCTGGGCACGAATGTCGAAGACGTTCGCCCCGTCGTCCGACACCAGCGTCACGCCGCCCATCACCCGCGTCCCCTTCAGCGAATCGACCGTCGCCTGGATCGTCGAGTCGCGAAACGTCACCCGGGACACGTCGGCACCGGGTCGCGTCCCGATCTTGAATCCGTTCGCCCACGCCGCGCAGGTGCAATGGTGGACGTCGATGTCGTACGAGGGCCGCCGCCAGCCCGGCGTCCCGTTCTTGACGACGATGCAGTCGTCCCCGGTCTCGATGTCGCAGTTTCGGACCTCGACGCGACGACACGCATCGATGTCGATGCCGTCGGTGTTCGGACTGGTCGTCCGATCGCCCACCGTGTTCCGGATGCGCACGCCATCGACCAGCACGACGTCGCACCACAGGAAGTGCAGCGTCCACTTCGGGGACTGCGTCAGGAACACGTCGCGCACCGTGACGCGCCGGGCATCACGAATCCAGACCAGGCGATCGGGACGCCAGCCGTCCTCCGAGATCAGCAACTGGATCCACCAGTGCGTCCCGTTGCCATCGATGGTGCCGGGGCCCTCCAGCACGATGTCCTCGATGCCATCGGCACTGACCAGGCCGGGCCCCGTCCAGTCCTCGCGCGCGGTCGAACCCAGCAGCCGCGCCCCTTCCTCCAGACGAAACGTCATCCCGGACCGAAGCCAGACGGTTCCCGAGTAGTACGTTCCCGGTCCCAGGATGACCGTGCCCCCGGTCCCGGCGCAGGCGTCGATCGCGGCCTGGATGGCCGCCGTGTCCAGGGTCTGGCCGTCCCCGACCGCGCCGTGCGCCGACGCGAGGCAGACGGGAAGCCCCGCATCCACCCCGTCGATCGAGTCCAGCCCCCCGGGGACATCCGCCGGAGGGATCAAGTCCGTCCGTTCGTCCGCATCCTGCGGCGCATCGCTTTCGGCCGACCCGAGGTCCAACAGTCCGCCCGAGTCCGCGTCGAACGCCACGTCCCCCGAAGCCCCGGACGCGGCGCCACCGCCGCATCCCAGGCCCAGCCACAGCACCAGGAGGCACGCCAGGTCGCGCCGCATCGCTGCCCTCCGACCGTTCATTGGCGGAGGATAGGCAGACGCCGGCCCCGAGTCAAACCGGGCAAACCGACGGCAACCGCATCCATCCGCACCAAGGCATGCTTGACTGGCAGTTTGTGTCAGCTAGACTGTCCCGACAAGGCCTTCCGAGGCATCAACCCCGGGGAGAACAGGCGCATGAAACACTGGGCAACCGTACTGAGTCTCCTGGCAATCCTGAGTTCCCTCGCCTGTGGAAGCGATTCGAACGGCCTGCCCGGCGGCCCCCTGCGGAACCCCGTCATCGACCGAACCTACCTGCGCGACGACCAGGGACGCTATCTGAGCCTGCACGGCGTCAACGCATCCGGAGACTCGAAGGTTCCCTACTGGATCACGGTCGAGGGTGTTGCGCGCCCGTACGCCCAGGAGGATCTGCGCCAGTCCCCGCTGATCGGGATTCCCAGTTTCGTGGGACGACCGTTTCCCCTGGATCCCGGGTGGAAGCCGGGCGACGGCATCGAGGCGATGGACCGCCACCTGGGACGGGTCCGCCAGGGAATCCGCGAAATGGCCGAGGCCGGGTTCGATTCCATCCGGCTGGTCATCATGTGGGAGGGCATCGAGCCGGTGCAGCGCGGCGTCTATGACCGCGAGTACCTGCACTACCTGCGCCGCGTCGTCGAGATCTGCGGCGAACACCGCGTCTACGTGCTGCTGGACTTCCACCAGGACATGATCTCGCGCTACCTGACGGTCCGGTTCAATGACCGGCCGACGGTGACCCGAAACGGCGTCGAGGAACGCGTCGATCCGTACAGCATCGAAAACCAGGTCCTGGCCCTGTTCCCGCCCTACACCGACGCGGTCCGCGGGGATGGCATGCCGAAGTGGGCGGTCCAGACGGCGCTGCCCGAAAAGGACATGCGCCCCTCCAACCCCTGGTGGGGCACCCCGCGCAACATCTCCGGCTTCAGTCCCGCCATGCTGTGCAAGGCGTACGCGGTGTACCAGTTCGTCACCGGCGAAACGCCCGACGAACTGGTTCGTTTCGCCTGCGGCAAGGTGGACCCGGACTCCGAAGACTACGACCCGTTCGACGGCGCGACCGCGGTCTGCAACACGATTCCACTGCTTTCCGATGACGACCTGGACCCCTGGCTGAAGAAGCTGGCGGCGTATGCGTGCAGCGACCCGTCGCCGCAGTTCGCGCCCTACGAAAGCACCGACCAGTTGCCCTTCTCGCAGTGGAGCATCGTCGCCTGGGTGTCCCTGGACGTCGATCGCGTTTCGGCGGCGTTCTTCGGGTCGGACCGGGTGCTTCCGGGCCTGTACGCACGGACGTGCCGGGATCCAGTTGCCGGGCCCCATGACCTGTTCGGCTGCCAGGAATTCGAAACCCCCACCCACCCGGTGTGCCGCGATCCGGGACGCGAGACCTGGGCCGTCGAGGCGGGCGGACGCCACCCCGAGCCCTGCCGGGACGTTCGCATCGAGTACTACACGCTGACCGACTACCTGCAGGAGGCGTACGCGGGCTCGTGGCGGGCACTGATCGAGGCCCTGAAGGTCGGGGAACCGCCCGCCGAGGGCCCCGACACCCGGCCGGTCCTGCCCAACGTCATCGGGTACGACATCATCAACGAGCCGGTCGGAAACGTCCTGGGCCTGCTGCTCGCGAACCTGCCCCTGCTGGCCGGCGCCGACCGCCAGGCCCTGCTCGATCTGGCGACCGGCCTGATTCCCGACCCGACGACGGCCAAGGCCATCGCGGACCTGGTGCCGGCGCTCTCGCTGGTGCCCGACCTTCCCAGGCTCCCCGAGGAGCCCGTGGCCCCCACGGCGCCGATCGCGCCGGACTGCACGACGCTGGACCCGGACATCTGCGCCGTCCGGACCACCTTGTACCGAATGGACCTGGAACGGTACGAGGCGGACATGGCCCTGTTCGACGCGGCGATGGCGGACTATCCGGACCGCCTGGCCGCCGCCGAGACCGAACGCGCCCTGAAGCTGCGCCAGTGGGGCCTGGAGTGGGACGGTCCGACCGATCCGGAGCCGTCGGTGGCCGGGGACGCGTCCAAGTCCTTCCGGACGGACCTGGCCGGCCTGTTCGACTTTGCCACGCTGTTCGATTACGGCTACCTGCGGCCGTTCCACGCCCGCGTGGGACACGAGATCCTGAAGGCCGACCCCAACGCGGTGCTGTTCCTGGGCGGTTCGCTAAGCCTGGGCGAGCCGCTGGGCGGCATCATCGGGCCCCGCCGGGGCATCCCGACTCCCGACGGACTGGAGGGGCGGGTGGTCTGGGCCCCCCACTTCTACACGGACATCTATCCGTTCTTCGGATTCAACCAGCCGCCACGCGACTTCAAGGTCGAGGAACTGGCGTACCGGGACTACACGCAAGGCATCCGCGACAACGCGCAGCTGGCGGCCGACTGGATGGGCAACGCCCCGGTCGTGTTCGGGGAATTCGGGTCGTACTTCAACTTCGGCGGCATCGAGAAGTCGATGGCGCGCAACTACGACCTGACGGCGCACATCCTGGACAACAACTACGAAGCCTACGAGAGCATGTTCCTGAGCCGGATGGTCTGGTGCCTGGCGCTGAACAACGACTCGCGATTCGGCGACGGCTGGAACATGGAAGACTTCAGCATCCGGGGGCCTGCCGTCCGGGACGACGCCGGCAACGTCGTCGATCCGGGCCCCTGGCGGGCCGCCGAAGCCTGGGCGCGCCCTCACGCCCGGGCCATGGCCGGCATTCCGGTCGCGACCCACTACCACTCGCCGCTGCACTACTTCGATTCCGAAAAGGGCATCGTCGATCCCGTGGGCGAGTTCTTCGTCCGCTACAAGTCCAAGGAAACGACCGCCCCGACCGAGATCCAGATTCCCCGCGTCCCGATCACGACCGTGGACGACGTCGGAAACGCCGTCACGCGCCTCATGCCCTACCCCGACGGCTTCTACGTCTGGCTGTCGGACGGCTCGGCCCGCTACGACGTCGAACGTTCCATCCTGTACCACCACCCGGCCGACGACGCCCCGGGCGCCGAGCACTGGGTGCGAATCCTGCCCCCGCTGGCGGGCAACGTCGCGCGTGGCTGGCAGTACTTCTTCCAGGGCGATCGGGTGATCGCGGGCGAAACCGAGCGCTGACGCCGCCGGGCACCACCCCGATTCAGCGGATCGACATCGGGGCGGTCAGGATGTCCAGCATCGTGGCATTCGGTGCCAGTTCCAGGCTCCGGTACGCGCGGAACTTGGCCTCCAGCGTCGCGCGGTCGTCCCGATAGGGATCCGGACGGTCGAACGCCCCTTGCAGCCGTCCGCGCAACCCCCACGACGTCGAGAACCCGAACACGTCGGCGCTGACCGGATCATCGATCCGCTTGTAGGTCCACAGGGACCACGAGAACCCGCGCGATTCCATCCAGTCCACCACGTGGGCGGCGGCTTCATAAGCCCACGCCTGGTCCCGGAAGGTCGCGAAGCTGCCGATGTAGTAGGGCACGTCGTGGCCGGCCTGGGCCGCATCCATCAGCGGCCCGTACAGGTTGTCGAACAGGAATTCGTACCCGAACAGATCCTGGGTCGTCCACTCGAACAGGTGGGTCGAATAGATCACGTTCGTCCAGCCCATGGCCGCGGGGTCCGGCAGCGACCCCATCCCCATGAAGCCGTCGTGGATCACGCACAGCGTGTCGTCGCTTCGGGCCCGGATCGCCTTGACGATCCGGTCGTACATCGCGTCGCGGGCCGCCGCGTTCGGGGCGCCGTAGGGCTCGGCCAACAGGCTGTACGCCGCGACCTCGGGCCGGTCCCGGTACCGGTCCGACAGCATTTCCCACATTTGCACCGTCAGATCCTGCATCGCCGGATTGTCGAACAGCCCGCTGCTGCCGGTGTACAGGTTCTGGCCGCCGGGCGCCTCCTGGATATCGATGACCGCCCAGACCCGGTGACGCGCGCACCAGTCCAGCAGCGTGTCCAGTCGCTTCAGCGCCTTGGGATTCCAGTCCAGGCCCTCGGGCAACGCCACGTCCGGGCCGCGAACCAGCGACCGATAGCCGATGGGCACGCGGACGACGTTGAATCCCTGGGCGGCGATCCAGGCGATGTCCTCCTCGGTGATCCACGCGCCCTGGAAGCCGTCCAGCAACGCATCCCGTCCGTCGGTGCCGAACCGGTCGGCCAGCACCTGGCGCAGCGCCAGGTCCGCGTCGTCGCACAGGGGCGGCTCGTCGGTCAACGCCTTTTCCAGCGCCAGCGTCGTCGTCTCGCCGACCGCCGCCAGCAGGGCGGGGCGCAGACGCGCCATCCACTCGTCCCCGTTGCCCGGACAGACCTGGACCACCGCCGGGTCCGTGCCATAGTTCGGCCCGATCTCGCTCACCACCGCCAGCACCGCGTCATGGACCCCCAGGTCCCGGGCCCTTTCCAGCAGCACGTCGTGACTGGTCCGCCCCACCAGCGTGATCCAGGTCTCGTGGAACATCCAGCCGCCCAGATTGACGCCGCGCAGCCGCACCTCGGAACCGTCTGGGCCGACGATTTGCGTGCCGTCCGCTTGCAGCCGCGGCATCTCGGGAAGCCCCGAGCCGGCGCCGCCGCAAGCCCCCAGGACCAGAACTGCCGCCGGCCACAGGAATGCCAATCGTCCCTTCATCGCGTACGCTCCCGGGTTTCGGCGGCGTCGTTGACGTCATCCAGCAGGGCGATCAGGCCGGCCAGGTACGTCCCAGCCGCATCCTCGCCGGGGCCGTTCTGCTGGTCGTACACCGCGTCCATGTTGAACGTGATCTTGGGGAACAGGTAGCCGACATCCCCCCCGCACAGGCCGATCAGGAACCGATCCGGCGTCCGGATGGAATCGATCAGGGCGGGCTCCGGCGAGGCGTCCGGGTACATGCTCGGGTAGCTGTCCGGCGCGACGATGCCGCCGATCACCAGCTCGGGCGTCAGTTCGGCCGGAACGCAGAACACCGTCGTCCGGTTCCCCAGACGCAGGATCGGCATCGGCAGATCGACGCACCCGAAGCCGCCCCAGGCGCTCGAACAAGGACCGTCGTCGAAGGTCTCGTACAGGTAGTCCTTGTATCCGTCCGCGATCTCGGCCATCACCACCGCCGCCAGGCCGAAGTTCTGCAGCGTCACCGGGACACGGGCGAAACCGAACGTCGGCGCCACATCCTCGTCGTCCAGCAGCGGCGCCGCCTGCAACGCCTCGATGATCCGTTCGGCGTACGTTTCGCCAATGAACCGCGCCCGTTCGAAGCCCGGCTCGCCCTCGTCCACCGGCGTCTGCATCAGCCCCAGGTCCGCGCTGAAGTAGAGTGCCATGCCGCCCAGCGACGCCTCGATCGCATCGCGCAGGAAGTGCGGATAGTCCGCCGATATCAGGGTGTTCTTCGACCACGCCGCCTCGGGATGGTTCGCGATCGTGGCCATGGTGGCGATGGGCACGCCGTCCTCCGAATTCACGGCCTGCACGATGCCGACGTAGGAATCCAGGACGAACGGATTGACGATGTCCCGAGCCAGCCCCTCGCCGTCCGCGGCGGCCACGCGCAGACGCGCCGGGCGCAGGTCGTCGAACGCCGCGACGATGCTGGCCACGGCGCCCGCGACCACGTGCCTCATGTACCCTTCGTCCCATCCCGGCTGGCCATTCGGGGCAAAGACGCCGATGCTGTCCGGCGCCTGGTGCGTGTGGATGCTGGCGATGAACATCCGCTCGGGAGCCGGCGCCCGGTCCCCCAGGGCCGCCGCGACACCCGCGCGCACGTCGTCAACGCGTTTCATGCCGAAGCCCAGGGTGTCCAGCGCGGTGAACACGTACGCCTGTCCCCCCAGTTGCAGCACCAGCGTCCGCGCGGTCAGCGAATCGTGGAAGCCCGTCGGCTGGCGGGGCCCGAAGCCCCCCAGCCACAGGGTGTCCAGCCTGTCGTTGTCGTTCAGATCCTCGAACGGTTCGCCCTTGTCCCAGCGGCCGTTTCCGTTCGTGTCGGTGTAGGGTTCGAACGTCGGGTCGATGGTCGCCAGGCCCACTCCGGCCTGGACGAAGGCCCCCGAGGGCACGTCCCCCCCGAAGTCCACGCCAGAATCGCCGGTCGCATCCGGCAGGGCCCCCGCATCCCCGCCCGGATCGGCCTCCGAGGCGTCCCCTTCGACGTCCCCGCCCTGCACGTCCGGCGTCGTCACCCCATCGTGGACCGCGGCGTCGGCGCCGATCCCGTCGGACATCCCCGCGTCCGAGCCGCCTCCTCCGCCACACGAGACCAGCAGCAGGGCCACGAATCCGCCAAGCCCCCACGCACCCCGTCCACAACGCATTTCCGCCCTCCGCACGCCGTCGGTACCGCTAGAACACCAGCGACAGGGCCGCCTGGGTCCACCACATGCCGTCGGTCGCCCTCTTCTGCGGCGCGATCTGGTTGATCAGCGCACCGGCCGCCTTGCCCGGCTGCATCCCGCCGACCATCAGGCGGGCCACCAGGTGCTCGCCCCACAGGAAGGCCAGATCCAGGTTGCCCTCGAAGCCCAGGTGACGTTCCCCCAGCGCGTTCTTCGGCTCCAGGACGATTCCGTACCCCAGGATGACGCTGGGACGGAACCACGGCATCATCTGCAGCGTCAGCTTGACGTCGCCGACCAGCAGGCTCGCCCGGTGCTGCCAGAAGCCGCCCTCGTACCGCCCCATCCTTCGGTCCAGCTGGTCGTACCAGTTGCGCACCTCGTCCTCGGTGAAGAACACCGTCGCCGAGGTCGATTTCGACGAGTAGAAGAACCCGCCCTCGCGTCCGTTGCCCAGCGTGGCATCGTCCGGGGACAGCGCCAGCACGTTCAACGAAAGCGCCACGGGCCGCGTCTCGACCTTCAGGTTGCCCTGCGCCGCCCATGCCAGAAGCGTCTGGTCCCCGCCGTCCAGCGCGCTGTTCTGGGCCCGCCCCGCCTGCACGACGCCATCCAGGGTCCCGGTGACCCGGACGTCCCCATCCCCCAGCCAGCCGGTTCGTCCCTGCAGCCGGAAGTTCGGCGCCAGCAGCCAGCGCGGGCGCCCCACGATGTGGCTGTCATGCATCGCATGGACGGCCGCGGCGAACGACCAGTGCGGCCCGAAGTCCAGGTCGGTCCGCCCGCCGAACACCAGGATGTCGTGCCGGAAGTTGTTCATCCGGATGTCCAGGCCCTCGTAGGTCGAATCCGGCACCATCCCGAAGAACAGACCGATGCGCCGCCCCGGCGCCCAGGCGTAGTGCGCCTGCGCCGCGCCAATCCAGTGCCCCAGGAACAACCCGGTCGTGTCGGTGAAGTACTGGTAGCCCACCTTGAATCCGAAGCGGCCGCCCGCCAGTTCGCCCTCGGCGAAGATCTGTCGGTGCTTCAGAACGAAGATGTCCAGCGCCAGGGGGTTCTCCTGGTCGGGGTTGTTCTTCGACCAGTAGTTCAGCCCGACCTCCGCCTCGTAGAACACCCGGACGTCCTTGGTCAGGTGCCAGGTCAGCGTCGGTCCGAACACGGTCGCGAAGGCTCCCGACGTCTGGCCGTTCTCGTCGTACAGCGGCCTGGCCCGGTCGAAGTCCGTGTCGCTGCGGAACACCAGCAGGTTGTGCAGTTGCACGTGCGTCTCGAATCGCATCCCGCTCTTCACCGCCCTGGCCGACTGCGCCTCCTGGGCCTCGATGCGGCCGCGCAGGGCATCCACCTCGGCCCGCAGCGCGTCCACCGACGCCTTCAGCGCCCCCGCGTCCTGGGCCGTCGCCGCCTCGGATGCCTCGGGGACCGGCGGGACGTCCTCCGCGGCCTCCTGCGCCCCCGCATGCACCGGCACGCACGCCAGCACGACCCACGCGAACCCGAAACGAACCCCGAAGCCTGCACGACGCGTCATGATGCGCTCCTGGTCGGACCGGAGAATCGTCTGGCAACCCATCGCGTTCCCCCCGTCACTCGCCCGCGACGACCTGGTCGCCCCGGAAGAAGTACTGCCATCCGACGGCCGGCCGACCCGCGATGGGCGGCAGCAGTCGCACCCAATGAACCGCGCCCGGCTCGTCGATGGCGGGCAGGTGGAACAACGTCCGCCGCTCGTGGTCGTAGTAGGCGACACCGTCCGAAATCCACACGAAGAAGCCCTCCGGGTACTGGATGTCGTAGGGGATCTGGATTTCGGTGGGCCGCCGCGACTCCTTGCTGGCATAGACCACCTCGAACTCCCCGACCGGGTTGGGCAGGCCCTTGTCGGGATCGAAGTAGTGATAGGGGCTGAAGAAGTGCGTCGAAATCGGCTTGCCGGCCAGCGCCCGGGCGTGCGGCCGCGCCCACACCTCCTGGGCACGCCAGGGCCGCGTCACGTTGCCGTCCTCGTCCGTCACCGGGAAGGACTGGATGCTGAAGTCCTCCTTGTTCCACAGGTCGCCGAATCGCATGTCGTTGTCGGGGCTGTAGCACCACAACATCCGACTGGCGAACAGCGACTCGAATCCCTCGAAGAAGTTGTCGTAGATGTGCTTCGTGATCTCGTAGTCGTCGGCGACCGACTGCTCGATGCCGTTGAAGTTGAAATAGGCCCCGAACTCGCCGAACACGACCGGCGAATTGCCCAGGGATTCGGTCGCCAGCAGCGCCGCGTTCCGCATGCCCTGGGTGTAGTCGCGATGCGCGACCTCCTCGACCTTGAAGTACCGCGGACTGACGTTGAACCCCAGGAACGGATAGATGTCCTCGTAGTGGTGGGGCGCGAACACCACGTGCCCTTCCAGGGCGTCGGGCGTCGGCATGCCCAGGTCGTAGCCCACGCTGCCCAGGCCCATCGACCCCTCCATGAAGATCAGCGCCCGCGGGTCCTCCTTCAGGATCGACGTGCCGACCCGCTCGTAGAAGGGCCGCAGGTAGGTCCAGTCGAACGAGGTGTTCAGGTCGATCAGGCTGAACAGGTCCAGTTTGAACACGGCGATCTCGTCGGCCTCGGCGGGATTGGCGCTGTCCGGCCCCTCCCAGGCCAGGCCCCAGGACTTCAGGACGTCCAGGCGCGCGGCCTCGGCGGCCTCCTTGCGCGCCGGGTGCGTCGCGATCTCCGCGTCGTACTTCGCCTTGTCGGCCTGGTACGCCTCCAGCGCGATCGTGTACAGCGCCGTCTGAACCAGGTATCGGTCGATGGCGTCCTGGTCCGCCTCGGGCCCCGGGTCGGTCGGCGCCGCCGGTCGCACGGGCGCCTCGGGTTCCGGCGGCACCTCGGGCAACACCGGGATCAGGCCCAGCGCCGGCACCAGAAGCGCAATCGTTTCGGCGGTCACCGGGTCGTCCACCAGTCCCCGCACCAGGTTCAGGACCATCGCGTCGTTGACACCGCCCAACTGCACCAGCGCCTGGATGGCCAGCATGATGTGGTAGCCGACCGGCTCGTTCATGATGTCGTAGCCGATGACGTTGGGCAGGTCCCGGACGCGCCGGACGACCTGGACCCAGGAATTCGCGTACGCATCCTGCAGGTAGTCGCGGACCGACCAGTACTCCTCGACGAGGTTGGCGCACCCCTCGATCTGCCAGGTGGCCCGATCGTCGTCGCGACAGACGACGTGCGTGGGATACGCCAGCTTGTCCGCGGGGCAGTCCCACAACTCGTGCGGATTGGCCCGACCGTCGCGGCATTCCCGGGCGTACAGCCCCGGAAAGGCGGCGTCCGACCCGAAGAACGCCGCATTCGTCCGCTCGGTGTCCAGGCTGACGATCGACCCGGTGCTCCAGTCGGTGAAGGGCAGCATGTCCACCGACTTCTGGGGCGCAAAGACCGGATCGCTGCCCGGCACGCCGATCGGATTCTCCAGGTTGCAGGCATAGCGCGCGATCTGCTTGATCCACGCCGGCAGGTCCTCCTCGGGCATGTCCACGACCGCGTTGCATACGGCGTCCCGGCCGCCATCGGGCTCGTAGTACTCCGACGTGGGGTCGATCATCGCGCAGGCGAACTCGACCAGCGGGTCGGGGTCCTCGCCGGACACGAAGGCATAGACCCGGTAGCCCTTGCACAGCAGGCCCGGCGAGAACTGGCTGACGATGCGCGGCGTGCCCCAGTAGGGATTCTGGGGCCGCATGTCCTTCTCGGGCAGCGCGGTCTGGACCGCCCACTTCGGCATCCCATCGCCACGAACCTGGTCCGTGTAGGGCCCGAACAGCGCCAGCACCGTCTTCTCCAGGCTGTCCGGAGCGGCGGTGACGATCGTCCCGTCGTCCGCCTTCCAGGTCGGCCGGTCGTTGTAACGGGCCGTCAGGAAGCGACTGACCATGTCCTGGTGGAAGTCCATCAGGACGTACAGACGCTCCTCGCCGGCAATCCGGGCGACCTCGCCGATGTAGTGCAGGTACTCCTCGTCGTACACGCCACGCATGCGCGGCTCGACCGCCTCCCAGAGGACCATCAGGCGCAGCGAATCGAACCCCGCGTGGTGCAGCTTGCGCAGTTCGGCGCGCACGTTGTCGAAGCCCATCGTGGCGATGCCGTCGCCCGGCTTCCAGCCCGGGTCCACGGCGAACGGACGCCCCACGAACGAGGCATCGTAGGCGGTGGGGCGCAGGTCCAGGTCCTGGATCGTGAACGGACGCCAGTCGCCCCCGACCTCGCGCACCCAGAACGGCACCTTCGACGACCCCGCCACGTTGATCCCGTGGAACGAAAGGTAGCGGCCGTCGGCATCGCGCAGATAGTTCCGGTCGATGGAGGGCCTGGACAGCGACGGCATCCCGGCCCCTTCCCCGCCCCCGCCGCACGCCGGGAACAGGGCCGCCAGCACCAGCAAACACACCCAGCGAGCCCCGCGATGCATCGTGCTTGTCCCCCGCGCGAAAATGGCCTATGTTCAAGGCGCCGTTCGAACCTGGCACAGAGTGCCATAGTCGATGGGCACCTGTCCACGGGAAAGCGGTGGGTTGTTTGCCGCCTTTCCCGCTGGTTCTTGATCGCGGCCTGTGACAGGGAGTCCTTCAGAATGCGAAAGGCGAACCGTTCCCATCGCACCGCCACGACGGCGCCGTCTGCGGTCCCACTGGCCACCAGCCGTCGATCCACGGCGGCATCGGCCCGCAGACTCAAGGCGCGAGACCACGTGATCTCGGTCGCCATGGACCTGTTCCTGCAGCAGGGCTTCGACCAGACCACTGTTCGCGAGATCGTGGCGGCCTCCGGCATCTCGATGCGCACATTCTTCCGCTACTTTCCCTCGAAGGAGGATCTGGCCTTTCCGCGGGCCGACGAAGGCACGCAGCGTCTGCGCGACCTTCTGGCCCAGCATCGCAACCCCCAGCACCCGCTGCTGGGCGTCCGGGAAGCGCTGGCCGAGTTCGGCCGCTGGTACAACGCGCACCAGGCCGAGTTCCTGAAGGAATGGCAGTACGAGTCGCGGTCCGCCACGCTGATCGCCCGGGGCGCCGAGGTCGAGGGCCGGAACCAGGACGCCATTGCCGAGGCGCTGGCCCAGGTGGGCGTGGCGCGGGCCGACGCGCGATACCTGGCGTCGGTGGTGTTCGGCGGCATCCGGGCAAACCTGGAGGCGTGGTTCGAGGGCGGATGTCGCCAGGATCTGCTGGTCCTGTCGTCCAATACCCTGCTGATGCTGGAGGGACTGGACGCCCTGTTCTTCGCGGAGGGCCGGTTCCAGACGCCTGACGGCATCGCCGGCGCTCCGCTGGCCATTGCATCCTCGATGATCAAGGGCCTGGTGTCCCGAATGAGTGACCGTCTTCGGGGGATGACCCCATGACGCGAAATCCAGACCCCCGCGTGGCGGTGCCCACGTTTGGCCGGGATCTGGTGCGCGCGGTTCCGGCCGCTTTTCGAAACGATGCCATCGTGCTGACCCAGCCGGAGCCCTGGGAGATCTGCGCCCCACTGTTCGACGGGGCACGGACGCAGGTTCACAGGGTCGCGTCGATGGAGCGCGAGCGTGTCGATGCCGTGACGGACGGCTTCGGCCCCGCGGCCGCGGTGTGGGGCATCGGCGGTGGCAGCGCGGTCGATCACGCCAAGTACGTGGCGTGGAAGACGGGCCTGCCCCTGGTCCTGGTCCCCTCGATCCTGTCGGTGGACGCGGCGTTCACCAAGGCCATCGGCGTTCGCGAGGGGTCCCGTGTCCGGTACGTGGGCGCGGTCTACCCCGATCACTTCCTGATCGACTTCGGCATCCTGCAAGCCTCGCCGCCCCTCCTGAACCGCGCGGGCGTCGGGGACATCCTGTCGATCTTCACGGCGCTCTGGGATTGGCGCGAGGCCGGCGCCCGGCTGGGCGAGCCCTGGGACGCCGATGTCGCCGCGCAGTCCCGGGAGCTGCTGGACCGGATGTTCGCTGGAGGCCGGGACATCGGCGCCGTCAACGACGCCGGGCTGCGTCTGCTGGCGGAACTGTACGTCGGTGAGGTCCGACTGTGCGAGCAGGTGGGCAACGCGCGGCCCGAGGAGGGCAGCGAGCACTACTTCGCATACGCGCTGGAGCACCGGACCCGACGCCACTACCTGCACGGCGCACTGGTCGGACTGGGGGTGCTGCTTGC
>JARKOL010000230.1 GCA_029975745.1 Myxococcota bacterium | reverse complement strand
CAGGGAGCGAAGCATCGGCACAATCACGGCGGCCAGGCGCTCCGGGCCGAACGCCGGGACGTTCATCCCAGCGTCCCGCGCCCGCCGGTACAGGTACGGCCCCCGGCGGCTGTCAGCGAACCACGCCCATTCGCGCCCGTCCCCACCGCTGCCTGACAACGATTCGGCCAGGGCCACGATCGCGGGCCACCCCCAGGGTACCGGCACCGGGGGCAGGTCCGGCGGCGTCCAGTCGCCGAGCAGGTACGCGATGTTCGCCAGCACCCGCAGGCGTTCGGGGGACTGCTGACCGCCAGCCCGGGGGCAACGTAGCAGGTCACTCGGACGACGTTCGGCCGCGGCCTGGAGCATGCGCAGGGCGTAGGCCAGATCAGCGTCAATGGCCCGCTGGAACTCGGACCAGAACGGGGCGTCCGGGTACAAGTCCCGCCGGGCCTCGTGCCACCCCAGGATCGCCCGGACCTCGGGGGCGTCGGATGGGTTCGCGGTCATGCTCCCACCTCGGACTTCGCGCCAACCTTGGTGCCGCGGCGGCCGGGTGCTTCGCGGGTCGATTCAATGAACGCGTCCAGGTCCGTGCGCTTGATCAACCGGACGCGACCGGGCATGTACGAGACCAGCCGGCCAGCGGCAATCCAGCGGTGGACCGTGCGGGCGTCCACCCGTAGCAGGTCCGCGACCTCTTGAAGCGTCAGGAATTCGGGCGTGTCAGGCATGATCCCTCCGGTGGCGAGTGCCGGGTCAAGCATCGGCCAGGTCTCGGAACCTGTCAAGAGTGCGCCTTTTGTGTCCGTTCGTGTCCGTCGATGTCAGATAAGAGTCATTATGTCAACCCGACGCCGAAAATATCGTGATTCGGGAAGGAAAACAGGAGTATATGTCACTTCCGCGCAGTCTTGACGCGGCCGGAAGTCCCCGAAATTACAAGTCGCGCGATGCGTCATGGAAACCGCGCGGATCTGCCGGTGTCCGCTTGGCACGGTGTTTGACACGCAATGTCATCCCGGGTCGGACCCTGGCGCGTCCCTCGGGTGTAGTACCACGGTCGCCGCGTCCAGGTCCAGGCGGTGCGGCGGTGCCGGCCAACGGCGCCCGCAGAGTGTGAACCTGTGAACGTCACAGATCCGGGGGATCGGTGGCGGGAGCGGTCGCCGCTTTACCCGCGTTGAAGGTGGGGGGGCGTCGGAAGGACCCAACGGGGGAGGGGGTGCCGGGTAGCGTTCCTGTCAGGTCGCCTCGCCGGCGGCCTTCCGTGCCAAGTATTCAGCGACCGCCGGGGGAAGGTCCGGGCTGGTCGGGGCGTCCACCTCCTCGGGTGACAGGCAGTCGCCACAAACAGGACCGATCCCCGGGACCTCTTCGGTGTAGAAGTCGAATCGACCGCAACGGACACAGTTCTTCCCCCGGGGGGTCGAAATATCCGCCACAACGCCACAAGGCCGGTCTGACGCGGTGATCTGCGATTTTTCAAACGCCACAGGATGGGTTAGCGTGGCGGTTTGAAAATCGGGTTTCGCGGTGTCATTGCTTGCTTGTGGCGTTGTGGCGCTTGTTTTGGGGGTCCCCGGCAGATATCGGGAAAACACGGCTTCCAGGTCGGTCAGTAGATACCCTTTTGGCGTGCGTCCATCAGGCATGCGGATACCCTTCGACGTGATCCCAAAGGGCTTCAACCAGCGGGCCAGGCGATGCTGCGTCAGGCGGGGTTCCTCTCCCCAGGGACCTTCCTTGTCCGATCCCAGGCATTCGACGATGCGTTCGGACGATAGGCGGTCGGCATCCTCGGACGCGAACAGGTCCCGGAGGTCAGACAGCAGGCGAATCCCCATCGTCTCGGCATCATCGCTCCCGGCCGCCGTCGCCGTCGCGGCGATGCGGACTGCATCGGGCCAGGGTCCGCCCGCCACTTCGGCTAGGTGAAACAGCGGCTCCCAACAGTCCGCGGCGCGATCGTGAAGGCAATCGGGCATCGGGGGACATTCGACCTCTTCCAACATGGCGGGCAGGTCCAGCGACAGGCGGGCGAATTTCTGGACGATGGGGAGTGCGGCCGGCTTCACAACCCGGGCGCGGGCCTTGTCGCACCGCTCATCAGCACCCTTCCGCCGCATCTTGACGGCGATCGTCCGGTCTCGGGTCGCGTCCGCCATGCGTGGGTTATTGCCGGCCAGGGCGATCGGGGCGTAGCAGGTGAAGACCTCCGGCTCCAAGGTCTCGGGATGGCACCGGACCACGCGGGCGGATTCCCGCGCGTGCGCCGCGTTGACGATCGCCGTCAAATCCGGGCTGTCCTTCAGCAGCGTATCCGCCTCGTCCAGCATGATCGTGGGGCGGGCCTGTCCGATGATGCGATACAGGACGGCGGGGGAAACGGACACGGTTGCCAGTGGGCGGGCCACGAGGCGGCCAAGCAGTTCTAGAACGGTACTCTTGCCGGACCTCGGGGCCGGCGAAGTAAGCAACAACAGCGGGATCCGGTCGAAGGATTCGAACGTCCAGGTCATCGCCGCCCAAAGGGACAGGACCTCCGCTGCGTTGTCCGGCAGGATGGCGAACCGTCGCAGGTACGCGGCGGCGTCCGTCAGCACGTCGGCAAGCAGCACCGGGTCCGGCCAGGGTTCGACTGCCGGAAACAGGTCCGGGCCGGAGTCGGCCGGACTGGACGTGCGGCGGGCCTTGGCTACAGCGCCCCGAAATTCCTGCACCGGGAGACGGCACGCCTTGGCGGTGTCCCTCAGTAGCGCGCCGGCGACCAGTTCATCCATCACGGCCAGGGCCGGCACGAGGTCCGCGACGGCCAGGCGGGCGCGTTCGGCGGCGTCGTCCTTCTTTCCGATCGTGGCGGCCAGGGCGGCGACCTCTTCGGCCGTCAATGGGGCACGGCGACCCGGACTGCCGCCGATAGCCCTGGCATCATCGATCGCGGCTGTCCTCGCATCCCCGGACAGGACCGCCGGGGCTTCGGGTGTCTCGTTGTCAGGCAGCATGGACCCCTCCGATGCGGGCACGGGCGGCGAACAGGTCGTCAATCCCCTTCGCGCCGTGCCAGCGTTCGATCTCCAGGTTGAAGCCGGCGGCCTCGATTCCTTCGGCGGCGGCCACCAGGGCGCGGGCAACGGTCGGATTCGCCCAGGCGTCGGCATCGAACGCGAGGCGGACCTGGGCCGGTGCGAGTGCCGACAGAACCGGCAGGGCCGCGCGCCAGGTCGCCACGCCCGGAACGGCGACCGTCAGGATGCGTTCGGGGTCCAGGGCGGTTGCCACGTCGCCTTTGAGCGGGCCTTCCGTCAGTCGCACGATCGCCGGGTGCCGACCGTCAGCAGGTGGAAGCGGGACGTGACACGGGCTTCCGGGTCCGGGTCCGCCGTGCGACCTGGACGACAACCACAAGTAGCGCGGGCCGTCGTCCCCGGGGGTGTCATCGCGCCGGATCTGCATCGCGACGATCCGCCCGTCCAGGTCCCGCACCGGGATCAACAGTCCAGCGCATCCGGCGACCGTCCACCAGGATCGGCCATCGGTGCCGCGGACGTGTCGGAAGCCTGGAACACCGGCCAGGTCATCGGCGGCGAAGCGGCCCAACAGGTCGCGGACGATCCGCGTCCGGCCGGCGACCGGCAGGGTGCGATAACCGCGGCGGTCGGTTTCGGCGTCGGACAGTCCCCGTCGTCGCAGGTTCGCGCGGTGCCGTTGTGACAGGTCCAGGCGGGCCAGGAACGCCCGATAGATCGTGTCTCGCAGTTCCACGGGCGCGGGTTCGGGGCGGGCCTGCACGGGCCAATCTGCGGGCCGTGGCAGGGTCCCAGGGGCCAGCCGGTGCAGGTAGTACGGGACACCAGCGCGATCGGTCCGGGCCTCGCCACCGTCCGAGACGCGGCGACACCAGACCACGGACCGATCGGCGGGGAACCGGCACCAGGACCCATGCCCGCAGATCGGGCAGGGATCGCGCCGGCTCGCTTCGGTCCAGGTAGCAGACATGATGCAACCTCCTTTTTCATTCCAGGGGGGTTGCGACTGTCGCGGGTAGGGCCTATAATCGGAGTGCCACCCCCGATCGCAGTCCACCCGGCCGCCGCAACCGGCGCCGGAGTGCGTCATGCGGCCCGAAGGTGCCGCGCGATCCATCCTTCGATCTCGCTTTCGGGGAACAGCCGGCGGCCCGCACGTTGTCCGGGGCGCGTCCCCAACTTCAGCGATGCGACCTCGCCTCGAAGTGCCAGCCTGATCAGGTAGTCAACCGACACACGCATCCGGGCGGCGGCTTCCTTCGTTGTCAGCAGGTTGCCGACGCTCGCGTTTGGGTTCCGGCTCATGTTCAGACCTCCTCGCAGGCGCCGCCCCCTATTGGGCGGCTTCCATGCGTGCAGAATGTTTTGATGAGGGATTGCGATCAACGGGTCCACATCGCCGGGTCGGTTTTCACCCGTCGTCCCCGCCCGCAACACGCCGCAGCCGCGGCCGATCCGGTGTCTCGGGTTCGGCCGGGGCGGGCACGGCGGCCACCAGGGCGGCCAGTCGGACGGGGGAAACGTGCGCATATCGCCGCGCGATCGCTAGGGTCTTGTGGCCCAACTGTGAAGCCACTTCGGGCAGGCTCGCACCGGCCGCAAGCAAACGGGTTGCGTGCAGGTGCCGCGCCGAATGGAAGCACAGGTCCGGCCGGCCGATTGCCCGCGCCGCGCGTCGGAACGCCTGGGACACCGAATGCGGGTCGCGGACAGGTGGTAGCGGTGCGCCGGTTTCCTTGTGCAGTCGGGTTCGGCAAGGCATCGCGGCGACAAAGTCATCGGGGGGGCCGCGACGGGGCCGAAGGTCGTCCGCGAGTGCAGGATGCAAGGGGACGCGGCGGGCCTCCCCGGACTTGCTATCTTCGACCGTGAACGTCCCCGCGTCGAAGTCCACATTCCGCCAGCGCAGCGCCAGAATTTCGCCTTGTCGCATTCCCGTCAGCAGGGCGATTCGCAGGATGGGGCGCATCCATCCGGGCAATGCCGCGAACAGGGCGGCTTCGTCCACCGCTTCCAGCGCGGGCACCCGTCCAGGGGCTTCCCGGTACAGGCGAACGCCCTTGGCCGGGTTCGTCTGCAACTCGCCTTGTTCGACGGCGAGGTTCAACAGGCGTCGAATCAGCGCGGCCTCGCGGTTGACGGTCGCCGGGGCTAGTGGTCGCGGTTCCGGGGCCTTGGCGGTTCGACCGATCGTGCCGGCCTTACGCGCCCGCTCAAACGCTTCACGGGCGCGGAGCGAGGAAACCGATTCGACCTTTCGGCGTTGTGCCATGTAGTCTTCGATCCGCGCCCGTGTCAGTTCCGACAGGCGGTAATGTCCAAGTGCGTCCACCAGCGGGCCTAGGTACAGTTCGTCGCGTTTCCAGGACCGCTTGTGCAACTTCGCCCATGCCAGGAAGCGGGGCGCGTATTCTTTGAGGGTCGTCCGCTGGACCTTGCCAAACCCCATCCGGTCGCGGCTCGCGTCTTCGCGCATTCGGCCAAGTAGAATCTGCGCATCCTTCTGGGTCGGTGCGGACTTCCACCGCTGCTTACCCTTCACCTTGATCCGTGCGTACCAACGGCCATTGCGCAGCATGATCCCGCCGCGCATTTCCCCATCCTGTTGCTTCGCGGCCATCGTGGCACCCCCTCTATCGGCCGGTTTCAACCGAAACCCTGGTGACTGGCCGAAGGGTAGCAAAAGGGGTAGCAGGGTGTCAAGACCGGCGCGTGAGCGTAATGAAAACAGATGGTTCGGAATTCCGAGAACAGGACTGAAAATCCGCGTGTCGGTGGTTCAACTCCGCCCCTGGGCACTCAATTTTTCCAAGAAGATCAAATGTCTGGCGCACCACCCCCGTTGGGGGCGGATGGCGATTGGCGATCCCGATATCGGCCCCTTCCAATTGGCGCGGTGTCGCAAACGGGGTAGCCGCGATCCGGCGGGAAACACTGTCATCGTGCGTCCCCTCCGGGGGACTGCATCTCCGTTTCATCGATGGCGATCTGGTGCGTGAAGTCCCGCGGATTGGACCGGATCCAGGTCTCGGCATCCTCGGATGTCGTCACCTCGCCACGGAGCGTCGCCAGCACCAGATCCTTGGTGACGATCGTGTTGAACGGCTCCGAGAGCGTGCGCGGAGGGCCGCCGTTGACAGGCTTGAAGAGGAAGGGTGTCCGGAGGTCAAGGTGACCCCCCAGTGCCTCGAGCTGGCTTCGCCAATGGTGGTCCGAGGTGACGATCACCGTCGTCCTGTCCCAGGTTCCGCGGTCGATCATGGCGTCCCGGATTCGGCCAAACTCCCGGTCGGCCAGGACGATGTTGCCCAGATACCCCGCCCATCGAAGGCGGGAGGCGCCGTCCACTCCGATGTCCTCGTCGAACACGGAAGGCGGGTGCGGCATCAGCAGGTGGGCGAAGACCATCCCGGGCACGTCGTCGGAGGCCATCTGACGAGTGGCCTCCGCCAGGTTGAGGAAGGTCTGCAGATGGATTCGGCGGATGTTCTTGGGAAGCAGGTTTCGGAGCGCCGCCTCGACCGCACCCAGAAGCGTCGGCGTCCGTTCCATGGTCCACGCGGCCAGGGAGGCTGGCGCCCAGACGCAGTCGTTCAGGTCGTGCATGAAGAGGTTGCAATAGGGGATCCCGACGCCAACCAGGCGCACAGGAAGGTCCATGTCCTGAACCTGGCGGAAGACCAGGGGCACCTCGTTCCAATCGAGTGGCACCGGCGGCCCGTTCGTGCTTCGGCGAGCCAGGGAAAAGTCGTCAATGGGGAAGTGGACATCCCCGAGTCCCGTCAGATAGCGAGGCAGCGAGACTTGAGTGGCCAGGCCCGGGGGGATTGCCTGCTCGGCCCACAGGGATTCCGCTCGTATCGCGTCGAAGTTCGGCGTCTTGAGACCAAGATTCCGCCCTGCCAGCAGCACACGCAGGTCGAACTCGTCGAAGAGGATCCACAGGGCTCGCCTTGACGTGTCCGGGTATTCCGCCGCCAGCGAAGGCGTCATCCTGGGAAGCTGCCAGGGGGCCTGGAGCAGCCCAAATATCCCCAGCCCGAGCATCAGGCCCCCGATCGGGGCTGCAACATGAAGCAGGATCCGGAAGGCGCGCCACAGGAACCGGCGCCACAGAAGGGCGCTGACCGCCAGGACCAGAACCATCGTTGCGCCGCCGAGCCCGGAAATCGGAACCCGGGAGTTTCCGGCCACATCGAACAACGAGAACTTGATCAGGGGAATCAACGGGAGCGGCGTGAGTATACGGGCTGCCATCAACCATCTTCCGCCAAGCCTTCGTGCCAGGGAGGCAACACCCCAGAACAGAATTGTGACCAGCAGGACGACCACCATCGTGCCCAGGAAGTCGTAGCGGGTCGGGGTGCGGCCTTCGAAGACCATGGCGTGCGTCGTCAGGCGCGACCATCCGTCCAGGGACATCAGGCTGGCCAGGGAGAAGGCAATGACGACGTCCGAGAGACGGCAATGGTGCCAGCGAAATCTTCGGGCCTCTGTTGCCATGGGAAGGAACTCCATCGCCACCGGGCTCATTCGCATCCCCGGAAGCGACCGCGTTCCCCCAAGCCGAGGAGGTCGCCTCGCCAGTCAGAGCGGAATGAGTACAGGAACTGACACTTGGCCGAGGGTGGATTGTACGCATCTGCGAGCCTTCCGGACAAGAGAGACGGGCGGTCGCGGGCGAGGAAATGGTGCCGCTTGCGGGGGGATGGTCCCGGGTGTAACGTGCAGTCGCAACGCATCGGATTCGTGCGAACGGTCTTCCCTGACTTCTCGGAGGTCGTGCATGGGCCAGGTGACTCCGGCGATTACCGACGAGTGGTTCGAGCGTGAGGGCATGTCCAGGGAACCCATGCCTTGGGAGGACGGCTCCCGGGTCGATAAC
>JARKOL010000214.1 GCA_029975745.1 Myxococcota bacterium | reverse complement strand
CCAAGAAGCTCGACGACTCGACGGGGGATCTCCTGGGCAACGTGGCCGTGGTCGTGGAGGTCCACTACCCGGTCAAGTACGCCCCTGCCGTGGAACCCGGTCCCCTGGAATCGGTCTGGGTGGACACGCACAGCACCGAGCCCGCGGGCGCGAACGTCTCGGACCGACCCGTTCTGCAAAACGAGGAGGGCTGACGATGGAGCCGCGCGTGCTGCTCATCCAACCGGCCCGGGGCGTGCGCGTGCGGCGTCCCGAGCCCCCGAACGACTTCCTCCCCGACGAGCCCACGGCGGTCGTGGAGCACCCGTACTGGTGGCGGCGCCTGGTGAAGGGGGACGTGGTCCTGTGCGACCCGGCCCCGGAACCGGCCCCGGCCGCCGCGCCCAGGAAGGGCAAGGAGTAGGGCGATGGCGGTGAGTTTCTCCTACATCCCGAACGACGTGGTCCAGCCGCTGTTCTACGCCGAGGTGTCCAACGCCAAGGCCGCGGGCGGCACGACCCCGCGACCGACGCTGCTGGTCGGCCAGGGCCTCGGAACCGGCTTCACCGCAGGCATCCCCCTGCGCATGCTGTCCTCGGGCCAGGCGAACACGCTGTTTCGCCCGGGCTCCATGCTGGCGCGCATGGTTCGGGCGTACCTCGCGAACGACCCCATCTGCGAACTGTGGGTGGTCCCCTTCGCGGACCTTGCCGAGGGCGTGGCGGCCACGGCGATCCTGCACTTCACGGGCACCGCGACGGCTGCGGGCATACTGGCCCTGTACCTGGGCGGCCAGCGCTTGCTGGTCCCGGTCGCCTCGGGAGACACCGCGTCCGTCATCGGCACCAAGATCCAGACGGCACTCGGCGTGGACGAGGCTGGCGCGACGGCCCTGGGCTCGACTTTCCCGGTGACGGCCTCGAACTCGACGGGCGCGGTCACCTTCACGGCCCGGCACAAGGGCGCGGTCGGCAACAGCATCGACATTCGGGTGAACTACCTGGGCGCCGCGGGCTCCGAGGCCCTGCCCGCGGGGATCGCCATCACCGAACTGCCGACCGCCCAGGGCGAGCCCTACATCCGCCTGACGACCGGCGCCGGCGACCCGGATCTGTCGGGCATCGGCGCGATCCTGGGGGACCGGCGCTACTCGTTCGTGGGCAACCCCTACACGGCGTCCCCGGCGCTTTCGAAGTGGCAGGCCGAGTTCGCGGACAACCCCGCGGGCCGGTGGGGGTACGCCCGGCGCCTGTACGGCGGGGTCTGGTCGGCGGTCGTGGACACCGCTGCCAACCTCGCCTCGTTCACCACGGCGAACGACCCCCACCACTCGATCTTCGGGATCGAGGGCTGCCCGTGCCCCGCCGACGAGGTGGCGGCGGCATACTGCGGGGCTTCGGCGGCCTCCCTGCGGGTGGACCCGGCGCGGCCCCTGAACACCCTGACGCTCAACGGCATCCTGGCCCCGCACCCCTTCGACCAGTTCACGTACACCGACCGGGAGCTGATCCTGAAGAACGGGATCACCACCCCGATGGTCGATGCGGCGGGCAACGTCCGGATCCAGCGGGCGGTCACCACCTACACCAAGAACCCCTACGGCGCGGCGGACGCCTCCTTCCGGGACGTGACGACCCCGTACACGCTCGACTTCCTCTTGAGCGAGATGGAGAACCTCGTCACCAGCCGGTACGGGCGGGTCAAGCTGGTCAACGACGGCACTCCGGTCGGCCCCGGCATGCCGGTGGTCACGCCGTCCGCCATCAAGAACGCGCTGGTCGCGGCCTACCAGGGCTGGGAGCGCCTGGCCATCGTCGAAAACTCGGCCGCGTTCGCCAAGCTCCTGCGGGTCGAGCGCGACGGCACGGACCCCACCCGGGTCAACGTCTATTTCCCGCCCGATCTGGCCAACGGCTTGATGGTCTTCGCCGCGCTCGCGGAATTCCGGCTCCAGTACAGCCCGTCCGACCTGGCGGCGTAGGAGGAGAAGATGCCCGAGGGAATCACGCTCGCCGGTCGGGGAAGCCTTCGCGCCGACGGCAAGGTCTACAACTGCACCAAGATCGACCCGGCCATCGGCAACGAAAAGCGCGAGAAGCTGTCGGGCCTGGGGGGCGTCGCCGGCGACAAGGTCACCCCCGTGGCCCCGAAGTGCGACGCGACCATCATCGTCACCCCGGACGTATCCGTCGCCGCCCTGGGCCTGCTCCAGAACATCGTGCTCGAGGTTTCCATGGCGGACGGGCGCAACTACGTCTTCATCGGCGCGTCGGTGACCGAGCCCCCGAAGCATTCCGCGACGGACGGCACGTGCGACGTGTCCTTCGAGGCCCTGGCGGGGATGGAGGTCTGAACATGGCGACGCTTTCCCCGGTGACCGTGAAGCTGGAAGACCCGATCGTGGCGTTCGCGACCACGGTCGATGCCCTGGTGATCTCCCGGAAGATGAACGGCGGCGACCTGCTGGCCACGGAAGGCCTGGGCAAGGTCGCGACCACGCTCAAGCTCATCGAGCGCCTGTACCGCACGACGGACGGCAAGGAGATCGGCCCCGACGCGGTCTTGACGCTGTCCAACGGCGACATCGCGAGGCTCGCGGAGGCGATGGCCCCTTTCGCGGGGATTGGCCCGGGGACTGGCGACGCGCCTGGCTCTGGCTCGCGCTGAACCTCCACTGGCCCCCCTCCGAAATCCAGGCCCTGACCGCGGACGAACTCCGCTGGTGGGTCGTCGAGGGCCAGAAGGCCCTGCAACCCAGGTGATTCCCGATGGCTGCGCAGTTTTCCATCAGCGTGCTCGTCGAGGCCATCGACCGGATCACCTCGCCGCTCGCCCGCATCGGAGAGCGCGTGGGCCGGTTCGGGGCGCAGGCCACCAAGGGCATCGGGGACTTGGGCAACCGCCTCATGCAGACCAAGAACCTCATCATCGGCGCGGCGGCGGCGATTGGCGCCCAGAAGCTGTGGGAGGGCTTCAAGGGGTGGGTCGAGGCCGGCGACGCGGTCCAGAAGCTCGCCTATCGCCTGGGCATCACGGCGGGGGCGCTCCAGGAGTACCAGTTCGCGGCGCAGCTCTCCGGGGTCGAGTCCGAGGCCCTGGGAAAGTCCTTCGAGGTCGCCTCGAAGATGCTCGGCCAGATGCGGGTCGGGCAGGGGCTCCTCTACACGACGCTGTCCAAGGGCGCCCCCGGCTTCATGAAGCAGCTCATGGCGACTCGGGACAACACCGAGGCGTTCGACCTGATGCTGCGGGCGCTCGACCAGACCACGGACGCCCAGGAGCGGGCCGCGCTCGCCACGGCGTTCTTCGGGCGGTCGGGCCTGCCCATGATCGGCATGCTCAAGGACGGCTACGGGGGCCTCCAGAAACTGCGGGAAGAAGCCCGGTCCTACGGCCTGGTCACCGACGAGACGGGTCGCGCCATCGAGGAGTTCGACGACAACCTGACCCGGCTCAAATACGCCATCGACGGGGCCAAGAATGCCATCGGGGCGAGGCTCCTGCCGGTCCTGCGGCCCTACCTCGACCAGACCATTGCTTGGGTCAAGGCGAACCGGGATCTGATCGCCCTCAAGGTGACGGAGTTCATCCAGCGGGTCCACGACGCGCTGCTCGGGATGGGCGCCTGGCTCGAGGACAACAAGAAGGGCCTATGGGCGATGTTTTCGGTGGGGGCCGACGCGGTGGCCGCTGCCGGCAGGACCATCTCGTACCTCGCGGATCTGCTCGGCCAGATCCCCGGCGCGAGCCAGGCTGCGGCGATTGCCTTCGGGATCGCGGCGACCGCCATGGCGACCAACCCCCAACTCGCCGGGCTGCTCGCCACGCTGACCGCCGTGGTCGCCGCGCTGGCCGCCATCGACTCCTGGCAGCAAAAGAAAATGGAAGAGGACTTCCGTCGCAATCATCCGGGGGTCGCCTACATCCGCAAGAAGTCCGAACTCGACAAGTGGATCGACCAGCACGACCCGGCCAAGGCCGCCGAGCGCGCCGCCCGGGAAGCGCAGAAGGCCGAGGCCACCGGCACGTCCCAGGCCCCCGCGTCCGAGAACGTGCTGACCGAGGGGCGCCTGGACGAGATCGTCAAGCAGGTCCGTTTCGACCGGGAAAACCGGGGCTACTCCTGGGAACAGGCGTCCGGGGGGACCTTCCACGTCCCGGTCCAGCTGTCGCTCGACGATTCGCGCCTGCCTGACTGGCTGCGCGCCAAGACCCCCAAGGAGAAGGAGCGCCAGGTCCAGGTCGGGCGGCGGTTCGCGCTGACGATGGGGAGGCACTGATGGCCGGCATGCCCGCCCTCCCCACCAGCCTGCTGCCCGCCATGTGGCGCTACGTCCCCTTCGAGGCCCGGGAGGTCGGGCGCGAGACAGGCCGGCGCCTGGTCACCCACGAGTACCCGAACCGCGACGAGCCCTACAACGAGGACATGGGCCGCCGCGTCCGGCGCTGGAAGCTCCAGGGATTCGTCCTGGGCGAGGGGGCCCCCGCGATCCGGGACCTCATGATCGCGGCCTGCGAGAAGAAGGGGCCCGGACCGCTGTTGCACCCGACGCTGGGTCTGGTCCAGGCCCGCTGCGAGGCGTTGTCCGTCCGGGAATCGGTGGACGGCGGCGTCAACGTGGTGGAGTTCACGCTCGACTTCATCGAGGCGGGCTCGACGTATTCCATCGGGCTCATCATGACGGCGGTGGCACTGGCCAAGGCCGCAGCGGTCAACGTCGCGGTCGCCGCCCTGTACGCGCAGCACGGATCGCCGGCCAGCGACCAGACCGCCCGGGCGGCCACGCTCTCGACGCTTGCCGGGAAACTGTCCGATCGGGACGCGGCCGATGCCTTCAAGGAGGCCGTGGACCAGATCGCCGCCCGGGCAGACGTGCTGGCAGGGGATCCGGAGGCAGCCGCCGAAGAATGGCAGGGCGCGTTCGCCACCGTCTCGTACCCGGACGATCTGCGAGCCATTGCGAACGTGCAGGAGCCGCTGTTCGTGGAATCGGGGGGCGGGTCGCTGGACACGCTGCTGTTCGTGTCGGCCCTGGCCGCAGCCGGCGATGCCGCCGCGAACGCCACCTACACCACCTGGGACGATGCCATCGCCGTTCGCGACGACCTGGCCCGCCAGATGGATCTGGCCGCCCTGTACCTAGCCGATGCGGACACCCACGCGGCGCTGCTGGATCTGAAGGGGGCGGTCGTCCAGGCCATCAGCGACGAGGCGGTGACGCTTCCCCGCCTGCGGTCCCTGGCGGTCAGGCGTCCGGTGCCGGCCCTGGCGCTGGCCTTCGACCTGTACGGCGACGCCGGCCGGACCGGCGAGATCGTGACCCGGAACAACGTGTCCGACCCGTCCGCGGTGGCGGGGGACCTGAGGGTGCTGACGGCATGACACGCGACCCCGACAGGGCCTACCTCGAGGTGGGCGACATCCGGCACGAGGGGTGGCTCGACGTGTCCGTCCAGCGGTCCATCGAGCAGGCCGCCGCGCAGTTTCAGGTCGGGCTCACGGAAACCTGGCCCGGCCAGGACAACCCCATCAAGGTCCACCCGGGCGACCCGTGCAAGGTCCTAATCGGGGACGACCTGATCGTCACCGGGTACGTCGATGCGGTTTCCCTGGCCCACTCGGGCGACGACCACTCGGTGTCGGTGTCCGGGCGGTCCAAAACGGCAGACGTGGTGGACTGCTCGTGCGTTGCGTCGAAAACGAAGCCCGCCCAATGGAAGAACCGCACCATCCTTCAGATCGCGCGGGAGGTGTGCGAGCCCTACGGTGTCGAGGTCGTCTGCGACGTTTCCGGCCTTGCCCCCATCAAGAACTTCGTGGCCCGGGTCGGGGACCGGGCCTTCGACGTGATCGAGCAGGTGTGCCGCGAGCAGCGCCTCCTGATCACGGACACCCTGGAAGGAAAGCTCCTGCTGACGCGGATCGGCACGCAGACGGGCCCGGCGTTCACGCACCCCGGCAACATCCTGTCGTCGTCCCTGCGGGCGGACGTCTCCCAGCGGTTTTCGAAGTACGTGGTCAAGGGCCAGGCCCGGGGCGACGACGAGAACTGGGGCGAGGCTGCGGCGGGCGTAGCAGACGCCATCGAGGACTTGCAGGACCTGACGCGATTCCGGCTGCTGGTGGTCCGGGGCGAAAAGGCCATGGGTCAGGCTTCGGCCCGGGCCCGGGCGAACTGGGAGGCGGTCACCCGGGCGGGCCGCTCGGCCGCCGTCGAGATCACGGTCGCGGGCTGGCGGGATGCCGACGGCCGGGTCTACGACGTCAACCGTCTGTGCAAGGTCCAAGACCCGGTCATCGGCGTGGACGCGACGCTGCTGTCGGTGTCCGTGCAGTTTCTTCTGGACGACCGCCAGGGCCAGGTCACTCGCATCGAACTTGCCCCGCCCGGGGCCTATGAGCCCGAGTTGCCGAAGACCGTGCGTGGCAAGTCCGGCAAGAAGGTCACCGCCGGGATCCACCTCTACCAGATCGCGGGGGGCGTGAAGTGATGGACGGCGATTGCAGCCGCGCCTCGGTGGTCCGCGCCGACCCGTCCGGACGGATGCAGGTCCTCCAGGTGGTCGTGTACGCCGGCGACGTCCGGGACGGCGTCGAGCACTTCGAGCCCTACGGATTCACGTCGTGCCCGGCGGACGCCCCCTCGGACGGGCGAGGCGCCGAGGCCGTCGTGGTCGACCTCGGGGGCTGCCCGGACCACCCCGTCGCCATCGTGGTCGGGGACCGGCGCTACCGGCTGACCGGCCTTGAAAAGGGCGAAGTCGCCATCCACGACGACCAGGGCCAGAAGGTCCACTTCAAGCGCGACGGCATCGTGGTTTCGGGCAAGGCCGTCACGGTCAACTCCGACACGGTGAAGCTCGGCAACAACGCGTACGCGGCGCTGGTCCGGGAGCCGACCCTGAAACAGTACCTCGATGATCTCGAGGCCGCGCTCGTGGGCTTGCAGGCCCAGGCGCTGGTCTGGTCGGTCCCGCGCCCGAGCGTGCCGACCGACCTGGGAACCACTGCCGTCACGGCGAAGTGAGGTGAGGCATGGCCTACGCGGCATGGAAGGACATCACGATCCAGCACGGGCGGTCGGGGCCGCTGTTTCGGGTGTACGACGCGGTCACGAACCTGCTCGCAGGCGACTTGGCCGGCAAATGGACCATCGTGGACCGCTCCACGACGGACGTCTGGACGTCGGACACGTCGCCGGCGGACGGGTCGTGGCTGGTCCTGCAGTGCGAGTCGCCCCGAGCCGACGGGTCCAAGCTCCAGGCCTTCCTGGGCTTCCGGAATTCGACCGGCGCGCTGGCGGGCTTCGGGAGCAAGGCCGCCGGGGTCTATTCGTGCATGTCCCACGATGGCGGCTGGAACTCGGGCGGCGGCTACTTCGGGGCGTCCCTGGCCGACTGGCGAAACGGCGGCATCAAGGGCTGGCCCTCGACGTATGCGGTCCCCTGCACGATGGCGGTCCTGCTCTTCACCAGTGGCGATGCCGGGCGGCCCGGGTCGTTTTGCGTCCTGGTTCGCTCGGGCACGATCGAGAACTACGGCACCTTCGCGGGCGGCCTGGTCCCCCTGGCCGGGCTGTCCCATTCGAACAGCCGCACCGCGCACTTCGCCGGCCTGGCGCGCCTGACGGACTGGTCGACCTACTGGGGCCAGAACACCGGGGCCCAGGGGGGCGTCCCGACCGTGGCCCTGGATGCCCTCGACGGGGCGAAGGCCGGAACTGGCACGACCGCACCCGTGAGGGACCGGGAGACGGGGGCCTACACCGAGGCCGACGCGCCGGTGATCGACGTGGTCACGGCCACGTCCGTCGGCGTCCTGGAACTCGTCCGCGTCACGAACATGCCCGACGGCGACATCTCGGCGGACGGGACCCGGCATGCCTGGGGCTCGGTGTCATTTCCCCGCGAGGCGGCCCGGGACGGCATCTGGATCTGACGGAGGGGGCTCGTGGCGACGGTGGACCTGGCCAGGCTCGAATCGTTTTCCGCGAAGACGGCGACGAACGTCCTGGCCCGCCTTGCCTTCCACGTGGCCCTGGACGTCGAGCCCCCGGTTCCGGTGCCGGTCCCGCCCCCGCTGGCAATCGAATCGGCTTCCGGCAAGGGCCGCAGCGTCACCGTCGCCTTCAACGAGCCCATCGACCCCGGCACCCTTGGGGGCCCCGGCGACTGGTCCGTTGTCCCCCTGGCGGCGGGCGTTCACGTGGTCGTCACGGACGTGGCCATCCTGGCCGGGGCCCGGGTCGCGGTGCTGACCACGCTTCCCGAGATGACGACCATCGAGAGCTACCGGGTCACCGCCCCGGCCACGATCCGCGATCTGGACGGCAACCCCATCGACGCCGCGGGCCGCACCGCGGACTTCGTCGTGCCCCGGGCATCGGAGCCCGAGTGCGCGACCGCCTGGGCCGCGACTGCGGATGGGGACCTCCTCGACGTGGGCGCGGGCTTCTTCGAACTCGTCCCCTGGTCCCCGACCGTCCCGCCCACGAGCCTGGACCAGCTCGTCTGGATCTCGCTGTTTTCCGACCGGCGCGCGGACCCCGACGACGAGCTGCCCGACCGGGGAGGCGATCCGGTGTACCGGGGCGGCTGGTGGGGCGATACGTACACGGGCGACGCCTTCGGCTCGAAACTCTGGCTCCTGGCCCGCGCCCCCGTCAACGCCACCACGCTGCTGAAAATCCGCCAGTACGCCGAGGAGGCCCTGGCCTGGATGGTGGACGCCGGGATCGCCGCCCGAATCGATGTCGCCGCCGAGCGCCAGGATCTCGGGCGCGTGGCCCTGAATGTGGTGGTCTTCAAGTCGGACGGCACGAAGGAGGCCGTGGCCTGGCCCGATCTGTGGGCGGCGTTCCAGGCCGCATGAGGTGGTGCGATGGCTTTCGCGATCCCGACGCTCCCGGCGCTCATCGACCGGATCAAGGGCGACCTGAACGCCCGGATGGGCAACACCAACGCGCTGCTGCCCCGGTCGCTCGCCTTCGTGCTGGCCCATGTCCTGGCCGGCGCCACCTGGGGCCTGTACCTCTACCAGCAGTGGATCGCCCGCCAGGTCATCCCGGACACCGCCGAGGGGGCGCAGCTCGAACGCTGGGCCCGGCTCTTCGGGATCACCCGGTCCCCGCCGACCAAGGCCTCGGGCAAGGTGGACGTCGATGGCACGGCGGGATCCGATCTGCTGGACGGCTCCCTGCTCCAGCGCGCCGATGCCGTCGAGTACGCGGCCGTCGGGGACTGGCACTGGACCGCGACCGAAACGAAGGCCGTGGACGTCGAGGCCGTGGAACCCGGCACCGCCGCGAACTTCCTTTTCGCCGCCGACGCCACCCTGGACCTGGTCTCGCCTCCCGCCGGGATCGTGGGCACCTGCCCGCTGCGCTCGCCCGGGATCACCGGCGGCCAGGACGCCGAATCCGACGCTTCCCTGCTCGACCGCCTGCTCACCCGCCTGGCGGACCCGCCCCAGGGCGGCGCCCGATCCGACTACGTTCTGTGGGCCCAGGCGACTCCGGGGGTCCCCGTGGACCTCGTGTGGCCTCTCGCCTGGCCCGATGGCCCCGCGCTCGGACAGGTGTGGGTGATGTTTACGGTGGAGGACCTCGATGACGACGGGGGCGTGCTGCCCACCTGGCAGGAGATCGTCGCGGTCACCGACCACATCCTCCCCAACGTGCCGATCACGGCAGCGGCGGTCGCCTTCACGCCTCTGGAGAACGCCATCACCCTGTCCCTCAACGCCGGCCTGCTGCCCGGCTACACGCTCGCCCAGGTCAAGACGAACGTCCGCCGGGAGGTCCAGGCCACCTTCCGGGAGCGCGCCGAGGCCGGGTTCGGGGGCGCCCCCTGGACCGTCCGCAACTCCTGGGTCCTCGAGGCCATAGGCAACGCGGCCGGGATCGACTGGTTCGAGATGGTGGACATCGACGGCGGCGGGCCCACGGGCGACGTGGACCTGGACGCCTACGAGTACCCGACCATTGCGGACGCCTCCGTGACCATCAACGGGGCCTGACCATGGGCACGATCTGGATCGCCACGACCGACGACTTCATCAGGGTCCTCCAGGGGCTTTTGCCCCGGGGCCGCGTGTGGACCCGGGACCCGGCCCGGCGCCTGACCCGGCTGCTTGCCGGCCTGGCCGACGAGCACGTCCGTGTCCAGAACCGCGCCGGGTCCCTGATGGAAGAAGCCGACCCCGCGACCACGACCGCCGCGGGCCTGCTCCCCGAATGGGAGCGCGTCACGGGCCTCCCGGAATTCGGGTACATCCCGCCGACCGAGGCCGACCGGCGGTTCGTGCTGGCAGGGAAGCTCGCCGCCCAGGGCGGGCAGACCGAGGCGTACTTCGAGGCCCTCGCCCTGGCCATGGGCGCGGTCGCGGACGTCGAGAACACCGAGTGGCCCCACGTCTGGTCGGTGTCCGTGCCGGGCTCGGTGACGCGGTTTCAGGCCGGCGACCCCGCCGGGTCCCCCCTGATCGCATTCGACGAGGTGGCCGTCCGGGTGCGCCTGGCATTCGAGAAGTACAAGCCCGCCCACACCTTCATCTGGTGGACGGGCCCGTGAGGAGGTAGGGCCATGTTTCGCATCGACACGTCCCGCAAGGTCCTGGCCAGGCCGACGCCCCTGCCGCAGGGCACGCCGGGCTACTTCCAGGACACCAACCCCGCGGGCGGGACCGAGGTGTCCGCCGACTGGCTCAACGCGGTTCAGGAGGAGATCGCCCACGTCATCGAGGCCCTGGGCCACACGCTGGACAAGACCGACGTGACGCAGCTGTGGGCGGCGCTCGAGGCCCCCCTGACCATCCTCGGGTCGTTCAAGGACCAGGTGCGGATCGGGGATCCGGACGGCACCGGGATCTTCGCCACCATCATCGGCACGGAAGGGGGCGTCCTCGGGCCGCTGTTCGGGTACGTCGAAACCGACAAGGCGTACCTCGAAGAAGGGCTCTTCATCGGCACGCAGGCCTCCAGCACCCAGGCCATCACCGCCGACCGCGACTGCGCGTTTCGCAACATCACCCTGTCCTCGGGCGGGGTGGACGGCATCAAGGCCATCGCATCGACCGGTCGCCTGGCGACCATCGGCCCGGTGTACGCCCAGGGAGACATCAAGGCCGGATGCACCGATCTGAACGGGGCCGGGGCGAAGTTCACGGTCAACGGCGGGACCGGCAACATCAACACGAAGGGCGACATCGTCGTCAACCAGGGAGGCGTGGGCGGCAACGACGCCCTGGTGCTGGATTCCGCCACCGGAAACATGTCTGCTGCGGGGTTCATCGGGGCCTACGGCGATCTGGTCGCCGGGGGCAAGGTGTCCGGGACCGGGGGCCTGGCCGTCGGCTACCTGGACAATGTCACGAACACCGACCCCGCCACCATGAACTCCCCTTCCGGCAAGGTCAGCGAGTGGTGGGTCGGCAGTTCCGTGTGGTCCAGCGGCGTCATCCAGACCCAGACCATCAACTGCGACAAGGTGGGCGCGAACTCCATCGTCCTGGTGTCCGTCCAGGCCGGCGACGGCTCGCCCCTGACCTACCGGCCCATCGCTTGCGGGGTTCGGGAGCAGGCTGTGGGGTCCTTCGTCATCTGGGCGCGAAACGACGGGACCGACATGACCGATCCCACGATCGCCTGGCGCTTTGTGGTCATCAACCCGGTTTAGCCATGGCCAGGGACTTCAAGGTTGCTGTGGACGTGCGGCCCGTCGAGCGGGGGCTGCGGGAGTTTCGGCGCCAGGTCCCCTTCGCCGTCTCCTACGCCATGAACCTGACCGCCCGCAACGCCGTCGAGTACATGCGCTCGGACATCCAGCGCATCTTCACGATCCGCAACAACTGGGAGGCCCTCGGGATCACCTTCAAGCCCGCATCCAAGCGGGACCTGTCCGTCGAAATCGGCTCGCGCCACCACTACATGGCCGCCCAGGTCCTCGGCGGCGAGAAGGAAGCCAAGGACGGCGGCACGGTCGGCATCCCCATGGTCGGGTCGGGCCTGCCCCGGACGACCCTGAAGTCCAAGACGCCCCCGTCGAAGTGGCCCAAGGCCCTGGTTGCAAGGTCCGAGGGGACCTTCATCGGGACGGTTCAGACCAAGAAGGGTCCGGTGTACGGGGTGTGGCGACGAGTCCGTCGCGACGCGACCAGCGGGAAGGTCACCCGGCGAAGGGGGAAGAACACCCGCCTCGGCCTGCGGCTCCTGTACGAACTGGCCGAGAAGGTCAACATCAAGGCCCGCTGGCCCATGGCCCGGCAGGTCGAGACCATCTGGGCCGCGCGCTGGCCCACCAACGCCCGCGAGGCCGTCGAGTACGCCTTGCGAACGGCCCGGAAATGAACGCTCCGATTTCCTCAATCGGTTTCCGGAACGAATCGCTCCACCGTCCCATCCTCGGCAACCCAGAACACGGAGATTCCCAACTTCGCAAGCGCACCATCGATGGATTTGACCAGGCGTTCGTGGGTTCGAAGTCGCGGAAGCGCCATCGCGGCCTCAGCATTCGGATGGTCCAGATCCTGGAGGGCCTTTGCCGACGCGAAGAACGCCCTTGCCACATGGGATCGAATCTGGGCCGTTGTGAATTCGTGGCTATCCCGACTACTGATCGCCCCCTTCGCTTCGATGAGCAACCGGCGTCCTGTTATGGGGTTGGAAGCGATCACATCGATTCCACGCTCGGTTGGAAGCCTCTTCACGACGTTGGTGTAGCCCTCCCGTTCCAGGTGGCAGGCCACAGCTTCGACGACATCCTTCTCGTTCAGCACCGCGACACCTCCGTAGAGCCCGACCCGCCGAAGGATCGCACGGACGAATCCGGGCGGGCAACGGGCCACGGGGAATCC
>JARKOL010000197.1 GCA_029975745.1 Myxococcota bacterium | reverse complement strand
ACAAGCGACCGACCTTCGAGGCGAAGTTCCTGGATCCCGAGGCCCCGCTGCGCCTGAATCGACCGGCCGTGATCAAGGGCGAGGCCCGCTACTACTTCGGGCTGCCGGTCCCGGCGGGCACCGTGGCCTGGAAGGTGCAGCGCGTGACGATATTCCCCTGGTGGTGGGGCTGGTGGGGCATGTCCACCCCGTCCCCGCGAATCGTGGCCACCGGCCGGTCGCCCCTGGCATCGGACGGCACGTTCCAGATCTCGTTCACGCCCGCTGCGGACGAAAGAACGGCCCAGGGCGGCACGACCTGGCGCTACGAGGTCCAGGCCGACGTCACCGACGAGGGTGGCGAAACCCGTCCCGCCAGGCGCACGTTCCGCCTGGGTTTCGCGACGGTCGAGGCCCGGATCACCCTGGACCAGGGCTTCGTGCCGGCGGGGACGAAGGTCGCACCAGCCGTGGTGCGCAGCGACCTGGACGGCCGCCCCGCTCCGGGCCCCGGTTCCTGGCGCCTGGTCGCCCTGGAAGCCCCGGCCACGGCCGTCCTTCCGGCGGATCGCCCCATTCCCCGGACACCGGACCAGGATCCGGCGGCCCCCCGCACTCCCGGTGACGCCCAGGCGCCCCGATGGGAGGCGCGCTACGACGTGTCCACCTGGCTGTCCGACTGGAAGGACGGCCGGGAGGCCGCCTCCGGCGAGTTGCGGCATGACGCCGAAGGCCGCGCGACCATCGCCCTGCCGTCGCTTGCCCCGGGGGCATGGCGCGTCCGCTACCGCACGAAGGACGCTTTCGGCGCGAATGCCGAGACCTCTCTGGACTTCCTGGTCGCGGGCGACGCGAGCCTGCCGCTACCCCTGGTGCTGCGCGCCGAAACCGGGTCGGTGCCCGTGGGAGGCACCGCGCGATTCCTGGTGCATTCGGGCCTGGGGAACCAGCCCCTGCTGTTCGAGGTCTTCCGTGCCGGCAAGCGCATTTCGCGCCAGGAGTGGGCGGCGGGTGACGCCCCGCGCGTCGTCGCGCTGCCGGTCGGCGAAAAGGACCGCGGCGGATTCACCGTGCACGCGACGACCCTGCGGGACCACCAGGCCCTGCGGCAGGAGGCGTCGGTGTTCGTGCCCTGGGACGACCGCCAGTTGACGGTCCGAATGACCACCTTCCGGGACCTGCTGCGTCCCGGCGCCCGCGAGAAGTGGACCCTCCAGGTCACGGGCACCGGGCGGCGTCCCGCCCCCGTCGCGGCCGCCGAGGTGCTGGCCTACCTGTACGACCGCAGCCTGGATGTGTTTGCCCCGCACCTTCCCCCGAACCCGTTGTCCCTGTACGCGACACGCACGGGAGCCCCGCCCGTGGCCACCAGCCTGGGTCTGGCCCAGACGCTGTGGCTGCGGTCCGAGGGATTCCCGTCGCTGCCGGACTACCCGCAACTGATGCCCGACCAGTTGGTGTTGCTGGATGGCTACGGGATCGGGGGGCCGGGGCGCCGGTTCGGCACGGGTCGGGGCGGCGGCGGGCTTGGTGGTGGCGGCATCCTGATGATGAAGTCGGCCGCCATGCCGGCCCCGATGAGCGCCGACGAGGCCCCCGCGATGGCCAGGGCCGGCCTTGTCTCGCGGGAGGTGGCCTCGCCCGAAGCCGCCGAGGACAAGCGAGAGGAAGAGGGCGACGACGCGGATGCCCCCCTGGCGCCCGAGGCACCCGCCGCCGAGATCCGAACCCAGTTCGCCGAGACCGCATTCTGGGAACCGCACCTGTTGACCGGCGCGGACGGCAGCGCGTCCTTCGAATTCACGGTGCCCGACTCGGTGACGTCCTGGAACCTGTGGGTGCATGCCGTCACCCGTGACATGAAGGCCGGTTCACTGACGCGCCAGGCCCGCTCGGTAAAGGACCTGATGGTCCGTCCCTACCTGCCGCGTTTCCTTCGCGAGGGGGACCGCGCCGAACTGCGCGTCGTCGTCAACAACGCGTCCGACCGCGACCTGAAGGGCACGCTCTCGCTGGACCTGCGCGACCCGGACACCGACACCTCCCTGGCGGCGCAGTTCGGCCTGTCGGGGAATGCTCGCCCGTTCACGGCGCCCGCTTCGGGCTCGACCACGCTGACCTTCCCGATCACGGTGCCGGCGCGCGTGGGCACGGTGGCCTTCCTGGCAACGGCGACGGCAGGCGATCTGAGCGACGGCGAGCTGCGCCCGATTCCGGTGCTTCCCGGCCGGATGCACCTGGCCCAGTCGCGATTCGTCACACTGAAGGACCGTGACCGCCGCACGATGACCTTCGACGACCTGGCCCGGAACGACGACCCGACGCGCATCGACGACCAGATGGTCGTCACCGTCGATGGCCAGCTTTTCTATCAGGTGCTGTCGGCCCTGCCCTACCTGGTCAACTACCCTTACGAGTGCGTCGAGCAGACGCTGAACCGCTTCCTGTCCACGGGCATCCTGACATCGCTGTACGGCGACTATCCCGCCGTCGCCTCGATGGCCAAGCAGATGGCCGCGCGCACGACCCAGTTCGAGACCTGGGACGCCCTCGATCCGAACCGTCGGATGGCGCTGGAGGAGACCCCTTGGGTGCGCCAGGCCCGGGGGGGCGACGTTCCGGACGCGGACCTGCTGAACGTGCTGGATCCGCGCATCGCCTTGGCCCAGCGCGAGGCGTCGCTGGCGAAACTGCGCAAGGCCCAGACGTCGTCGGGCGGGTTCCCGTGGTTCCCCGGAGGGCCCCCGTCGCCCTACATGACGCTGTACGTCGTGCATGGCTTCAGCAAGGCGCTGGAGTTCGGCGTCCAGATCCCCCGGGACGTGCTGGTCCGGGCCTGGGCCTACCTGCACAGGCACTACCTGGACGAGATCGTGCGCACCATGCGCAGGGACGACTGCTGCTGGGAGTTCGTCACGCTGATCAACTACGTCCTGTCGAACCATCCCGACGATTCGTGGACCGACGGCGTGTTCACGAAGGCCGAACGCGACGAGATGCTGGCCCACTCGTTCCGCCACTGGAAGGCGCATTCCCCCTACCTGAAGGGCCTGCTGGCGCTGACCCTCCACCGGGCAAAGCGATCCGGCGACGCGAAACTGGTTTGGGACAGCGTGATGGATTCCGCCAAAACCGCCCCGGACCAGGGCACGTTCTGGGCCCCCGAGGACCGGGGCTGGCTCTGGTACAACGACACCATCGAAACGCACGCGTTCGCGCTGCGGACCCTGATGGAGATGGACCCGTCGAACCCGAAGATGGACGGCCTGGTGTTGTGGCTGTTCCTGAACAAGAAGCTGAACCACTGGAAGTCGACGCGGGCCACGGCCGAGGTGGTGTACTCGCTGGCGCACTACCTGAAACGCACCGGCGGCATCGCGAACCGCGAGGTGATCCGCGTCACGGCGGGCGACGTGTCGCAGGAATTCGTGTTCGAACCGGACCGCTACACGGGCAAGCGCAACCAGGTGGTGATCCCGGGCGATCGGCTCGACCCGAAGACGACGTCCTCGGTCACGGTCGCCAAGGACACCCAGGGTTACGCGTTCGCATCGGCGACCTGGCACTTCTCGACCGAACGGATGCCCGACGAGGCGCGGGGGGACTTCCTGGCCGTCAGCCGGACGTACTTCCGCCGAAGCACGAAGGGGGACAAGGTCGTGCTGGAGCCCCTGGCCGAGGGGGCGAAGGTGGCCGTCGGCGACGAGGTCGAGGTCCAACTGTCGATCCGCGCGAAGCATTCGATGGAATACGTCCATCTGCGGGATCCGCGGGGCGCCGGTTTCGAGCCCGCGGACCATCGCTCGCGCCACAAGTGGGACCTGGGGATTTCGTGGTACGAGGAAATCCGGGACAGCGGCACCAACTTCTTCTTCGAGTGGCTGCCCCAGGGCGAATTCACGTTCAAGTACCGTGTGCGCGCGGCCGTCGCCGGCACATGGAAGGCCGCTCCCGCCACGCTGCAACCGATGTATGCCCCCGAGTTCTCGGCCTATTCCGCCGGCAACGTGCTGGACGTGGTCGGGGAGTAGCCCGCCTGCCCCGCTCGGGAGGCACGGATTCCAGATCGACCTCTTGTGTCCGCACTTTGCTATTTCCACCCACAATCCAGTAGGATCCCCCTTGCCCAACATAACTCCGTAAGACGCCACTGGACTTGGTTGGCGTTCGTGATGGTGGGCGTGACACTCAACCGGGGGATGACAGATGAAGCGAACCTTCCTGACATTGACGATTGCCGGGGCACTCGCCTGGGCAGCCTGCGGAGGTGGTGGTGGCCCGGCTGTCGAGGAGGATGTCCTCACCGACACCGGAAGCGACCTGGCGACCGATCCGGGGACCGACACCTTCGTGCCGGACGAGGGACGGGACCCGGGGACCGACATGATCGAGGATGTGGTTTCCGATGTCGAACCGGATGTGTGCGCTCCGGACTGTGGTGCCCGGATCTGCGGTCCTAGCCCGAACGGATGCGGCAGTTGCGGGGAATGCCCGGTGGGTACCTGCACCGAGGCGGGCACGTGCGACTGCGAGAATCCCACGACCTGGGGCCCCCTGGGCATGGTTCTCACCGGGGAGTTCCCCGAGGCGGCGGAGTCGGCGGAGATCTGCCCCGACTTCTCGGGCGACGGGGTGGGCGACAACGCCATGGCCCCCTTCGCGCAGACCGTGAACGCACTGCTCCAGGAGACGATCAACAAGCGCTTCTACGGCGCCGTCGCCGAGTTCGTCGGCGTCGAGGACTGGACCAACCAGGACAGCTTCACGCTCAACCTCTTCGCCGCGGGCACCGAAGACCCGGAAAGCACCGCACTTTACGCGAATCCCCTCTGGTACAATCCTGCGATCTGCACGCCATGGATCCACGCGCGGGACGCAAGGATCGCCGAAGGCGTCCTGACGGTGCCCCCGCATGACTACTTCGCGTCTGCGACGTGGCGAGGCATCCTGGCCGAGGGCACGGTCAAGATGGCCCAGATGACGGGCACGGTGGCCAGCACCGAGGGCGGCGTGACCCTGACCGGCGGCGTGCTGGCGGGGGTCGTGACGAAAGCGGATATCGACAAGGCCATCCTGGTTCTGGAAGCCCAGTGCGAGGGCGAGGGAGACCTGCCAAAATTCTGTGAAAACATCGGCTTGCTGGAGGTCGTGGACGGAATCTATGACCTGGACCTGGACAACGATTCCGAGCTGGACGCAGCATCCGTCTGCGTGAAGTTCACGCTGGGGCCGGCCACGATTCTGGGCTACGGCGTCGAGGAGTAGGCATCCCCCGCCACACCGCGCCCGCCTTCCCGATCACGCATCGACGACTCCACCGACGTCTCGTCAGGTCGGCTCGGCGGCTCCCCGGGCGTTCAGCACTCGGGCGATCTCGCCCAGCAGCCGATCCATCCGGTACGGCTTGGCGCACGCCCCATCGAACCCCTCGTCCTGGAAGCGCGCCAGGATCGGGTCGTCGGAATACCCGCTGGACACGATCACGGGCAGGTCCGGCACCTGAAGACGCAGCAGCTTCAGCGCCTGCCGGCCCCCCATGCCCCCGGGTACGGTCAGATCCAGCACGGCAAGGTCGATGCGCCGTCCCGATCGAATCGCCTCGTTCAGGGCAGCGACCGCCTCCTCGCCGTCGCGGACGCCGACGACCTCGTACCCCGCGTGGGCCAACACCTGGCGCAACATGCCCAGGATTGCCGGCTGGTCGTCCATCACCAGGACCCGCCCCGAACCGATCGCCGAAGCGACGACAGGCTCCGACACTTCCGGCGACGCACCGGGACGGGCCGGCAACAGCACCGTGAACGAGCAGCCGACGCCGGGATCGACGTCCAGGGACAGCAGCCCCCCGTGGCGCTGGACGATGCGGTACGCGGTCGCCAGCCCCAGTCCCCGCCCGTCGGCCTTGGTCGTGAAGTACGGCTCGAAGACCCGCTCGCGAATCGCGTCGGGGATCCCGCCGCCACGGTCGATGATCGACACCGACACGAACGGTCCGGAACTCTGGGTCCCCGGAACGAACGCATCGTCGGGCACGTTGCGCACCTGGATGCGCATCTCGCCCCCGTCCGACATCGCCTGGCGAGCGTTCAGCACCAGGTTGTGAAACACCTGCCCGATCTGCCCCTCGTCCGCCTCGACGGGCCACGGCTCCGAAGGCTGGTCAAACCGGCAGACGACGTTCGACCCCCGCAACGCGAACGACGCCGTTTCGCGAACCAGGTCCGCCAGGGACAGGATCCGTCGCACGGGCTCGCCGCCACGAGCGAACGTCAGCAACTGGGCGGTCAGCTTGCGCGCCTGGTCGATGGCCACGACCGCGTTTTCCAGCGCCATTTCGGCCCGCTGAACGCCTTTCGCATGCATGAGGCCCAGTTCCACGTACCCCAGGGCCGCGGTCAGGATGTTGTTGAAATCGTGCGCGATCCCGCCGGCCACCAGTCCCAGCGTCTCGATGCGGGCCAGTCGCCGGCGGTCCTCCTCCTGGCGCCGCGCCTCGGTCACGTCCCGGTACAGTTCCAGGATGGTCCCGTCGGCCAGCATCTTCGACCGACCCTCGACCTCGAGGAACGTCCCATCCTTGCGTATCAACCGCCGGACCCGCCCCGAGACCTCGCCGCTGCGCACGGCCTGGATGCTGGCGTCCAGATCTTCCGAAGGCGCGTCCGCGTACAGTTCCACGATGCGTCGCCCCCGCAGTTCCTCCAGGGCATGCCCCGTCATCCTGGCGAAACTGGGATTCGCGTCCAGGATTTCCAGGGATGCGGCGCACACGACGATGCCGTCGGAGGCCTTGTCGAAAAGGTCCCGATAGCGCGCCTCGCTGCGGCGAATCGCGTCCTCGGCCTGCTTCCGTTCGGTGACGTCACGAACGATCGCCTGGAGGTACACCCGCCCGCCCAGATCCAGGCGATTCAGCGACACCTCGGCATGAAACGGGGTCCCGTCATAGCGCATGTGCAGCCATTCGAAGCGCTGGGGACCGGACTCGATCGCGGCGACAATCCGTTCCCTGGCAGCCTGCGCCGAGTCGCGACCGTCCGGCTGCGCCGGTGGGGAAAACCGGTACGGCGGCTGGCCGACAATCTGGTCCCGCGTACAGCCGAAGACGTGCAGCGTCATGGAATTGCAGTCCACGAAGCGCTCGCCGTCCATCAGGAAGATGGCGTCGCTGGCCGCATCGAACAGCGCCTGATAGCGAACGGCCGCATCCGCCTGCCAGGCACGGTCCGGCGTGGAAGGGCCCGCCGGGGCGGCGGACGTTGCAAAATAATCATCCGGTTTCATTCCCGAATGCTAGCCTTTCGGCGACCGATTGAGAAGCCCTGCCCACGCCCGACAAGGCCGGTGGCGACGGGGATTGACCTCCGCCCGAAGGGCCCGGGATACTCGTACCGGAACGCGACTCGCATTCCTTCGACCCGTTCGCCTGGTGGGAGGATCCGTGGACCACTTGATCGTCTTTGCAACGCTGGCGGGAACCCTGGCCTTGTTCGTCTGGGGTCGCATCCGTCACGACTTCGTGGCGCTGATCAGCCTGTTCGTGCTGGTGCTGCTGGGTATCGTCGCACCGGCGCAGGCCTTCGCCGGGTTCGGGCACCCCGCCGTCATCACGGTGGCCGCCGTGCTGGTCATCGGGCGCGCACTGGAGCACTCGGGCCTGATCGACCTGCTGTCCCGCTGGGTCACGCACGCCGGAAGCCATCTGGTCCTGCAGATCGCGATGCTGTGCGCCCTGGTCGCGGTGGCATCCGCCTTCATGAACAACGTCGGCGCGCTGGCCATCGTGATGCCCGTGGCGATCCACCTGGCGCGCCGAAGCGGCCATTCCCCATCGCTGGTCCTGATGCCCATCGCCTTCGCGTCCCTGCTGGGCGGCATGACCACCCGATCGGCACCCCGCCGAACATCATCATCGCGGCCTTCCGGGCCAACGAATCCGGTCAGGCATTCGGGATGTTCGACTTCACGCCGGTCGGCGGACTGGTGACCCTCGCCGGCGTGGCGTTCATCGCCCTGGTGGGCTGGCGCCTCCTGCCCAGCCGGCCGGCCCCCAAGTCCGACGCGGACATGTTCGACATCGAAGACTACATCACCGAGGTCGAGATCCTGGAGGGGTCGAAGGGCGTCGGGCGCTCGCTGGCCGAATTCGTGGACCTGGCCGCCATCGACCTTCAGGTTCTGGGACTGGTCCGGAACCACGTGCGCGTGCATGCCCCGAATCCGGAACGCCCCCTGGAGGCGGGGGACATCCTGATCATCGAAACCGACGCCGACGAGCTGAAGACCCTGGTCGAAAACACCGGCGTCCGCCTGGTGGGCCACGTCGCACTGGCCGAGGACGTCGTGGGAAGCCGGGACATCACCGTGGCCGAAGCCGTCGTGATGGCGAACTCGCCGCTGATCGGGCAGTGCGTCGCGAAACTGCAATTGCGCCGCCGCCACGGGATCAACCTGCTGGCCGTGGCGCGCAAGGAATCCCGGATCCACCGACGCCTTTCGGACATCATCTTCCGGAACGGCGACGTCCTGCTGCTGCACGGACGCGAGAACACCCTGGCGGACACGATGTCCGACCTGGGCTGCCTGCCCCTGGCGCGACGCGGCGTGAACCTGGGGTTTCGCAAGCGCATCCCCCTGGCGTTGGGGATCTTCGGGGCCGCGATTACGGCCGTGCTGAGCGGCCTTCTGACCGTCGATGTCGCCTTCACGATCGGCGCCGTGGCGATGGTGTTGACAGGCATCCTGCCGATCAAGGAAACCTATACCAGCATTGACTGGCCCGTGATCGTGCTGCTGGGGGCGATGATCCCCGTGGGCACCGCGCTCGAGACATCCGGCGGGGCGGCCCAGATCGCGCGTGGCGTGATGGCGCTTGGGGAGGGGGTGCCGCCCTGGGCCCTGCTGGCGGCGATCCTGACCGTGACGATGCTGCTGTCCGCGGTCATCAACAACGCGGCCACCGTCCTGCTGATGGCCCCGATTGCCCTGGGGGTGGCTCGCGGGCTGGGGTATTCGAGCGACCCCTTCCTGATGGCCGTCGCCATTGGCGGATCCGCGGCATTCCTGACTCCGATCGGCCACCAGTCGAACACCCTGGTGATGGGACCGGGGGGGTATCGTTTCGCGGACTACCTGCGCATGGGGATCCCCCTGACCGTGCTGGTCGTGGTCGTGGCGATCCCCGCCATCCTGTGGTTCTTCCCCGTGTGACCGGCGCGGTCAGTCCGATGCCCCCGGAACCAGGATGGCGCGAAAGTCGTTGACGTTGGTGCCCGTCGGACCGGTCGTCACGGCATCGCCCAGCGTGGCGAAGAAGGCCCCCGCATCGTTGTCGTCCAGCAAGCCCCCGGGATCCAGGCCCAGGGCCCGTGCGCGCGGCAGCGTGTCGGGTCCCATCCATGCGCCCGCCTCGGGGCCGTTGCCGTCGATGCCGTCGGTGTCCGCCGCCAGCGCCCAGACTCCGGCCATTCCCTCCAGCGCCAGGGCCAGCGCCAGCAGGTACTCGCGATTGCGCCCCCCGCGCCCCTGCCCCCGCACCGTGACCGTCGTCTCGCCGCCGGACAGGACCAGGCACGGCGGCGAGATTGGTCCCCTCCCACGCGCCACGTCGCGCACCAGCGCCGCGTGGTGCCTCGCCACGTCACGCGCCTCGCCCTGAACCGCGTCCCCCAGATCCAGGACGGACCATCCCGCCCGACGCGCATGCGCGACCGCCCCGTCCAGCGCCGTGCGCGCGGAGGCCACGATGCGAAACGATGCGGTGGCCAGTCGAGGGTCGCCCGGCTTGGGCGTTTCGGACGCCGGGTCGTCCAGCCATCGAGTCACGGCCGGCGACGCCTCGATGCCCCAGTTCCGAAGAGTCGCGATGGCCCCCGCGCGTGTCGTCGGATCGGGCACCGTGGGGCCCGAGGCCAGGGCTTCCGGAAGGTCTCCGGGCACGTCACTGAGGGCCAGCGTCAGCATCGGGACCGGCCAGGCCGCCAGGGCCAGACGCCCCCCCTTGATCGCGGACAGGTGGCGCCGCACGACGTTGATGGCCCCGATGGGCGCACCGCAACGCAGCAGTGCCCGGGTGACATCCTGCTTGTCCTGAAGGGTCAGCCCGGGGGCCGGAAGCGTCAGCAGGGACGACGCCCCCCCGGAGAGCAGACAAAGCACCCGCGCCGGTGGGCCCTCCAGGGGCGTCAGTTCGACCTTGAATGGGGCCGCGGACACCGCCGCAAGAACACGCGTCGCGGCCGCCACGCCCTCCGGGTCGGGCACCGGGTGGCCGGCCTCCAGGACCGTGATCCCCGGACAGGCACCCCCCATGCCCCGAGGCACCACGATGACGCCCTCGACCTGGCCGGCCAGCCGCGCGCAGGCCGCCCGCGCCATGCCCAGGGCGGCCTTGCCTCCCCCTACCAGCAGCGTCCGGGGGGCCGCGGCCAGGGACGCCAGGAACGGCGGCATCACCATGCCCGGGTCGGCGGCCGCAACGGCCTCGCGAAACAGCGACAGCAGGAATGACCGCGGATCCCGCAAGACCCCCTCCCGGATGGACCTCGCCGGCGTCGAACGGGGCTACCCCCAGCGGATCGGGGCCGCGCGGCGCCCCGCGACGGTCTTGAAGCGTTCCGCCGGATGGCCGATGGCGACCACGGCCCGGACGCGCTCGGACTTCGGGATGCCAACCACGGCCTGGATCGAGGCGTCGCGATGCATCGCCTCGACCGCGAACCCGATCAGGCAGGTGCCCAACCCCATCGCGTGCGCCCCCAGCAGCAGGTTCTGGGACGCCAGCATGACGTCCTCGAATCCGGTGGTCGCCCCCGGACTCTGGGCGATCACGATCACCGCAGGCGCCCCGTGGAACAGCCGGTCACGCCCCCCGGCGCGATACGCGTCGATCCCTTCCTGGACTCGTTGTCGATAGCCGCGATGGTACGCGTCCAGTTGCCCCTTGCCGAACACCTTTTCGGCGGTCCGGATCCAGGGGTTGGCCGCCATCGCGTTCAGCTTGTCAAAGAACACCAGCAGCCGATCCCCCAGCCGCATGACGGCCTTCCGATCCGGCAGGACCGTGAACGCCCAGGGCTGGCAGTTGGTGCCCGATGGCGCCGTGCAGGCAATGCGAATCAGGTCCTCCAGCATGTCCCGTTCCACCGGCTGCTCGGTGAAGTTCCGGCACGAGCGGCGAGAGGCCATCAGTCGCACCAGACCCGGCAGATCGCCCTGCCCGTGCGGCAGCCAGGCGGGGTCCAGGTCGAAGGTCCGGAAGCGCAGCATCCCCTCGTCCAGCGCCTCGACGCGGATCGCGTCGGTCGGGCAGACGGCGGCGCAGTGGCCGCATTGCAGGGATGTCGCGCCGGTCACGACCGCCTTGCCATCAACCATGGACAAGGTGTCGGACGGACACACCGGAATGCAGCGCTCGCAGCCAATGCAGCGCTCGGGGTCGATCCGGGTGGTCACCAGGGAGGGAAGGAGTGCGGGCACAGGAACCTCCAGCACGGACGCGGTCGCAACGATACCACGGCGGCGCCCATCACGCCCCGCGAAGGGAGGCTCGACGTGCCTGGATGCCGGCCAGATCGCCCAGGGTGGTGGTGCCTGGTCCCTGGACCACGAACGACGCCGCGGCCGCCCCGAACAACGCCGCCTCGCGGGCGTCCTCGCCCAGGGCATGCCGCGCCCACAAGAAGGCCGCCAGGAACACGTCCCCGGCGCCGGTGGCATCGACCTCGGAAACGGGGTAGGCCGGGACCCGCACCAGTTCCCCCTCCGCCAACAGCAATCCCCCCCGCGACCCGTCCGTGGCGAACACGTGACGCACCCCCAGAAGCCCGATGGCCCGAAGCGCCTGGACCAGATCCCCGTCGCCCCCTTCGAACGCCAGGATTTCCTCGTTTGACCCCTTGATGGTGTCGAAGTCCTGGAAACGAAGTCCCGTGGTCGCCGCGTTCCCAAGACGGACGGCACCGTCCGGCGCGAACCGACGCAGCACGTGCAGATCGACGGCCATGGGCAGTCCCCATGCCGCCAGGCGTTCCAGCGCCCCGGACGACACCTCGCCGGCCACCGCACCCACATGGACGAACCCGGCCTGCGGCGGACGGGGCGGGATGTCCTGGGCCCGCACGGTCGGCCCCGGATGTCGCAGGCGCACGGTGCGTTCCGCCGACGGGTTGGCGTATTCCAGGACATAGCTGGTCGAAGGTTCCCCGACCGTCCGCAGGCACGCCAGATCCACGCCCGCCGCCGCCAGGGGCGCCCGGAGCATCGCGTCGAAGTCCCGACCCACGCCGCCGATCAGGGCCGCGCCGCCCCCCAGAGCCCGCAGGGCCAGCGACGCATAGGTCGCCGTGCCGCCACAGGCCCGCAAGGCCGCCTGGCCCTGGTGCCGCACCTCGTCGGCGACCGGATTGCCCACCACCACGCCCACCGTCGTTGCGCCCATCGCCTGCTCCCGCCAGGGCCCCGAGTGCTTCCTATCGCAAGTCGCGTCCGCCGTCCATCGACGACGAACGCCCGGATCCGCCCCATCCGCCCGCCGCGGCCGGAACCCTCGAAAACGTCAGGCCGAGGCCGTCCAGATCCAAACTCATTTCGTTGACTTCCCTCCGGCGCCCCGGGATACTCGACTCACGACGCATCGCCGCCGTGGGGACCCAGGTCGCTCCATCTGCCAGGATGGTTGCCTTGAGCCACAGACAGGACCCTGCCAGGGAGCCCCCCCGCATCGCCCCCGAACTGCTGCACGCGGTCGCCGATGCGGCCGTGGACTCGATCTTCGTGAAGGACCGCGACCGACGCTACACGTTCGTCAACCGGACGATGTGCCGTCTGTTCGGGTGCCAGGCCGCCGACCTGCTGGGCCGCACCCCCGAGGAGGTGTTCGACCCGGCCTCGGCCCGCACGGTTCGGGAGGTGGACGAACGCACGTTCGCCGGCGAGGTGGTCCAGGCCACCCGGGAACTGTCGATCGCCGGCGTCCCCCGCTTCTTCCGGGCCTCACAGATGCCCCTGTATGACGCCGAGGGCCGGGTCGAGGCGATCTGCGGCTTCGTGCGCGATATCACGGACCAGCGAATGGCCGAGGAGCATCTGCGCCACCAGCGGGATTTCGCCGACAGCCTGGCCGATCTGGCGCCCGCCATCATCCTGGTGATGGACCTGGAAGGCCGGGTGATTCGCTACAACCGCTATGTCGAGGAACTGACCGGCATCCCGCTGACGGACGCCCAGGGCCGGGACTGGTTCGAGCGCTTCCTGCCGCCGGACGAGTCCGACAGGGTCAAACGGTTCTACGTCCAGGAGGCCACGGGTCGGGAGACGTCGGGCAGCATCAACGGCGTCCGCTGCCGTGACGGCGGCCACCGCCAGGTGCAGTGGCACAGCCGGCCGCTGCGAGGCCCGGAGGGCACGCCCTTCCAGGTGCTGGCGGTGGGGCTGGACATCACCGAACGCCTGCGCGCCGAGGAGGAACGTCGCCGCCTGGAACGCGACATGATGCATGCGCAGAAACTGGAGAGCCTGGGCGTCCTTGCCGGCGGGATCGCGCACGATTTCAACAACATCCTGGTGTCGGTCATGGGACATGCCTCGCTGGCCTACCCGGACGTGCCCCCGGAGTCCCCGCCCGCCGAGGCGCTGCGCCGGATCGAGATCGCCGCCTCCCGGGCCTCGGGTCTGTGCAACCAGCTGCTGGCGTACTCGGGCCGCGGCACGCTGACTCGCGAGAACCTGGACCTGAACGCGCTGGTGACCGAAACGCTGGACCTGCTGCGCGTGTCGGTGGCGAAGAATGCGGTCCTGGCCTGGGAGCCCGGCCTGGAACCCATGCGCATGGAGGGGGACGCAACCCAGATCCGCCAGGTGATCCTGAACCTGGTGACCAACGCGTCCGAGGCCATCGGGACGGCCCACGGCCGGATCACGCTGACCACGTCCCCCTGCGACCTGACATCCCCACCGCCGGGCGAGCGCTTCGTGACCGAGCCGCCAAGGCCGGGCTCCTACTGCCGCATCCAGGTCGCCGATACGGGTCTTGGCATGGACGACGCGACCTTGGCGCGGATCTTCGACCCGTTCTTTTCGACGAAGTTCCCGGGCCGCGGCCTGGGTCTGTCGGCGGTGCTGGGCATCGTGCGGGAACACGGCGGCGCGCTCTCGGTGCGCAGCGCCCCAGGCAACGGAACGACGTTCATGGTGCTGCTGCCAAGGACTCACAGCGTCAGCGAGGGACCGATGCCGACACCTCCCCCGAAGGCCGCCGCCATGCACCAGGGAGACACGGTGCTGGTCGTGGACGACGAGCCCGCGAATCTGGAGGTCATCCGCGCCATGCTGGGCCGGGTGGGCTTCCATGTCCGGACCGCCGGGGACGGTGACGAGGGCGTCGCCCGCTTGCGCGAATGCCCCGAGTCCACCCGTCTGGTGATCCTGGATCTGACGATGCCCCGCCTGAACGGGGCGGAAACGCTGCGTCAGATGCGCCAGTTGCGCCCCGACCTGCCCGTGGTGGTGATGAGCGGGTATGGCCACCAGGAGGCCCTGCAGCAACTCTCCGAAACGCGCCGCTCGGTCTTTCTGCCCAAGCCGTTCTCGATGGCCGGACTCCTGGCCGCGGTCGAGACGGTACTGGAGGCGGGGGCGGACTGAACCGTCAGACCTTGGGGCGACGGGACCCCTTGCGAGGGCGACCGGGTTCGCGAACCGGTGCCGCCGCGGACACCGCAGGCATCACTCCGTAGTCAGGCACGCCGCGCCCCCTCCGGTAGTGCCACCAGACGGCCAGGACCAGGCCCAGGGCCACCTGCCCCAGGGCGACCCAGTGGGCGTCCCGCAGGTCCAGGAAGCGATCCGGCCGCCCGTCCGCCCGTCGGACGAACTCCACGAAGAAGCGCGAAAACCCCGACACGACCAGGTAGATCCCGAACAGGATGCCCGGATGCCGCACGCGGGTCCGCAACTTCCACAGCACCCCGAACAGCGCGAAGTTCGCGACCGCCTCGTACAACGGCGTCGGGTGGACCTTCTCAAGCGTCGGGACGATGCCGTGGGGATAGGCCATGCACGCCACGCGGTCCCAGAGGCCCGGCGCGCACGGCAACCCATAGCAGCCGTCCCCGCTGATCTGGCAGCCCAGCCGGCCGAAGGCGTACCCGGATGCCAGCATCGGGGCGACCGCGTCCAGCATCACCGGCAGGTGCAGGCGCCGGTAGCGGAACCAGCCGATGATCAGCGCCGCCGCCAGGATCAGGCCCCCATGCCAGGTCAATCCGCTGCCGGACAGCAGGTCGCCCCAGGCGAAGTGGTCCGCTTCGGTCAACAGGTAGGCCAGCTTCGAGCCCAGGACGCCACCCACGATGGCCAGCAGAACCACGGTTTCGGCGTAGGCCGGCGGCAGGTTGCGGCGACGCAGTTCCCGGGTCAGCAGCCACATCGAGGTCAGGAACCCCAGCGCCATCATGACGCCGTACGACCCGATCTTCAGCCAGGCCAGGCTGGGGCTGATCCATTCTCCCATGAATACGTAGGGCAGCATTTCGGCACCTCCGTGGCGGGCCTAGTCTGGGTGTGATGCCCCCCCGCTGTCAATCGTGGACACCACCCGTTCGGGGGATCCCGGTCACAACCGACCCCATGCCAGGCATCTTGCCAGGCACCTTGCCAAAGCCCCGCAGCCCCCTTATCTTGTTCGGGAATCACTGGGGATGCTGCGATGAAGATCGGAATCCGCTTTCGGTGGATGGCAACGATTGCAACTCTGGCCGTGCTGGCGGCGTGTGGTGACGCGACGAGTCCCGTCATCACCACGGACGCCGGCCGAGACGTGCTCCCCGTCGAGGATCTGGCCTCGCCCGATGCGACGACGACGGATGCACCCCGACCCGATGCCCCGATTCCCGAGGACCCCGGAGCCCCGCTGGACGCCGACGACGCAACGGCGCCCGTCGATCCCGGCCAGGCAGCCGATGCCCCCCATCCGGACACCCCGCCCCCACAGGATGCCCAGGAATCGGACTCCTGGAACGACACGGCCCCCGACCCCGACGTCCCCGTGGCGGATGCTCCCGGCGATCCGGATGCGTCCGAGCCCCAGGGGACAGCCCCCGACGGGCCCGGCCCCCACGCCTGGACCACGGGAACGACCACCGTGTCCCGGGGCAACCGCAAGACGCCCGCCGTGGTGTACGTGCCGAATCGGCCCCAGGACGGTCCGTTTCCAGTCGTCGTGTTCGTCCCGGGATTCCAGACCGACTCGGGCAGCTACCGTCGCACCATCGAACGGATCGCGTCCCACGGCTTCGTGGTGGTCCGCTGCGACCCCCCCGACCCCCTGATCGGCGTGGACCATCGCGAGATGGCCGCGGACGTGTCGGCGGTGCTGGACTGGGTGCTGGGCACCGGTTCCCCCGCCGCCGGCGTCGCCGACCCCGCGCGCATTGCCGCGATGGGACACAGCCTGGGTGGCAAGGTCGCCACGATGACGGCCTTCCTTGATGCCCGAATCGGCGCGCTGCTGGCGCTGGACCCGGTCAACGGTGGCGGCCCCTCCGGCTATGCCGACAGCCGCCCCGACATCGTGCCCGACCAGGTCACCCCCCTGACCATCCCGATGGGATTCGCGGGCGAGACGACGAACGGCACGGGAAGCCTGTTGTCGCCCGCCTGCGCCCCCACGGATCAGAACTTCCAGACGTTCTACGAAGCGGCCGTCAACGCCCCCTGGGTCGCCGAATGGACCTTTGCCGGCGCCGACCACATGGACTTCCTGGACGTCGAGGAGTGCAACTGGACGTGCCGCGCGGCCTGCGCGCAGGGTTCGGCGGCGCCCGAGGCGGTGGTCGCCGGTACGCGGACGCTTTCGGTGGCCTTCCTGCGGCACGCGCTGAAGGACGAGGCGGCGATGCTGCCGTGGCTGGTCGGCGCGCAGGTTCCGACCGGCGTCACCGTGCGGTCCCGGCCGTGACCGGCATCCGTTCCCCCGGAATTCCCGCACGACCAACGCACCGGGTCCCCATCACGTGACGAGGATGGAGCGACGCTGGATCCCCGCCTCTTCCCAGGCTCGCCACGCCGTGTAGGTGTGGTCGTCGTAGGGGAAATCCCAGCAACCCTCGCGATGGACCAGGCGCCCGCCGAAGCCCGCCTTGAACCGATGCACGCCGGCCATGGGATGCGAGGCGTCGGCGTCCGGAGCGGCCCCGAACATGTCGTAGTCCTTGCAGCCGTGAGCCTTCGCCACGCGGATGGCGGCCCACTGAATCGCGGACGAGGCCATCAGGTCGCGGTGCTCCCGCGTCGAGGCGCCGTACAGGTACGTGGCGCGGTTCCGGGCGGTCGCCAGCAGCATGCCGGCCAGCAGCCGTCCATCGTGCCGCGCCAGCAGAAGGCGGGTGCAGACGGGCGATGCCGACCCCTCGGCGCGCTCGTCCAGCATCGTCCGGAAGTGCGCCAGCGGCATCGGCTCCAGCCGGTTCCGGGCCATGGTCGCCAGGTACAGTTCGTACCAGGCCGGCAGGTCGGACGCGGTCCCCTCGTCCACGACGACGCCGTGCCGCAGGGCCAGACGGATGTTGTAGCGGGTCTTGGGATGCATGCGCGCCAGCAACGTGTCCTCGTCCGCCTGCAAGTCGATCAGCAGCGTGTCCGGCGGCAGCAGGTCGCGGGGCGCCTTGCGCAGGTTGTGATCCCCCGTCCCGAAGTTCATCCGGATCTCCCGCAGGTGGGCCGGCGGCGGCCCCTGCCACCGGCCGTCCGGGGCGAAGTCCTCGGGGTCGCGCGCATGGACCGACGTCCACGGCAAGTCCCAGCGAATGAAGGCACACTTCGGCCCCAGCAGCGGACGCAGTTCGCGCGACAACCGTTCCAGGAACGTCCCGACGTCATCCGCGCCGGGCGCAACCTCGGGCCCGAACGGCACGTATGCCCCCTCGGCGTCCTCGGACAGCGACGAGCGCACCACCAGGAAGTCGCCCCGCTCGGGGACCGCCTGGGTCGGCGCGGACGGATCCACGGGGGGACGCATCCGCAGGTCGAAGGCGTCGGTCCCGAACCCCAGCCGACGATGGACGCGCCCCCAGAAGGCGGTCTGGTGGACGATGGGCGTGGGGATCAGCTGGTCCGTGGTCTTCGGGGCAATGTCCAGTTTCACATCGGGCCTCCGGGGGGCAAATCCTTTGAGCACGGGCACTTGGCAACAACTGCCGCGTCCCGGGCCCATTGTGGCCATCCTGGCGTGGAATGCAACCCGCCGGACGGGTTCCCGCGTCCCCACTGGCCGGCAAGGGGCTGCGCGACCAAGTCCCTGGCGGGATTCAGAACGAAACGGCGCCGCGCACCAGGATCGTGTAGCGGGCCCACCGCTCCAGGCCGTAGCCCGCGATCGGCCCCAGATCGACGGGGGCCCGATCATGCAGCGGCACCTGCAGGGCCGCCCCAAGGCGCAGGACCCACACGCGCAACTGCACCCCGGCCACCGCGAACAGCGTCCGGTGGTCCCCCGCGTGGCGCAGCCCCTCGACCCCCGCCAGTTCCCCGACGACGGACACCGGGAAGTGCGGCAGCAGCACCAGGCTGGTGGCGTAGTGGAACACCCAGGCGTCGGATGGACCCGACCCGCGAATCCGCACCTGGCTCCAGAACTCGGCCTGCACCTGCCAGGCGACCCACTTGGCATCGATGCCGGCGATCACGTAGGGCGCCAGCGTCATGTGGTCGCCACGAACCTTCGGGGACAGGAACGGGTCGAAGCCCCCGCCCGACGTCTTGCCGCGGCCCGCCGTCGGCAGCGCAATCGACATCCCGGTGGCCACGCCCAGGAAGGCGCGGCGGACCGGAAACCACCAGCCCCCCTTCACGTCCAGGGTGACGTTGCCCAGGGTGGCGGACGAGGTCGCCCCCGCCCCATCCAGCGCCAGGCTCATCGGCACCGACGCCCCCACCTCGATCGGGCGCCAGCGCAGGGTCACGAAGGGCTCCAGATGGGTGGCGGAAACGCCGTAGCCCGGCACCCCGCGGTCCACCAGCGCGACGTCCAGCGGCGACACCTGCGTCCGCGTGCCGAACTCGGTGCGCATCCGGACGGACAGGGGCTTCAGGCCGCGTCCGACGAAGGGCCCGGCCCCGCCGGCGGGCAGGCGCCACAGCGAAGGCTCGTCCTCGCCGTCCGTGGCCAGGGCGACGTACTCGACCGGAGACTCGAAGGGGTCGTCGTCCCCGGTGTCGCCCCCGGAGCGCGCCAGGGCCAGGGTCGGCAGGAGTGCGAGAATCGCCAGGCAGCCCCCGCATGAAACGATTGGAACCCGCCTGCTCATGGCCGAACCTCAAGCCCCTACGATGCTCGGGATTTGCCGGGCGGCGCGCCATCGGACAAGGCTTGGACGGCTTGGGAACGCGCGATGACACGTCGGCGAGGCCTGGGACGGAACCGGCGGAAGATCATGGCATGCGGGCTCCAGCCAGCAGCGCGTCGCAGTCGAACGGGGCGATCCCGGACGGATTTCGGAACGGCGACGCGCAGTATTCCAGGGGCGTGGCCAGGGCCTCGATGGGAATCCAGTAGCGAGCAGTCCCATCGTCCCCCGTCGAACCTCGATCCGGGGCGTACGCCAAGGCCTCGTCCGGCACGGCCGGGTCCCACGGGTCCCAGGCGGTCCAGCGGGCATAGGCATCCAGCGCGCGCCCGTAGTAGGTGGCCACCAGGCGCGCTTCCACCGCAGTCAACGGAACGCCAACCACCGCGCCCGTCAGCAGCCCCAGCGCCAGGTCGGCGTCCCAACGGTCCGGCGCCGCCGCGATGCCGTCACGGTCCATGGTGCGGTCGCCCTCCAGCCGTTCCACCAGGCCGTGCAGCAACGCATCGGCGCCCAGGTGTTCGCCGAGCGCCAGGGACAGGAACACGGCACCGGCGTGAAAGGCGCGGAAGAAGTTGATGTTGGGGTAGTTGTTGCGCAGCGAGAAGCGCTCCAGGTCGTTGGGGGCGCCCGACGGGCAGGCGGTTCGCGCGCCGTCCCCAAAGGCGATCAGGTCCGCGCACCGCATCGCGTTGCATTCGGGTCCCGGCCAGAGCCCCTCGAAATCGACGAAGTTGTCCAGGTCGGTGGACCGGCGCATCCCCGGAGGATGGTCGGCCTGGCT
>JARKOL010000195.1 GCA_029975745.1 Myxococcota bacterium | reverse complement strand
CGCGGCGCCGCCGAGCCCGACGCCGCCCTGGCTTCCGCCCAGCAGCAGGTCCGGATCGCCACGCGCCCCCAGCCGCCCGCCGCGAACCCACTGCCCGCGATGGTCGGCCTGGCGATCCTCGGCGTCGCCGCCCTGGTCTGGGCCGCCCGGCGCTTCCGGCGCGACGACGCTTGGTCTCGAATGCGCGCCTCGTCCCACGCCTATGCCTTCCTGGCACCCGCGGCCATCGCCACCGCGGTGCTGGTGTTCGTGCCCTTCACGGTCGGTACCGCCGTCGCGTTCTACTCGCACCGGCAAGGCGACTTCACCTACGTCGGCCTGGCCAACTTCGTTCACATCCTGGGCGGCACCGACTACGCGGTGACCGATCCGCTGTCCTTCTGGTTCACCCTGGGCGTCACCGTGATGTGGACCGTCGTCAACGTGTTCCTGCACGTGTCGCTGGGCGTCGCCCTGGCGCTGATGCTGCGGCGTCCCTGGATGCGCCTGCGCGGCATCTACCGGGCGCTGCTGATCGTGCCCTGGGCCGTGCCCAACTACATCACCGCCCTGATCTGGAAGGGCATGTTCCACAAGCAGTTCGGCGCCATCAACGGGCTGCTCGTCTGGATGGGACTGGAACCCGTTTCGTGGTTCAGCCATTTCTGGACCTCGTTCGCCGCGAACGTCGCCACGAACACCTGGCTGGGCTTTCCGTTCATGATGGTGGTCACCCTGGGCGCGCTCCAGTCCATCCCCGCCGAACTCGAGGAGGCCGCCGAGGTCGATGGCGCCACGCCGTTCCAGCGGTTCTTCGCCGTCACCCTGCCCCTGCTGAAGCCGGCCCTGCTGCCCGCGATCGTGCTGGGCGGCGTGTGGACCTTCAACATGTTCAACATCATCTTCCTGGTCAGCGGCGGCGAGCCCGACGGCGCCACCGAGATCCTGATTTCCGAGGCCTACCGCTGGGCCTTTTCGCGCCAGGAGCAGTACGGCTACGCCGCAGCCTACGCAACGCTGATCTTCCTGTTCCTGCTGGCCTGGAGCCTGGCCGCGAACCGCCTGCAACGGAGGTCCGCATGAACCGTCGCCCCGCCTGGCCGGCCGCGATCGGCTGGAATCTGGTGCTGATCGCCGCGTGCGCCGTCACCCTGTACCCCGTGCTGTGGGTCGTCAAGATGGCGCTGACGCCCTCCCAGGCCTTCAGCCTGTCCCCGAATCCACTTCCCGACGGCATCAGCCTGTCGAACTTTCGCGATCTGGTCACGGCCACCGACCTGGCCGGCCGGTGGCTGTTCGGGCACTGGCTCTTCAACTCGGTCGTGGTGGCCGCCGCCACGACCGCGCTGGGCGTCACCCTGGCCACCACCGCCGCCTATGCCTTTTCGCGCTTCGTCTTCCCGGGCCGACGCCTTGGCATGACGCTGTTCCTGGTCACCCAGATGTTCCCCGGAGTCGTGATGGCGATCCCCTTGTACCTGCTGCTGGACGCCATGGGCCTGCTGGACAGCATGGTCGGCCTGACGCTGGTCTATTCGACGACCGCCGTTCCCTTCTGCGTGTGGATGATGAAGGGCTATTTCGACACCATTCCGAAGGATCTGGAGGAGGCGGCCGTCATGGACGGCGCCGGTCGCTGGACGCTGTTCATTCGCATCGTCCTGCCCCTGGCCCGCCCGGCGCTGGTCGTGACGGCGCTGTTCTCGTTCATGACCGCCTGGAACGAATTCATCCTGGCCGCGACCTTCCTTTCGGACGAGACCGCGTTCACGCTGCCGGTCGCCCTGCAACGCTACGTCGGCGACTACTCGACGGAATGGGGCCGCTTCGCCGCGGGGGCGATCGTCGTCAGCGTCCCCGTCATGGCGCTGTTCTTCGCCCTGCAACGCCACCTGGTCGGCGGCCTGACCGCCGGCGGGGTCAAGGGGTAGCTGGACGCGGGACGCGGTCGTGAAAGGGACTTCGCAGGCAACTTCCGGATGTTCACGGCTCCAGCGGGTTGTACTTGCTGATGATGACCGGGCCGCCACCGCCCGTATTGAACTCCTGGAAGGGCGCCTGGACGTTGGTGCAACACACCTTGCCGACGTCCCACATGTCCCAGGTCTGCATCGCCTTCGACAGCGTGCGCTCGTACACCGGCGTCGAGTCGTCGATGAACACGCGAATGGTCGGGTAGGACGCCCCGAAACCATGGTCGTCATAGTAGTGGACGCCGACGCGGTAACAGAGGTCGGGTTCGGGGATGGTGTAGGTGAAGATCTCGGGCCCGGCCCCATCCGTGTCGTCCAGGGCCAGGCTGGGCTGGTATTGGGGGTCCGACGCGTGGTCCGTGCGCCAGACCGGCCGAAAGTTGTTCCAGAAGCAATCGAAGATTCCGTCGAAGTAGCCGTAGGGCTGGCCGCTGGTCGGGTCCTTGCGTGACCCCGACGCGAGCGGGTGGACGATGTGCAGGTCCATGTCGGTGCCGCAGTCGGCGTTCTCCCAGCACTGGTCCGTCTGATCGAGATCCGCCGGCGTGTTCCACGTCAGTTCGACCAGACAACCCTCGGGCGCCCGGACCTCGATGATCCGCTCGCAGTCGGAACGGCAACCGTCCTGGTTCTCGACGGCCAACTTGAACTGGTAGGCCCCAATCACGTTCGGCGTGAACTTCGGGTCCTTGAACTGGGCCGACGGGTCGAAGATCTGCTGCGATCCCTGGGGCTGGTCCACGGTCCACAGGCGCTTCACGATGCCGCCGCCCGGGCTCGGGTCGTAGCTGCCGTCCTTGAATTGCAATGACGTCATCGGGAGGATCGAGACACCCTCGGCCAGGGACTTGCCGGCAGCCAGCACCTCGAATTCACACACGGCGCAATCGGGTTCCACACCAAGGCCGACCAGCGGCACATCGACGATTCCGAACGGCGCACTACTGTCCACCAGCAGCGTGCCGATATCGGCCAGGAGCTTGCCATCGTCGTCCACCTGGACGGACTGGGGGACGTACGCCACGCGGAAGTCGCGGCTATCGCCGGGACTCAGGACCAGGGGATTCGCGGCGCTGAACGCGCCCAATGCGTCCAACTGCAGGAAGAACTCCGGGCTGGAATCCTCGGACAGGCGGACGTCGGAAACCGACACGTCCTCGTCGCCGCAGCTTTCCAGGTACACCGCGATGACCTTCGGCTTGGGCACGACGACCGAGCCGAAGTCGATGGGCGTGGGCGTGACCTTCAGGCACGGGCCGCCCCAGTTCGCGCGCAGTTCCACGTCCAGTCCCTTGCCGGCCTGGGCGTCGAATCGCGGGTCGTTGGAAAAGAGGGTCAGCGTCGCGTTCGCCTTGTCCCCATGGCCGGCAGCGAAACGCACGTCCACGGCGAACACTCCGTTGGGACCAATGCGCACCGGCTCGCACTCCGAAGGCCCAAGTTCCTGGCCTTGCGGCGTGATTGGGATGGGCTGGGCACTGGACTGGCCATCCACCCGTTGGCAACCCCACAGAAAGCTGAATCCGCTATCCCCGGCGAACGCGATCCGGTCCACGAACAGGTTCCCATGGCCCCGGTTCCGCAGGTACAACGTAGCTCCCGACGATTGGCCCTCCCGGACGAAGCCCAGATCCAGGATCGTCGGCCCGACCTCGATATACGGGATTGCATGGAACACATCCGGATCGTCGTACGCCAGATCGCCCGACGTCTTGCCGTCGTTGCCCTTGCCGCATCCCACGAAGACCAAGGCCACCCACAGGACCCCGCATATCCGTTTCATCGCTCCTCCTTGTCGCCAGCCGGTCCCGAGTCCGCCACGTCCGAACTCGACAAATCGGACCGCCAGCAGGATCCACGGCACTGCATGCCTTTGTGTCGCGATCAGTAGTCCATGGGCGCGACGCCGTCAACCCGCCTGTCACGTCAGTTCCCCGCGACAGGCCCCCGGACTCGCCGCCCCCCGTTGACGCTACGTGCCCGCCCTTGCTAGCATTCGCCGACCGCACACCGTAGAGGGCCGCATGCGCGGGGGTGCTGGGCTGGTGCCGTCCGGCCCCTGCCGGCGATTGGCGTCCTTGACGAGGATCCTGGGAGGAAGCATGGGACGGGGCAAGGCGCGCTGGCTGTTCGGGTTGGTCCTCGTGGCCGGATGCGCCGGGAACCTGGGGCCGTCGGGGGATGCCTTCGAGGAGACGCCCATCGTCCTGCCCCCCTGGGACGTCGCTTCCGACCCGGGGGCCCCGCCTCCAGCCGACCTGGGCCGTGAACCAGACCTCCTGATTGACCCGGATTCCGGCATCCTGGAGGACGCGGAAGTCGTCCCCGACACGTCGCTCGACCTGGCTGTCGAGGACACTCCGGACGTCCCCGAGGACACGGCGCCCGACCCGACGGATGCGCCGAGCGGCGATGTCCTGCCCGACCCGGCCGGCGACACGAACCCCGGCCCCTGCGCCCCGGGCCAGGCCAACTGCACCTGCGTGGACGAGACCGATTGCGACCCCGCCTACGACCTGCCGTGTCGGCCCAATCGGTGCGACGTCCGGACCGGACGCTGCATGCTGGATTCCGGCTTCCTGGAAGGACTGGCCTGCGAGGACGGGGACCCTTGTACGACCGGCGAGACGTGTCGCGCGGGGGGCTGCAAGGGTGGCGTGGTCACCTGCGAGTGCCGAAGAGACGACGACTGCGTCCCCGATGACGACCCCTGCACGGATGATCGCTGCGAGGAGGGCCATTGCGTCCATCCCTACAACCAGGCCCCGTGTGACGACGGCGACGGCTGCACCTCGGGCGACGCGTGCCTGGACGGCGTGTGCATGCCGGGCGCTCGCGTCTGCCAGTGCGACGGCGACGCGCGATGCGACGACGGCATCCCCTGCACCGAGGACCGCTGCCTTGAGGGGGTGTGCGTGAATGCGCTGTCGATCGAAACCTGCCTGATCCAGGGCCAGTGCGTGGCCGCGGGAACCTCGGAGCCCGGCAACCCATGCCGCGCCTGCGATCCCGAGACATCGACCGACGACTGGTCCGACGCCCCCCCCGACCCGCCCTGCGACGACGACGATCCCTGCACGGCACCCGACGGATGCCTGGCCGGCGCGTGCATTCCCGGTTTCCGTCTGTGCGAGTGCGCGGACGCGCGCTTCTGCGACGACGGCAACCCCTGTACCGACGACGCCTGCGTGGACTTCGCCTGCGTCCACGTGTTCAACACCGCGCCCTGCGAGGACGGCGATCCCGTGACGGCCGGCGATCGATGTGCCGGTGGAGTCTGCGTACCCGGCCTTCCCTGTGGCGACGGCGTGTGCGCCCGACCCGAGGAGACCTGCGCCACGTGCCCCGGGGACTGCGGAGGCCCCTGCCCTGCCACCGAAACCCTGTGTACGAACGGCTGGGACGACGACCTGGACGGTGCGACCGACTGCGGCGACGAGGACTGCCGTTTCGACGCCGCCTGCCTGCCTCCGAACGCCTGCGCCGTGGTGGACGCGACCATCGGCTGCGGGTACACCGTCACCTATGACTGGTCGGAATACAACGATCTGAAGGGCACCGCGTGTGGCGTTTCCCTGGGCGGGGACGACACCATCTGGCAGTTCTCGACCCCGACCACGCGCGAGGTGACGTTCCGGGTGGAAAACCCCTCGGGCTCCCGCATGATGTCGGCCATCGTGCTGGCGGGCGCCTGCAACGGAGCCGCCTGCATCCAGGCCGCGACCGGCAGCCCCGCCATCGTGAAGTTCACCGCACTTGCCGGCCGCACCTACTATCTGGTCTACGACGAAATCATCTACATGGCGCGGGTCAAGGTCACCGTATCGTGCCAGTAGCGTCCAGGGCGGGCACCCAGAGGGTCGGACAGTTCGGCGGATCCAAGGGGGCCCGAAGTGCATTCGCCGCTTGACACCGGTTGGACGACGCGCGGATACTTGCCCGACAGCCAAGTCGGAGTCTGGTGTGCAGTTTCCCCAAGACATGGCGCGTCTGGGGTCCGCCGCGCGTGCGATTCCATGCCTTGGCGTCCTTGTGATCCTGTGCATCACAGTCCTGGCGCGGGATGGCGCCGCTCAGCAAGCCAGAACCAGTCGATCTCGCGCTGCTCCCGTCGAGGATCTGGCGGACGTCCCGCCCGATCTGGCGGGGATTCACAAGTGTGCCGACGCCGTGGTCGGCTTTCACATGAGGGACCGCTGGCCGGTTGGAACCACGTCCATGACGGTCGATGACGGCCCCAGCGCCGTCGCAACAGCACGACTGCTGGATCTGTTCAAGCAGTATCGGATCAAGGCGACGTTCTTCGTCATCGGCGCGCGAATCAATCGCCACAGTTATCAGGCCATCCAGCGAATTCTCCGGGAAGGCCATGCACTGGGAAACCACACCTATCACCACCAGTACGGAACACGCGGGTTGCCCCGGCTGCGTGACTCGGTCGATTACTGGAAGCGGGAATTGATGGCAACCCAGATCCTGGTGGACATCGCCCTGATGGCAAGGAACGGCGACGACTTCGATGCGCTGTACCTGCATGTCCTCGGCGTGCCCACTCCACGCAAGGTCTCCACGGCCTGGCTGCACGGCCACTGGGACGAAATCGAGGCCCGCTGGCGCGCGACCCTGGCGGAACGCAACGGCCCCGTCGCGCCGTCGATGCACTGGATGCGACCGCCCGGAGGCGTTCCCTGCCTGCCCGTAGGGACACGTTTCCAGGTGCGTTCGTACGTCGGGGCACTCTGGGAGCTGGGCATGACCCAGGTTCTGTGGAACTGTGGCGCCCACGACGCAACTCCCCAGTTTCCCGCCTCGTTGCGCCGCAATCCGGAGTGGCTGCGGGGCAACATCGTACAGTGCGCGCGCCGAGGCGGCATCCTGGTCATTCACGACTACATCAACCTTGCCGGCCTTCGAGGCGCTCTTGAGACGCTGGCGGGTTCCGGCAACATCCGCTTCATCACGCTGGATCAGATGATGACCCTGAAGTACGAGCCCGAGCTGGAGCCCGACCGCGAGCTCGCCGGCCCGCGCGTCGGCGACGCCACCGAAAGAGTTTCCCCCCTGTGAGGGCCCGCACGCCTCCGGATCGTTTGCGCAATTCCACGCAGCGACACGATCCTTCCGCCTATCCTCAGGAAGATGAGCCCCTGCCAAACTCCTCATCCACCCCGCTTCCACCCTTGCCCCCCGGGGCCAACGGGAGTAGGCTTGCCTCAAGTCGCACGGTCCCGGCGCCGTCTCACCAGGATGTTCCCGGGGTTCGTGCGCGGGCGAGTTCCACATTCCCGAGTGGAGGATTCAATGAGCAGTCTTCGCAAGGTGCTGTCCTGGTCCATTCTGTGCCTGTTCCTGGTGCCCGCCGTCGCCGTCGCGCAGACGGGCGCGGACAAGTCCGAGGTCATGAACGCGAAGTCCGACGGCGGTTCCCTGATCCACAGACTGACGGGCGACGAACTGTTCGGCCTGCTGGCCAAGGAAGGCCTGGTTCCCGAGCGCCTGAAGGACACGGTGATCCGGGTCAAGATGGAGATGATCACCGTGCTGTTCCTGGTGGCTGACGACCAGGAATCGATCCAGGCCTACGCCGGATTCAAGAGCGACAAGGCCAACCTGTCGAAGATCAACGACTGGAACCGGTCCAAGCGCTACTCCCGGGCCTACATCGACAAGGACGGCGATCCCGTCATCGAGCTGGATCTGGACCTGGTCGGCGGCGTCACCCCGGCGCGCTTCGTCGATTTCGTGAAGACCGTTCGGGTGTCCGTCGTGCAGTACATGAAGCACGTGTTCGACTAGGCCCGCGCCTCGAGCGGTTCGCTATCCCCGCCTGGCCGTCATGTTCTCGTTTCGCCCTTCGGTGCCGCTGCCGGTCTCTCCGGGTCGCAGGCGGATCTCGATCCTGTCCACGCGGTTCCGGTGGATGAATCCCTTGGCGCCGTTCGGGGCAACGCAGGAGTACCAGGCGCCATCCTGGCCGGTCAGCGTGATCTCCTCGCCCCGCCTCAACTGCGCCACGCGCTGGCCCAGGAATTGGGGCTTCGACATCACCGCGGCCTCCAGCACGATGATGGCCGCCTTGCGGGGGAACTTCGATGCGGCGGGCTTGGCATCGACCTCGGTCGCGTCGGGGGTCGGACCGCCTCCATACAGCGGCCCGGCGGTCTCGTTGCGCCCGATCGGGGCAATCTCGGGGGGCGGCTTCAGCATCGCGCGCTGGTCCTCGTAGCCTCCCGCCCGCGCCATCAGGGCCGGCTCCGTCAGTCCGGGCCGGCTTTCGCGGGGCGGCTTCTCGGGGGGCTTCGTCGCCGGTTCCGGCACCTTGCGGTCCTTGGGGCGCTTGGCCGCGGCATCCATCGTCGCACCTTCAGGGGAGCGCCCTGATCATACGCCTTCCGCCCGATTTGGCACACCGTGACGATCTGGAAGCGTTCGACAGGTTCCAGGTCGCCAACCCGGACGAAATGCCGTATCGTGCGGGGGCCTGGCTCTTGGCAGGAGGAGTTCCCCGATGCGCAGGTACCTGATCGACAGGATTCATGTCGCCAGTCTGGCCCTGGTGCTGGCCCTGGCGGTTTCGTGCGGTTCCAGCAGTTCCACGTCGGATCCCGGCGGAAGTCCGGATGTCTGGGAAGACGCCGCCACGGACCCGGGGACCGCTCCCGACGCGGTCCAGGACGTCACGCCGGACGCCGCCCCGGATGTCGCCACGGATATCGCCACGGACACGCCCCCCGCCGACACCGGAACCGACGAATCCGGCCTGCCCGACGAGGGGGTGGCCGACGTGCCCGTCCAGGATGCAGGCCCGGACGTGCCTGCCGAATATCCCTGGGCCGCGGGCTGCGAACCGCCGGGCACCGGCGCCGTCTGGATCGTGCCCGGCCCCGACGCCGTGGAACCGGAAACCCAGGAGGCCGACGCGTCGGAAACCCAGGAGGCCGACGCGCCCGCCGATCCGTTCCTGCGCCGCCCCTACATCCAGATGTCCGACCGGGACACCGTGACGATCGTCTGGCGCATGGCCCAGCCCACGGAACTTCAGGGGTGCGTCGAGGTCGCCTGGGACCAGGAGTCCCGCACGGTCTGTGGCGCCCCGGATGCCAACGCCCAGTACGAGATCCGGATCGACGCCCTGCCGCCGGCACGCGAAATCAACTACGCCGTTGCCGTGGGCGACGATCGCGTCCCGACCACCACGTTCCGCACCATGCCGGACCGCCCCACCCCCATGAAGTTCGCGATGTTCGCCGATGCCCACAACACCCAGGAGAACCTGCGCCGCTTCTCCCAGGTTGCGCTGGCCGAAGGCATCGATTTCGCCATCAGCGTCGGGGACCAGGCCGGCAGCGGCCAGCCCTGGGAGTACGACATCTATTTCCGCGGCCTGACGGACCTGGCGTCCCGCGTCAATGTCTGGGCGGTGCTGGGCAATCACGACGAGAAGAACCTGCCCGGCTACTTCGACGCCTTCGTGCTGCCCCAGGGCAACGTCGCCGAGATCGACAAGGGCTGGGGCGAAGGCTGGTGGGATGCGCGCATCGGCAATGTCTGGCTGGGGGGCGGCTGGGTTCGCGACTTCTACGTGTCGATGCCGGACTCCGAGTGGGGCGAGGTCGGCTGGTTCCGCGAGCGGTTCCAGAGCCGCGCCTTCCAGACGGCCCAGTGGAAGCTGTTCTTCATCCACCAGCCGCCGTACGTCCTGCAGTGGAACGACGCCTGCGACTACGACGGCGAGGACTGCCTGAAGGTCGCCCTGGTGCCGCTGATGGCCGAGTTCGGCATCCAGGCCAGCTTCCACGGCCACATGCACGGCATCGAGTACGGCGAGGTCGAGGACGGGGTCTGGACGTTCGTCGCGGGCGGCCTGGGCGGCAGCCTGGACGACGACCAGTGCATCGCGCCCCAGGACTTCCCGTCGCCCTGGTTCACCCACTACCTGGTCCACAACTTCACGATCGTCGAGGCCGACTGCGACCGGCTGACCGTCCGCTACATGGATCTGGACGGCAACGAGTTGATCCGGGTGGTGATCGACGAGGACGGCAAGCTGCTGGAGCACTCGCGCTGGGTCGATCGATAGACCGGCCTGGGCGCGAAAGCCCGCCGGCCCCCTCGCCGCGGCCCCCGAACCTGCCTACGACTCCGGATCCGAAGGCTGGGACCACTGCATCGGGTCCAGGACCTTGTCGCAGTCGATGAACCGCGCCCCGTCCGGATTCCGGAACGGCGAGCCGCAGTACTCGATCAGCGTCGCCATGTCCTCGGCGCGCATCACCGTCGGCCCGGACTGCGGATGGAACCCGTTCTCCCTGAACGAATAGGTTCCGTCCTCGACCGAGGGATCCCACAGGTTCCACCGGGGATACTCGGCGTAGGAGGCCAGCGTGCTCAGGTGGAACTGCTGGATCTTGCGCGCCTCGTCCGACGTCAGCGGCATTCCCACCGCGGCGCTGCGCAACAGGAACAGCGCGATGTCCCGATCCCAGCTTGGGTCCGACAGGCCGGGTTCGCCGCTTTCGGGGTCCTGGTAGCGTTCCGCTCGGATCGCCAGGCCACGGACCAGTTCCCGGGCGATCCGGGCGTGTCCGTGCGTCAGGGCCAGCAGAGCGGCGACCTGGTGGAAGTGGTTGATGATGTCGTAGTTGAAGTAGTGCCCCTGGGCGGCGAACTGGTCGTACAGGCTGCCCTGCCCCGTGCCGCAATCCTGGTCCTGGGTGTCGCCGTAGCCCAGCAGTGCCGTGGACAGGCGGCCGTCGCACTCGGCATCCGGAATGATGCCGGTGTATGCCACAAAGCTGGCCAGGTCCTCGGACTCGGGGATGTAGATCTGGCCGAACTCGTCCTTGGTCCGGATCATCCATCCCGACTCGACGATGTCCCTGGCGCCCCGCCGCAGCAGGTTCAGGGCCTCGACCGCCACCTGGCGCAGCGGCTCGTTCGGGCTCATCTCGGCCACGTAGGGCAGCCACGCCCCAACCCGGTACAGGTAGGGCAGGTCGTCCTTGCTGCGCTTGTTCGTCACCCAGATCGGTCCCCAGGTCGGGTTGTCCGGATAGAAGAAGCGGTCCGCGTTCCAGCCGGTGTAGGGGAAGAACCACTCGTCGTATTCGACGAACTTCTTCTTGTCCTGGGCCCAGGGCATCACGCACTCGTGGGCCTGGGTGACCGCGATGTTGCGAGCGAACAGCCAGTCCACCGGGTCGTCCTCGTCGAACACGAACCCCTTCTGGCAGGCGATGAACGACTTGGTGTACTGCTCGGACAGGTAGCGAATCGGCTCGTCGTTCGGGGCGTGCAGGTGGGCAACCAGGGCGTTCGCCAGGACCACGCCGGTCGGCTCGGCGTTGTTGTGGCTGCCGCCGTCCTTCTTGCTGGCCTTGAACGTCACGGTGTCGCCGGACTTGACGGCCACGAAGTCGTGCCACCAGATCAGGTAGTCCGGCATTCCGGTGCCGGCGTCCACGCCCGCGCTGGTCTCGGCCGCCCAGCGGAAGTAGTCGGTCTGGCGCCAGAAGCCCGTCATCGCGTCCGTGAACGCATCCACTTCCTGGTCGGAAATGGCCGGGCCGTCATCCGCGCGCTGGAGCCGGAACGGCAGCGACCAGGGCAGGCCGCCGGGCGTGGTCACGACCTGGACATCGAACGGGTCGTCCGCGTCGGTCGCCGCATCCAGTACCGTTCCGTCCTCGGCGTCCAGGGCGGCATCCTCCGCCGCCCCGTCGTCCGACGCGTCCGCCACGGCATCCGGGTCCGTCCCCGGGTCCGTCCCCGCGTCCTCGTCGATGTCCGCACCCGCGTCCGGCGCGACGGAGTCCCCGGTCACGGAATCGGAAACTCCCGGATCATCCACCGCATCGGGGGCTGGGTCCCCGGACCCGCCGCATGCGACCCCCGCCAGCAGCAGCCCAAAGGCCGCCACCATCGCCAACCCGCTTCGCAACTTCGCACGTCCCGTCGTCCGCAACGCCACGTTCGCCTCCATTCCTGGGCGGGTCATGCCCATCCCCGCCCGCCGGACACAGTGAACCGTGGGCACACCCCCAAGTTCGTTCCAACCGAATGGGATCATCACCGGCATGTCGCGCCGGCGCAAGTGAGGATCGGCCCCCTACAACGAACGCACGACGCGGAACCCCATGTGAGGACTCTGCTCCGACGGGTCCAGACCCCCGCGACCCGCCGCCCGGACGAACTTCGGACCGTTCGCCCAGGAGCCTCCGCGGCCCGCGCGTCGGGGCTCTCGATCATCCTCCTCGCCCGTGTACGGTTCGTCCCCGGGTGCCGCCGAAACGCGGTATCGATCACTGGTCCATTCGCGGACGTTGCCGGCCATGTCGCACAGGCCCTGGCCCGTATTGCCGGCAGGCTTCGAGCACACCGCCCACGTCGTCCCATGGCCGCAGCCCGAATCCCCATCATCCATGATGGCGCGCTGGCAGGTCGCCGTCTCGTTGCCCCAGGGATAGTTGACGTCCTGCCCCTGGCTGCGAGCGGCGTATTCCCATTCGGCCTCGGTGGGAAGACGCCCGCCGATCCAGCGAGCGAAGGCCACCGCCTGGTCCCAGGACACGCAGTTCACCGGATGGTCACGCCGATCGTTCCGGCCCCAGTTGCACTTGCCGCCGGTCGCAGGGGCGGTGCATCCACCGACCTCGACGCACTGCTGGTACTGAAAGACGGTGACCTCGGTCAGCATGATCTCGAAATCCTGCACCCTCACGCGCCGCACCGGACGCTCGTCGGGCGCCCCCAGGTTCGACCCCATCCGGAACTCGCCCCCCGGCAGCGCGATGAACTCGACCAGCGAGGGTACGGTGCCGCGCGGCAGATAGCGCGCCAGGACGGGGCCGTACGGGTTCTCGGCCATGGTCCGGCCGTACGCATTCACGAACAGCTCGGCCCAGCGACGCTTGTCGTCCTCGGGCACCACCTCCAGCGGCAACAGGCGCCTCAGTTTCTCCCAGTCCCGGTCGCGCGCCTCGGCACGCGCCTTGCGGGCCACCTCGGCCGCGTCCATCTGGGCCTGGTACTTTTCCCACTCATCGGCACGACGCGTCGCCGCCTCGGCCCACTGCGGCACCCTATCCGCCAGTTCCCGCCATGCCTTGGCCTTTTCCAGGGGCGTCTGCCCGGCACGGTCCAGGCGCACGACGCGATCGTACAACTCGTACGCCTCGACATCCACGTCGCCCAGGTCCAGGGACAGCGCCGAGGCATCGAACTGGGTCATGGCCGAAACCTCGGGCACCGACCGCAGGTTGCTGACCTCGAAGTCCAACCCCGAACGCTTCTTCTGCTTGATCAGATTGGCCAGATCCGGCCCCTGCTCGCCGGACGACACCGCCACCGCCGCCAGATCGTCCCCGACCACGGTCGGCTCCTGCTTGCGGTCGCGCACCAGCGCGCCCATCACGCGCAGCACGTACTGCCGGATCTCGCCGGCGGTCACCACGCCGTCGCCGTCCTCGTCGCCCCAACCGCGCAGCGCCCCCAGCGCCAGGTAGCTGAACGCCGGTCGGGCCGCGCCCGGCAACGGGCCGGCGTACTGATCCTCCTTCGCGGCCGTCATCACCACGAACCGGGGGTCCGACGCCGCCGACAAGCTGGTCACGACCAGCGGCTGGATCCCGCGCACCAAAGGCTTGCCGCGGGGCCCCAGGCCCGAAAAGCACGCGTCCAGCACGACGCGGACACGCGCCGCCGCGGACCCTTGCAGGATCTGGAACAACTCGTTGCGCGACAGCGAGCGATTCTGGATGCTGGCAACCGTCTGGCGGGCATCCATCCCGATCAGCAGACCGTCCTGACCGTCGGGGCTGGGCGCGCCGTGTCCGATGAACACGAACCACAACGTCCCGTTGCTGCCGACCTTGGCGGCCGCGTGCTCGGCGGATGCCTTCATTTCCTCGACCGAAGCGTCGGTATTGGTCAGGAAGGTGATGCGATCGACCGGGATGCCCCGGGTCTGGGTCATCCATTCCAGCCAGGCCGTCGCATTATCGACGGCGCCGGCCACGGGCGGCACGAACGTGTACCGTTCGATCCCGATGATCAGGGCCGCATCCTCGCGGCCCCCGCCGACCGAACGCGCCGGCCGGGACAGGTCAGGCCAGGGCTGTTGATCACTGGCACTGGCGGTTGGCGTCCCTCCCGGAAACGCCAGACTCATGGCCAGCATCACGCCAATCGTCCGCGCACCAACCCGCGCGACCCGAACGAGTGCCGGATGTGGACTCACAGGCGCCTCCCGGTTGCAACCCGATGCGAACGGCTCAGATCGCGGCGGTCTGGTCCCCGCCGTTCCCCGCCGAAGGGTACTGCGCCAGGACCAGAAACGCCATCCCAAC
>JARKOL010000186.1 GCA_029975745.1 Myxococcota bacterium | reverse complement strand
CCCGATTGAGGGCCGCGCCCGCCCAGTCGAGCACCTCAGCGAGGGGGCCGATGCGACGAGGGCTCGCCAGGTGCTCGAAGAACGCCTCCAGCAGCGGGAGGCGAGTGAACCAGGCCGCCTCCCGCCAGTTGAAGCGGGCCTTCGAACCGGAGCGCTGATCGCGGGCCCATAAGACCCACGCGGAGAACACCGCGTAGAAGAGGGACTGGACGACCGCCGAGCGGAAAAACCGCTCGCCACGCTCGCCGGTGAAACTCGCCCCCAAGGCGTAGCTCATCGTGGCACGAAAGTCGTCGAGGCCGGGAAGGCTGCCATCGCGTTCGATCCTCGCCCGGGCGACACGGGCGTACCGGGCCAGGATTGCGGCCACGTCACGCGGCTCCGTGATCCGCGCGTCGTACGACATCACCCGGGCGAGGTACGCGACCGCATCGTCGCCGACGCGTCGGGCGGCGACGCGCGGGTGGTCGGCGGCCCTCCAGAAGGCCGAGTCGTCGTCCGCGAACGAGAAACTCTCCAGCGCGACGGGCGGAGCCCCGTCTGCCCCCGGCACCACGAGGACGAATTCCCGGAAGTTGGTGACCAGGACACGCCCATACTCGGCCGCGTATCGGCGCACCTGATCGGAACCGACAACCGGCCAGATGTCGCGATCCGTGGCCTTCGCCTCGATCGCTCCCCGAGATGGCTTCCCCCGCGGGCGCTGACCCGGTACTTCCCCGTCGCCATCGAACTGGTCCGTCGTGAACAAGCCGCCGTCCGGGAAGCCCGCGCCCAGGTCGCGCAGGCTCATCACGCAGCGGACTCGTGGTTCCAGGGATGAACCGACCTCGGAGAGAAGACGGGAGAGCGCCCCGTAATAGGCAAGTTCACCAACCGCCGCGTCACTCGCGTGGATCGCGGCGACCTCCTCAAGGTATGTCTCGATCGCGTTCGCCATTGCTCCCCGCCTATCCCGCTCATCCCATCGGCGCAAGAAAATGAATCGGCTTCAACGGCAAACGCGACCGCGCAGTATCCGTCAGGTTGCCGTAATGCTGGATCCACAAATCGACCAGACGCTCCAGGTCGATCAAGGTGACCTTCCGCTTCTCCTGCGTGCGCGCCTCGTCCACGGCGTCTCTTGTGAACTCGCCGGTCGTCACGAATATCCCCACATCGTCGTCGCCCAGCAGCGCCATGAAAGACCGCAATCCGTCCACGTTGATCTTCTGTTGGACACGCTTTACCTGGACCTTGATGCGCGGCGGACGCGTTCCAAGGGGGTCGCCCCAGGCGTGGATGTCGGTCCCGCCATCCTTGCCCGGGGGCGAGATCCAGGCCACGTGGTAGCCCATCGCGCGAAGCAGGTCGGCCACCAGTTCCTGGAAGTCGTAGGGCGGCATGCCGCGCAGATACTCCTGGATCTCGCGCCAGGCCTGTTCCTCGGCCTGTTCGAAGGTGACGGTGGCCGATTTCGCACTGGTTGGGTCGGCAGTCTCTTCCTTGCCCTCCGGTTCGCCGGCGGGCCGGGCGGCCTTCCACTGCTGGTACAGTTGGACCGCCTTCTTGTAGAAGGTCTCCGGGTCGGAGAGGTCCTTGTAGGCCTTCCGGCCGGCGTCCGTGACAATCCACAGGCCCTTGCGCTTCTCGAGCCACCCGGCCTTGACTGTGTCCACCGTGGCGAACCGCAGGATCTTCTCGAAGCGCTGCCCCCCCGAGGGGTACTCGCCCGCTTCGTACTCGGTCAACTTGACGCACTTGCGCACGGCTGCTACTGCATCCCCGGCCTGCATACCATCCGGTTTCTCCAGCAGGATCGCGAACAGGAGGCGAACGAACTCGCCAGTCCTGCGTCGGGTGACTTCCGGCATGGCCCCTCCTCACAGGTGACGCAACATTCGGCCAAGGTGACGGGAAGCGATTCTAGGCCATGCAACGAGGCGGGACAATGAGCAATTCCGTCGGGCTCCGGTCAGGTGGCCCGTCCCGAACGGCCCGATTCAGACGAGGAACCGGCGCCCGGGCCGGCGTAGACATAGCGCCCGCGGGACGCGCGAGCGACCAGCACTGTCTTCGGGGCCTTCGAACGACGTTGTCGGGCGTTGTGCTCGTCGATCCCGAACACCCTGGAGGAGCAAGTCACCGGCGTCCTCGAATCGGGCGGCGGCGCCAAGCACGAGAGCCAGTGGGTCTCCACCGGCGCATACGGCATGCTCCAGAAGCTGGATCCCACGTTCGCCCAGCAGGTGCTCAACACCAACCTCTACAAGATCGACACGGCCAAGGCGAAGGAAGGCAACCAGAACAGCTTCGTGGACGTCAACGCGCACTTCGACAAGATCGGCAAGGACCGTCCGTACGCGACCCAGCGCGAATGGGCCATCCAGGGAGGCGTCCCGCCGGCCGCCATCGTCGAGTTCATGAGCGGCAAGAGCTACTTCGACCAGTACGACATGGAGACAGGCGCACCGGCCGAAAGCGCACTCTCGGGGTGGCAGACCATGGCGCCGCCGAAGAAGGAGGGCGAGAAGGAGGAGAAGCCGAAGCCCGAGCCGAAGACCCCGGAAGTAAATAATTAATCACCAAGTCGCGATTCCATGACCCGCCAATCGATGTTGCGCCAGAACGCCTCCAGGCAGGCCGGGGGGATCTCGTCCCGCATGCCTGTCAGGGATCGACCAGCCCTCGCGTCGTCGGCCTGCTATACTCCTGCGCCGCCGCCCGGGCTGCGGCGTTGAAGCAGGACGGACCGTAGGCGGAAGACCAGCATGGCCGGGCCAATCGGCCGCCCCGGGTAGCGAACCATGAGGTGTCCAGTGAACGGATTGAAGGGAATCGTTCCCGTTCTCGTCTTCGTTGCCGCGTGCGGCGGAAGCGGTGGCAACGCGGACGCCGTTGCGGACCTGGGGGCCGACGTCGCCGTCGGCACGGATGACGGTGAATCGGATACGTCGCTGGAACCCGTCACGGACGCGGCGCACGACGTGACTCACGAACGCGACGTCACCCCGGATTCGGACTCCGGGCCCGAGATCCCCGAGGACGCCGGGGGCGATGCCCCGGACGTGTTCGTGATGCCCGATTACGCCGGGGTCCCCATCGACTACGCCGAACACGTCAGGATGATGACCTTCAACCTGCGCACGCCGTTCGCGGACGAGGGAGACCGCCTGTGGGAAAACCGGAAGGAGGCCGTGGTCGCCCAGATCGAGGACTACTCCCCGGACATCATGGTCGTCCAGGAGGCCCTGATCATCCCGCAACTGGAATACCTCGAGGAGGCAATCCCGAGGCTCGACTGGGTCGGCCTGGACAACTCGGGAACCGGGTACTTCGACGAATACACGGCCATCTTCTACGACCAGTCGAAGTTCGTGGTACTGGACTGGAAGACCTTCGCGCTGAGCAACACGCCGGACGTCCTGCCGAGCCTGGTCAGCGAAGACCAGAGGTTCCCCCGCGCCGTGACCTGGGGACGCTTCCTGCGCATCGCCGACGGGTTCCAGTTCGACATCTTCTCGACCCACTGGGACCACGCGAAGGTCGAAGGCCTCCGCGAGGAAATGGCGCGCATCACCGTCGAGCAGATGGACATCCTGACGGAAGGAAGGCCTGCCCTGATCGGCGCGGACTTCAACTGCCATTACGACTCGCTCCCCTACAACATCATGGTCGGGAAGGCTGAATGGAAGGGCGTCTCCGGGAACCTCACCGACGTCTGGGTGGAACTCGGCCTGCCCGAAGAAGGCACCTATCATTCCTGGAACGGCGTGGCCGACCCGTCCAGCAGGATCGACTGGCTGCTCCGCAACGACGGGTTCGTCGGTGTCTCCGCGGACGTGCTTACCGCCACGTACCTTGGCCTGATGACGTCGGACCATTTCCCGGTCGTGGCTGAATTCGCCATCCGGACGCCCTGACCCTGTCAGCGCGTCGCTCCAGGTCGTGCTGCCGCCGCCGTTCCTGTGCTGCGGCTTCCCCCACCAGGCCAACGCCCGCGACCGGCAGCAGGGCCGCCAGGTGCTGCAGGACACGATCATCTTCAGCCAGGTCCGCGAGATGCTGCGCTACCTGGACTTCCAGGCGGTCGTCGTCACCTGCGGCACCTGCATGGATGGGCTGCGCCACATGGGCGCCGAGGGCATCTTCGGCGCGCCGCTGGTGGACGCCGGGAGGTTCGCGCTGGACGCGGGGCTGGCGGTGCCCGGGCCGGTCGAGCCGGTCCTGTACCACCGCCCCTGCCACGACTCGATGGAGGAGGTCGGGATGCGCGTGCTGGCGGACCGCGCGGGCGTGGCGCCGACGGCCGTGCCGCACTGCTGCTCCGAGGCCGGCACGCTGTCGCTGAGCCGCCCGGACATCACCGGCGACATGCTGGACCGCAAGGCGCGCGCGATCCGCGAGGCGCTGGCCGGCCACGCCCCGGGCACGCCGATCCTGACGCACTGCCCGGCGTGCCTGACCGGCCTGGGCCGCAACGCGCGGCTGGGCGCCGTGCCGCACCACGTGACGGTCCACCTGGCGACACGCGCCGGCGGCCCCGGCTGGCGCGACGAACTGCAGCCCTGGCTGGACCGGGCGGAAGTCGTGACGTTCTAGGACGACCCGGAATCATCCTGAAACATCCGCGCTCGGGCCTCGATATCCCGGGACGTGGAAGCATGTCCTGCGACGGCCCCCGCCCCAGTCAGCCGGCCCGGTCGTGGCACCCGCGGGCCGGCACGCCCCCTGCCGGCGCTGGTGTTCGAGCGGACCCCCGGCGAGGCGACCCGGCCCCTGCCTTCGCGCTGGCGGCGACGCGAGCCCGAGCGGACCGCCCTGCACGCGGTCGTGCGCGGCCACCTGGCGGACCTGCTGGACGACGCCCGGCGGCGCAGCGATTCGGGCACCGGCTACCCGGCGTTCGTGGGACACGAGTTCCACCGGTACCTGGATTGCGGCGTCCTGGCCCACGGGTTCGCGCGCCTGCGATGCCCGGACTGCGGGTTCGAGCGGCTGGTGGCGTTCTCGTGCAAGGGCCGGCTGTGCCCGTCCTGCTGGGCGCGCCGGGCGGCGGACACGGCCGCGGACCTGGTGGACCGGGTACTGCCCGAGGCCCGCTACCGCCAGTGGGTGTTGACGTTCCCCTGGGAGATGCGCTACCTGCTGGCGACCGACCGGGCCTTCCAGGGCGCCGTTCTGCGGACGTTCCTGCGGACCGTGGCGGCCTGGATGCGGCTGCGCGCCCGGCGGCTGGGGCTGCGCGGCGGCCAGGTCGGTACCGTCACCTTCGTGCAGCGCTTCGGCGGCATCCTCAATCTCAATCCCCACTTCCACACGCTGATGCCCGACGGGGTGTTCATCGAGGACGCCGACACCCCGGGCGGGCCGCTGGCCTTCGAGACGCTGCCATCGCCGACCGATGTCGATATCGCGGCCCTGGGCCTGCGACTGGCCACCCGAATCGGCGACCTGGCCCGGCAACGGTTCCGCCAGACCCAGGACGACCCGCCCTGGCAGGATCCCGACGAACTGCCCCTGCGCCTCACCGTCGCCGAGGCCGTCCGGCCTCCGGGTCCCAAGCCGCCCCGAGCGCTTCCCTGGGAGGCTGCCCCGCCGCCCGACGACCAGGGGGCCGGGACGACCGCTGCCAAGGCGCTATGCACCCGGGTCCAGGGCTTCTCGCTGCACGCTGCTCGCACCGTCGCCGCCGACGACCGGATGGGCCTGGAGCGCCTGTGCCTCTACGGACTGCGCGCCCCGTTCTCCCTGGACCGCCTGTCCCTCGACCCCGACGGCCAGGTCCGCTACCGCCTGCACCGCCCGTGGCCCACAACCGAGGGCCGGACCGAGATCGTCCTGGAGCCCGTCGCCTTCCTGCGGCGCCTGGCCGCCCTGCTGCCGGCACCCTACCAGAATCTGGTCCGATATCACGGCGTCTTCGCCAACCGGTCACGCTTCCGAAACCGCCTGCCTCCGCCACCGGTCAGGTCCGGCGAGACGGAGGTGGCATCTGCCGCCAACATGAACACGAATTCCGCTCCTGCCGCAGCGACGGCCCCCTCCGCACCGGATGCTGCGGCCCAAGCGACGGTTACCGCGCCCGCACCGCCACCACCCGAGCCTCCACGGCGCACTCGCCTGGGCTGGGCCCAACTGCTGCGCAGGGTCCTGGACATCGACGCCCTGCAATGTCCCCGCTGCCTGTCCCACCGGCCCCTGGTCGTCCTCGCCTTCCTGACCGACCCGGCGGTCGTGAGGCGGATCCTCGAACACCTCAAACTCCCCGCCACCCCTTTGCCCGTGGCACCCGTGCGGCGGATCGACTGGGAGTCCGAATGCGGCACCGGACAGCAGCCTGCTGCATGGGACAGATGCGATGCCAACTGGGGGACCCACAGCGCGGGCGATGACGTCGGCATCCACGCCCCGGCCAGAGGGCCGCCCTGAACAGCGGCGGTACTTCGCGTTCCGCGTCAGGGCCAGGTCGTTACCACGCCGCTTCGCCGCCGGTGGGTCGGGTACGGCAATCGGCTGCCTCGAAATGCGCTCCGCGGACACGCGGAGAAGGCTTCCGTGCACGTTCCGCCGGCATTCGCGGCCGGATTCACACGCGGTCCAGCCGCCAGGTGCCCCGTTTCACCTCGCCCAACCGACCCAATGCATCGGTACCGTCCGTCCGACCTCCCTCGCTATCCCCGCCGCCAGCCTGTTTCGTGGATGATGGTTCACATGGCAGGCTCCGCCCGCAACCCAGGAGAGCGAGAATTTGCTGATGGTGGGAGAGGTCCGGTAGCCTCCGGTCATGAAACACTTCATCGAACGACATCGAGACGGCATCCGGGGCGTTCTGTCGTGCTTCGACCGGATCATCTTTCGGGGTTACCTGCCGTTGCAGGACGGGGCGAGCATGGCGGGCTTCCTGCGGCAGCGGGACCCGAAGCTGACCAACCTGAAGGCGTTCCTGACCGAGCACGCGCAATCGGTGAAGGACCACGCTTGGCAGATGGCCCAGGAGAGGGGCCGGCCGTTCCGGTATCTCGCGTCGGGCATTCCGATGGAGTCGAAGGCCCGAGAGATAGCCGAAGCCGACGGCATCGAGTGCGGGCTGGTGTGCATCTTCAGCATCCTGGAGTCCGGCCGCAGTTTTTCGTTCACGTTTGAGGCGGGAGCCACGTTTGTCCGGCCGGCGAAGCGGAAGTGCTTGCACCTGTACTACTACTTCATGGACCCGGACTTCGGGCTGATCCACGTGAAGCAGCAGACGTGGTTTCCCCTGACGATCCAGGTGTACGTCAACGGCCAGGAGTGGCTTGCGCGAAGGCTCAGGCAGGCCGGGATTGCTTTTGTGAAGGCGGACAACGTCTTCGTCGATGTCGAGGACTTCGAACGAGTCCAGGCCATCGCCGACCGCCTGCCATCGGTCGATCTGACCGGCTTCCTGGGTCGGTACGCCCGGGAGGTGAACCCGCTGATGGATTCCGAACTCCAGGGGCTCGCTTACTACTGGGTCACGGCGCAGGCCGAGTACGCGACCGACGTGGTCTTCCGGGGGCGCGACTCTCTGGCCGACCTTTACCCTCGTTTGCTGAATCACGCCCTGCTGGTCTTCGGAGCGAAGGAGGTGATGACCTTCCTCGGCCGCAAGATGCACGGCAACTTCCAGGGCGAGGTCGTGACGGACCTGGTCGATCTGGCGCATCGCCGCATCCCGGGCGCTCGGGTCAAGCACCGGGTGAAGCAGAACTGGATGAAGATGTACGACAAGGGCGGGACCGTGCTCCGCATCGAGACCGTCATCAACAACCCCGAGGACTTCTCTGTCCGCAAGCGGGTCATTCGTAAGGGCAGCAACACCACCGAATGGGTACAGATGCGCAAGGGGGTCGCCTACCTGTTTCGCTACCGCGACGTGGGGCGCAGCGCGAACTCCCGGTACCTGGACGCCCTTTCGGTGGTCTCCGACCCGACGGTGCAGGTCCGCCAAATCGAGAGGGTCACGCGTCGCAAGACCCTGCCCTCGGGACGCTCCGCCAAGGCGCTCAACCCGCTTTCCAGGGAGGACGCCGAACTCTTCCAGGCCGTCATGGCTGGGGAGCACATCCTGCGGGGCTTCCGGAACGCCGATCTCAGGCACAGACTGCGCGATACCGGCCACCTCGGCGCCGACCGCGACGACCCTCGACGATCCAGCGCCAAGGTGTCCCGGATCCTCCACCGCCTCCACGCCCACGGCCTCATCGCCAAGGTCCCCCACGCCAGGAGGTGGCGCACCACCACCGCAGGACGCAGGCTGATGGCCACGACC
>JARKOL010000176.1 GCA_029975745.1 Myxococcota bacterium | reverse complement strand
GCCATGGAGGGCGTGTGGGATCCGGCCCGCACCGTGTTCGTCGGGCTGGACGGTCTGGGCAACGGCGAACTGCGGTTCCTGGAGGTCGAGGGCGAGGTCTGTCGGACGCGGATTCCGGGCTGGCTGGCGGATACGGCGCGTTCCGTCACCGCGTCGGAGCCCCGATTCGCCGAGGTGACCGGCTTCGAGGTCCCGGTGGGCGGTTCGGACATCGCGGCCTTGCTGGCGCGTGGCTGGGAGGGCATCTGCCTGGCGTGCGTCGATCCGGCGACCGGGGCGCCGCGTCATTACCATATGCCGACGGACGATCCCGACCACCTCGAGATGGACAAGGTGATGTTCTCGCTGGACTACGCCGAGAAACTGGTGGACGCGATCGTGGCCCGCCGGCGGGGAGTCTGAGGGAGCGGGTTCGTCGGAGCCGGTCGGGAAGGGCCTACAGGCAGGCCTTGCGGCAGGCGTCCTCGTCGGCGAAGAACGCCGCGCAGTCCGCGCCGCACGAGCAGCCGCTTTCCAGCACGCACCGCTTGCCGTCGAAGATCCACCCCAGGACCATCATGCACATGCCGTGGGAGCCGGGCTTGACGGCCGTACACTTCGGCGTGCCGGTGTCCTGGCAGACCCCGAAGCACGGGCATCCCACGCAAAGCGGACAGTAGCCGGTGACGCAGGTCTGGCCGTCCTTGCAGTCCGCGTCCTTGACACAGACGCCCTCGGCCAGGGGCTGGCAGGTTGCCGTGCATCCGCCCGCCGCGCCGTCGCAGGTCCACATGCAGTAGGCGCCGGCCGGGCAGTCCTTGTCGGACTTGCACTCCTTCGCCGCCTCGACGCAGCGGCCGGGCTCGTCGGCCAGCAGGCACAGGGCTCCCGGCGGGCAGATGCGGGCGCCTTCGCAGCGCAGGTTCTCGCCGCAGTCGGCATCGCTCCAGCAGCGCCCCGGGGTCAGTACGCACAGGCCGTCGCTGCACGTCTCGAACATCGCGCAGTCCGAATCCACGGCGCAGGCCGGGCCCAGGACGCAAACCCCGTTCAGGCAGACGCCGCTCGGGCAGTCCGCGGCGGTCGTGCAGGCAAGGGCCTCGCACGCCGCCTGGCAGGCCTCCATCGTGTCGAACATGGCGTCGCAGTCCGGGGCGCAGTCACACCCCCCCTCCTGGTAGCACTGCTTGCCGTCGAAGAAGAAGCCCAGCAGCATCTTGCACGCGCCGTGGGTGCCGGGCTTCACGGCCTTGCACTGCGGGTCGAAGCAACCCTCATCGACGATTCCGTCGCAGTTGTTGTCGATTCCGTCGCAGACCTCCTCGGACGGGATGCAGGGGTCGCCGACACAGACGCCGTCGGAGCAGATCGTGCCCGGAGGGCAGGCGAGGTCGGCGTGGCACGGCTGGCCGCTCATGCAGGCCAGGAATGCCTCGTTGGGCGTGAACCCGCAGGTGCCGTCGGGCTGTGCCTCGCATACGGTCAGTTTCAGGCAGGCGAACCATTCCAGCCAGATGCAGGCGGACGCCATCGGTTCGGTGGCGCAGATCTCGCCCGAGCATCCGCTGGCCATGCAGGTCGGGGGCTCGGAAGCGGGAGCGCACGTGCCGGTTTCGGCATCACACAGGTATCCCACCTCGCAGTCGGCATCGGACACGCACTGCAGTTCGGGGGAAGGGCCGGCATCCTCGATCGGGACGCCAGGACCGCTGTCCGGCACGTTGCCGCCGTCCGCGGAGCACCGCCACAGACATCCGCCGCTGGCACAGTCCCACGAACCCGCGCAGTCCACGTGCGGCAGTCCATTGCAGTCCGCCGCCGCACGGCAGGCCGGGGTCGTCTCGATGGCCGGATCCTGGCAGGACTTTTCGGACGCGATCGCAATGCCGGCGACGGACAGGATCAGCGCGATCCGAAGGAACCTGGGGAAGTCGATGGTACGGTTCATGACGGCCTCCCGGGCGATTACTCCGTGGAAAGGATAGCAGATTCGGGGAGGCGCTGCCAGCGGTGCCGGCCGAAATCGGCACGGGGACCTTCAGCGGTACTTGCCCTGAACGAAGACGTCGATGTCGCCGCGGGGCGCGTTCGTCGCCTGATCCCAGTACGGCGAGATGCGACGCAGACTGGCGATGATGCCGGGCAGCACGTCGATCACCCGCTCGATCTCGGCGCCGGTCGTGTAGCGACTGGTGCTGAGGCGCAGGCTGCCGTGGGCCGCCGAGAACGGGATGTCCATCGCCTTCAGTACGTGGGACGGGTCCAGCGACCCGGAGGTGCAGGCCGAACCCGACGACGCGCAGATGCCCGCGTCCGCGATGGCCAGCAGGATGGCCTCGCCCTCGACGTACTCGAACGCGAAGCTGGTCGTGTTGGGCAGGCGCTCGGCGCCGCGGCCGTTGATGAACACGTTCGGCACCTGCGCCAGAATGGACGACTCCAGCCACTGCTGCAACTGGCGCAGCCGTTCCTCGTCGGCGTAGGCGGTTCGCGCCAGATCGCACGCCACGCCCAGTCCCACGATGCCGGCGACGTTCTCCGTGCCCGCGCGCCGCCCGCGTTCCTGGTGGCCGCCGATCTGCCAGGGGCGCCAGCGCACGCCCCGTCGCACGAACATCGCGCCCACGCCCTTGGGCCCGTGCAGCTTGTGCCCCGACATCGTCAGGATATCGACGTGGGGCAGGGTTTTGGCAAGGTTGATCGGGATCTTGCCGACCGTCTGGGTCGCGTCGGTGTGGAACACGATGCGCGGGTCCGCCGCCTTGACGATGCGGGACAACTCGCCGATGGGGAACACCACGCCGGTCTCGTTGTTGCCGTGCATGATCGACACGACGGCGGTTTCCGGTTCCAGCGCGCGCAGCAGCGCCGCCTTGTCCAGATTGCCGTCCCGATCGACGCCCAGACGGGTGACCCGATAGCCATTGCGCTCCAGTTCCTTCGCGACCTCGAGCACGGCGGGGTGCTCGACCTGGGTCGTCACGATGTGCCGACGGTCGGGATTGGCCCGCAGGGCGCCCCAAAGCGCCGCGTTGTTGCCCTCGGTCGCCCCGGAAGTGAACAGGATCTCGGACTTCGCCCCGGCCCCCACCAGGCGTGCGACCGACTCGCGGGCGCGCTCGATGGCGTCGCGAGGGCCCCGGGCCTCCGGATACGAGGAACTGGGGTTGTAGAACTGCTCCCGCAGGAACGGCAGCATCGCCTCGACAACCTCCGGCGCGACCGGCGTCGTGGCGTTGTTGTCCAGGTAGATCGTCGGCGTGCTCATGGGGCGCCTCCTACAGCGGAATGACCTCGATCTCCGGATCGACCTGGCGGCGCAACGTGTCCTCGACGACGAAACGCATCGTCTGGCCGGCGCCGGCACACCCCGAGCACACGCCCAACAGCGTGCAGAAGACCTTCTTCTCGCGGATCTCGACGATCTCGATGTCGCCGCCCTCGCCTTGCAGCCGGGGCCGCACGGAGACGTCGATGGCCCGCTCGATCTCCTTGGCCAACTGGTAGGGCGTTCGCACGCGGGGAGATGCGACGGCTTCGGGCGGCGGCGCCTCGGGGGCGACGACCGATTCCCCCCAGGTTTCATTCAGGATGTCCTGGAGTCCCCCGGGTTCGTGGTGGCACGAGGTGCATGCGCCCCCGGCCTTGATGGCGGCCGTGATCTCCTCGATCGTCCGCAGGCCCAGCTCCTTCACCTTGCGTCGGACGTAGGGTTCGGTCAGGTTGAAGCACTTGCAGACGACGCGTCCCTCGTCCTCCTCCAGCCGGTCGGGCTCGATCCCCAGTTCCTCCAACCCGACGCCGCGACGCCGGGCCCAGTCCACGACGGCGGCCTGGAGCGCCTCGGCTCCCATGACCGAGCAGTGCAGCTTCTGGGGCGGCAGCCCGTCCAGGTAGTCCACGATGTCGGCGTTCTTGATCTGCAACGCCTCGACGGGGGTGATGGTCCGCTCCTCGATCATCCGGCACATCGCCTCGGAGGACGCGATGGCCGAGGTGCAGCCGAAGGTCTGGTAGCGGGCCTCGACGATCCGGTCCTTCTTCGGGTCGTCCGGGTGGCGCTCGACGCGGAACGAGAAGTCCATGGCGTCGCCGCAACTGATCGAGCCGTGGCGTCCCTCGCCATCCGGATTCTCGACGCGACCGAAGTGGGTGCCGGCCTTGTTGGCGATCGCGTCACGGAACAGTTGCATGGTCTTGTTCGAGTAGTCCCAGGGCATGTCATCCTTCCAGCGCGTCGCATCTCGACGCCGCGAGAGTCCACGCCCGACCCGGGTTCCGAGGGGGACCCGACGGGCAGACGAATTGCAGTCCTTTGGGGCCTCGGTGTCAAGGCCCTGTCGGATCGCGTGCATTGTGGGCGCCGCATTTCGTAGGATACCCTGTCTGGATGCGGAAGCGTCCTCCCTTGGGTGGAGCAGCGATTGTCCACCCGAGGGGGGGGAGTGGCGCCAGGCGGTGTTCGAGTGCCTGAATATTCCAGGTGTCACGGGCGTCGAGGGGCGCCGGCCCGAATGGCACGGGCATTGCTCGTGCGTCCCGGGGCGGGGCAACCCAAGCCGATGGGAACCGGAGGTGGTCCATGAGAGGCGGACATCGCGTCCTGTACACGACGGTCTGGCTGCTGGCCTCGGCGCTGCCTGCCACCTTGATGGCCCAGCAGGCGCCCAAGGGCATCGAACGCGAGGGGCTGATCGTCCAGGTGCTGGACGAACGCGTGATTGTCGATATCGGGAGCGCCCAGGGCGTTCTGCCGGGAGACCCCGCCCGCATCCTGTCCGCGGGGACGGAAGGGGACTCCCGGAAGGGACGGGCGGTCCTGGGCACCTCGCGGGTCGATCAGGTCGGCGAGGCGATGTGTCAGGTGCCATTGGGCGACATCGACCCCGCGCGGGTTCGGGTTGGCGACGTCGTGCGCATCACGGTCCGTGGTGACGAGGTTCCCGCGGTCGGCGCGGTGGCGGGCACGGCGGCTGCGCGTCCACAGAGGACGGCCCCGCGGGAGAGCCCCGAACGCGTGGTTGCCGCCCTGCCGCGTTCCAGGATTGCCCACGAGCCGCTGCAGGATCTGGTTCACGGCCGCTCGGTCATGGTCACGATCGTGGCCGTCGGTCCGAACGCGCCCGCCGAGGCGACCGTCTTTGTCCGGTCCCGGCGTGGCGGCGACTTCGTGGCCTTCCCGATGGCTCGAACGGGGGACGCGGGCTGGACGACAACCCTGGATTCGCTGGCGGTGCGCGCCCCCCGGATCGAGTACTTCATCGAGGGGGTGTCCGAGGACGGACGACAGATCCCGTTGTTTCGCAGCCAGGGGCGTCCCTGGGCCGTCACGGTTCGGGATGACGGGGTGACTCGGGGACCCTCCGTGCGGATCGGGGGCACGTTCGAGTGGCAGGAATTCCACCTGTCCAACCCCAACCGGGATGCCTTCTGGCGAGCCTCGGCGGACTTCGCGTACCGCCTGAATCGGGGCGCGGTGGCCGAGCTTCGGGGAGGCGTCGGGATGCTGGAGGGCATCGGCGGTCCCAGGAATGCGGTGGAGGACGGCTGGGCGCTGGACCACCGGGCGTTGGCGTGGCTCTACTTCGAGCCGGTGCTGCGATTCGGCGACTGGGTTCGGATGTACCCGAGGATCATGCTGGGAGGCTTCATCACCTTCGTCGATCAGGACTTCGAGTCGTGGGCCGAGCAGCCCGAGAAGGGCAGCGCGATGTTCGGGACCTCGCTGCACATGGAGATCGGTCGGGAACAGGGCGTGGTGATCCGTTTCGGCGGCACGATCCTGCAGTCCGTGGGTGCCGAGATGGACGCTCAACTGACGTTCCAGGCGGCCCGGGGAGTGCCCATCGGGCTTTCGGTGTCGGCAACCAACTTCCCCGTGGCCGAGGAGTGGGGCGCGCGCGTGCAACTGCTGGCGGGCTATCGAGCGCTGGACTGGCTGGCCATCGACCTGCGGTTGGGGGCGAACATCCGGACAACGCGTCACGCGGGCGTGGGCGGCGGGCTTGGCCTGTCGTTCGCGTGGTAGGAGGGACGGCCATGAAGCGCATCACGAGACTGGTTCTGGTGCTTGTGGCGTTCGGGGCCGTCGCCACGCAGGCCCGCGCGCAGGACGGCGATGTCGAGGACGGCGGTCCGGATGAGGTTTCGTCGTTGTTCCACTGGCCGTTGTCCCGGATTGTCCAGGACGGTCGGCCGGTCCGCATTGCGATCGAGTGGCAGGGGTCCTGGTCCGGGCGCGGCGTGGTGCTGCATCATCGCAGCGGTGGGGCGGGCTCGTACGCCACGCGGCCGTTCGGGCATCGGACGGGGGCCCGCTGGGAGGTCGAGGTTCCGTCCTCCGAGGTGGTCGTTCCCACCTTCGAATACTGGATCGAGTCGATCGAGTCCGACGGGGCGCGCGTGGCCCGGTTCGGGTCGGCGGGCCTGCCCCAGGTTGCCGACGTCCGGGCCCTGCCTTCGCGCAACCGGACCGCGCAGTTGCTGGCGGGACACAAGGGCTATCGGTCGCGGGTCGAGGCGTCGTTCCGGCACTACGACTTCGGGCGACCGGGAACGACGGGGGGGCGGTCCCAGGATTCCTACAACGTCTTTGACCTGTCCTACACCTACCGCCTGCTGTCGCCCGGCCTGTACCAGGTGTCCCTGGGCGTGACGTTGATGGGAGACCGCCTGGGCGTCGATTCGCCGATCTACACCCGGTATTCCCCGGGCGCGTACTTCGGGTATCTGAAGGCGTATTGGGAGTTCGGCGACATCTTCGGCGTGGAACCGATGCTTCTGATCGGGGCCTCCGCCGAGGGGTTCGAGGGCGGCGGCGGCCTGACCGCGCGGCTGGGGCCGGTGCGTGCCACGCACTTCGACCTGGGATTCTGGGGCATCCGGAACCTGGGCTGGACGGTGGTGACCGAGTTCGTGTGGACGGGCATCCCCTACGTGGTGGTCGCGTTGCGTAACGAGTTCACGACGTTCCCGATCCACGCCCGGTACGGCATCACGCCGTCAATCAAGCTGACCGGGCTGCTGCCCGTCGGCATCCGCGTGTACGGCCTGATCGGGTACGGCATCCGAGAGGGGTACGACAGCGGGTGGCTGACCTGGGGCGTCGGCGTGGGCTGGGAGTTCTGACGTCGTCCCGGGGGAAGGCACGTTCGGCGGGACCGCCAGGCCCCGTGTGAAATCGGTCGGTTCGGATTCCAGGAAGCGACGCAGGTCATTTCGCGCAGCGGCGCGCCGGGGATCGCCGGCCTGCTCGTAGCACCAGGCCCTGAACGACAGGACCGCCCGGTTCCAGGGCACGTGCGGCTCGGCGGGGGCCAGCGCCCGGACGCACAGATCCGGCGCCTTCAGGGCCTCGGCGATTTCCAGCAGCGTCTTGTGACGCAGTTCCTCCAGAGCCATCACCGACAGGGGCGTGGCCAGGGAATCGAACAACTGGCGGCCCGACGAGGCGTCACCGACCGCCATCTGGGCGGCCAGGGGCATCGCGCGGCCCGTGACGGTGCGCAGTTGCCAGGGGCGGTCCTTCAGCACGTCCAGCATCGCAATCAGCGCCCGGGCCGCTCCGGGGACGTCTCCTTGGCGCAGGCGCATCCGGGCGGTCACGGCGTGGCTTTCCGCCGGCAGCAGTTCGGCGATCTCGGCCATGCTCGGGGCCGCGGAGGGATCGCCGGCCTCGGCCAGCGCCTCGGCGCAGGCGGCGATCTCGACGGGATGGCGCTCGGCGGGTGCCGGCTCGCGGCATGCGCGCAACGCCGCGCCCAGGTTGCCGCTCAGGTGCGCGCGCTGGATGCGCTGCCGCCGTGGGGCGTCCGCGTCCAGGGCGGGATCGGGGTCCGGGGCGCGTCCCTGGGCCACGGCGGACCAGCCGACATCGCGTTCGACCCGTTCCCAGTCCGGTTGCGGCCCGGCGATGACTGGCCGGTGCTCGCCGCGTGCCCTGGCCAATCCGTGCAGCGTGGCGACCTGGAACAGTCCGCGTCGCCCGACGGTTCGCGCGAAACCGAACTCGACCAGGTTCAGGTCGTCGGTATTGACGGCATCGCCTTCCAGGGCGGCGATGGCCGAAACCAGACCGGGAGCGGCGATGAAGTGGGACAACAGGCCGTGGGCGCCCTGGACCCCCCAGGTGTGCCACAGGGCGGATCGGAACGGCTCCATGGCCGCGCGCTGCTCGAGGCGGGCCAGGTCGTGTCGCATCGGGGCGGCCGTCGCGACCAGTTGCAGGTCCCCCTGGGCGGTGTACCAGATCTCGACGGAGGGGAACACGCGGGCCAGGCTGGCGAAGATCGTCCGGACCGTCGCGGCATCGACCTCGTAGGCCTGGAGCCACTGCAGGAAGATCCCGTCCGGGGTCAGGCGCTGGCGGACCGCCTGGTAGAAGTCCACGGTGAACAGGCTCGAGATCCCGACTCGGTAGGGGTTCGACGGCTCGGAGAACACGATGTCATAGCGACGGGGCGTCGTGGTCAGCAGCTCCCGCGCGTCGTCCAGCAGCAGGTGGACCTTGGGGTTGTCCAGCACCTGCTCGTTCACGGGGGCGCAGACCCGGGCGACCTCCAGGATGGCCGGTTCCAGTTCGGCGACGTCCACGCGCTCGATCGAGGGCACCTGGGCCAGCCACCCCGCCGTGCTGCCGGTTCCCAGGCCGATGATGAAGGCGCTGCGCGGCTCCGGGTGCAGCAGGGCGCCCAGCAGTCCGGCCATGACCTGGGTGCCGGCATCCCCCAGGGCGTTGCCGTCAACCTTTCCGGCCAGGACGAACGCCCACGAACTGATGGCCTGCAGGGCGACCGAGCTTTCGCGTCCGTCGGCTTCCCACAGGATCGTGCGCCGCTGCCGGTGCAGCCAGTCGCGGATCTCGTTGTCCCCTTCAAAGGTCGTGCCGACGCGCCCCGCGCCGATCGGGCTGTGGCGCCACGCATGGGTCGGGCCCTGCTGGGCGATCAGGATCGTCGCGGTCAGCGCGGCCGCCACGGGCAGGATCAGCCGGCGCCAAGTCGCGATGCGCGTGCGGAATGCCAGGCCGGCGGCCACCACCGCCAGCAGGGCCAGGATCCCGACACCCAGTCGCCAGGCGCCCTGGGCCGTCATCAGCGGGATCAGTCCAAATCCGCCGGCCAGTGAACCCAGGATCGCGCCGCCGGTGTTCCAGGCATAGGCCATGCCCGCCTGGCGGCCGATGTCCTTCCGGCCGCGTCCCAGCAGTGCGATCAGCATCGGGAACTGGATGCCCGCGATGAAGGCCGCGGGAAAGATCACCAGGAACGCGATCAGCGCCCAGGACGACACGAAGCCGGCGAAGCCCAGCGAGCCCAGCGGACGCAGCAGGGCCGCGGACAGGGCCAGGCTGTCGCCCATCGCGAAGGGAATGGCGATGAAGACCGCCTCGAGGGCGCAGGTCCAGGCGAAGCCGGCCAGCGTGGCCTGGCGAGACCTGCGGCCCAGCGACCAGGCGAAACCACCCAGGCCGATGCCCAGAAGGGCCACGGCCAGGATCAGGCCGAACGTGTAGGTCGAACCCCCAAGAATCGGGGCCAGCATGCGGTACCAGACCAGCTCCATCAGGAAGAATGCGAATCCGACGATTCCCGCGGAAGCCAGGACGAATCCGGCCGGGGCGGCGGCCGGGGCGGTCTGGGCCGAACCCGTGGAGGGTGCGGGGGCGTCCGTTGCGACTGCCGTCCCGGCTCGGGCCGGGTCGGTGGCCCGGGACATGCGCAGCGCCGCCAGTGCGACCAGCAGGTTGACCAGGGTGGCCGCCCACAGCATCCGGTGCAGGCCCAGGATTTCCAGCAGCAGGAAGGTGGCCAGGGCGACGCCCGTGACCGCGCCCAGCGTGTTCAGGCCGTACAGCACGGCCAGGTCGCGTCGTCCTTCGTCGTCGTCGTCCTCGGCGGCGCGCGCCGCTGCCGGCAGCGTGCCGCCCATCAGAAACGTCGGCAGCCCCAGAACCAGGGTCGAAAGCGCCAGTCGCACGGCGGTTCCCAGTCCGGTGCCCATCGCCGACGAGCCGCCCAGGGCCGCGTAGGTTGCCCGGACGCCCCAGACCAGCAGGGGCGTGGCCGCCACCGACAGGACGATCAGGATTTCGAGAATGGCGTACATGCGTAGCGGGTTCGCGACCCGATCCGCACGTCGTCCCAGCAGGGCGCCGCCCAGGCCGAGCCCGCCCATGAAGATCGCGGTGACCGCCGCCGAAGCCGGCGTGGACATCCCGAAGATCATGCGGAATTCGCGGAACCACGCCGTCTGGTAGACCAGGGCGCAGAACCCGGACAGGAACAACAATCCGCCGATGCGCAAGACCCGACTGCTCACATGGCCTCCTGAAGCCGCGAACGCCGCATTCTAGCACCGAGTTCGCGAAGCGTGCCGTCGGGGGTGTCGCCGGGTGGGGGGTGTGGGATCCGGGGGGCGGGGACGGCGGCTTCGTCAGGGCGCGTCGAGCGGTGGCGGCGCCTGCAGCCATCGGCGGGCGAATTCCGTCGCGGCCACCGGGATTCCCAGCGAGATGCCCTGGACCTGGCGGACACCGGCCTGGCGCAGGACATCCAGGTGGCTGGAGGTCTCGACGCCGTTCGCGGCAACGATCAGGTCCAGGGAGTGGGCGACGGCCACGCAGGTTCGAATCAGGCGAAGCGCCTCGGGTCCACGGTCCAGGTCGGCCACCACGCGCCGATCGATCCGGATGCCGACAATCGGCAGGCGGGCCAGTTGCGCCAGGTGGGTTTCGCCCGTGCCGAACCCATCGATCCAGACCCGCGCCCCGGCGTCCGACAGCGCCTGCACGATACCCGGCGCGCGGATCCCCGCCTCCCTCAGAACTGCGGGATTCAGTTCCAGGTCCAGCGTTCCGGGGGGCAGGGGGCACTGGCTGAGGGCGGAGCGGAGCCTGACCGGCAGAGCCGGGTCCAGGAACTGGCGCGTGGAAAGGTTCACTGCCACGTGCAGGGGGCTTCCCGCCAACCGGGCCCAATGGGCGGCATCCCGGCAGGCGGTCCCCAGTTGCCAGTCGGTGATCTCGACGATGGCTCCGGACTCCTCGGCGATCGGCAGGAACCGGGCGGGGGGCACCAGGCCAAGGAATGGATGAAGCCAACGCAGCAGGGCCTCGGCTCCAATGACGGCGCCGCTGAGCAGGTCGAGCCGGGGCTGGTAGTGCAGATCCAGTTCATTGCGTGCCTGGGCCTCTCCAAGACGCCGTTCCAACTGGATTCGCTCCAGCGTTTCTTCGTTCATCGAGGCGTCGAAGAACCGGAACGCGCCTCGGCCCCGGCGCTTGGCACGGTACATCGAGGCGTCCGCGTTGCGTATCAGGGTATCCCGGTCCGAACCATCGACGGGCCAGATTGTGATGCCGATGCTGGCCGACACGGTGGCCTGCTGGCCGTCCAGTTCGAACGGCAGCGCCAGGGATTCCAGGATCTTGTCGGCGATCCTGGCCGCATCCCCGAACCCCTTGACCTCGTGGAGCAGCACCGTGAACTCGTCCCCGCCCAGGCGCGCGACGGTATCCTCGTTCCGGACGCAGGCACGAAGACGCCGTGCGGCCTCGACCAGCAGCAGGTCCCCGGCCCGATGGCCCAGCGTGTCGTTGACAAGCTTGAACCGGTCCAGATCCAGGAGCATCAGGGCGGTCATTCGGCCGGCGCGGCGTCCGTGCTCGATGGCCTGTTCCAGGCGGTCCAGGAACAAGGTTCGATTCGGCAGTTCCGTCAGCGGGTCGAAGTGCGCCAGGCGCTGCAGCAGACGCTCGGCGTCCTTCGCGTTGGAGATGTCGGTGAAGACGGCGACGTAGTGCGTGATTCGACCCTGTTCGTCCCGGAGGGCGCTGATGGTCGAGAACTTGGGAAACACCTCGCCGTTCTTGCGGCGATCCCAGACCTCGCCCTGCCAGCGGCCCTTGGTCCGCAGTTCGATCCACATCTTGCGGAAGAACTCGGCGTCATGCACGTTCGACTTCATCAGGCGGGGATTGCCGCCCGCGACCTCGGCGCGAGAGAAGCCGGTGACGGCTTCGAAGGCCGGGTTCACATCGATGATGGTGCCGTCGGCGTCGGTCAACATGATGGCATTGCTGGTGGACTCGAAGATGCGGGACGCCAGCAGGGACATCCCGTCCCGGGCGTCCTGGCGTGGGGAGTGGGTCTCCTCGATTCCCCGGGACGCCTCGTTGTTCGGCGGCAACCCCATGGTTCGAGTCCATCCGCAACCTCATTGAACATACCCGGCCTGACGCCGTCACCGCAATTCGGTCGCGGGAATGCATCGAGGGCAATGGGGAATTCCGTCGTGGCGGACCTGGGGCGGGCAGGATATCCTCGGTCAGGCAAGGAGGCCGCATGGTCAAGGAGACGGTGCTGGGGGAGGTGGTCCGTTTCGACATCGCCCGGGACATCGCGGGACGCGGGCGCTACTGGACCACGTGCTACCTGGTCGGCGACACGCTGATCGACAGCGGCTGCGCGCATGCGTCGGCCCGGTTCGTCCGGCGTCTGGCGGGGCGTCGGGTCGAGCGCATCCTGATCACCCATGCCCACGAGGACCACATTGGTGGGGCGGGAGCCGTGGTCGCGGCGCAGGGGGGTGGGGAGGTGTTGGCGCATCCCGACGCGGTCGCGGTGCTGGCGGATCCGCGAGGGCGCCAGCCGCTGCATCCCTACCGGCGCGTGATGTGGGGGTGGCCGCGTCCCGTCGCGGCGCGCCCGATTCGCGAGGGCGATCGGATCGAAGCGGGGGCCTACCGCTTCCAGGTGTTGCACCTGCCGGGACATTCGGGCGACCACCTGGGCTTCTTCGAGCCGGACCGCGGGTGGCTGTTTTCCGGGGACCTGTACGTCGGAGGACGGGATCGCGCGCTGCGCCCCGACAGCGACGTTCACGCGATCGTGGAATCGCTGGAGCGGGTGGCGGGACTGCCGCTGCATCGTCTGTATCCGGGCGCGGCCCGACCGCCCTCGGACCCCCACGGCGCGCTTCGGGACAAGATCGCGTTCTACGGGGAACTGGGGACGCGCGTCCTGGCGCTGCGGGCGCGGGGCCTTTCCGAGGGGGCGATTGCGCGCGCGTTGCTGGGCGGTCCCATGCTGATCGAACTGGTCACGATGGGCCACTTTTCGCGACGCAACCTGGTGCGGTCCTACCTGAGGGGCGGGAATCGGGGTCAGTACCGCTTGCACACGTAGTTCAGCTTCTCGTCGCAACTGGCATCGTTCCAGGTGTATTTGCCCGCATAGCGATGGATGTCCACGCAGTCCTGGTTCAGGTAGTTGTTCGGCTGGCCCGGCTCCCACGGCACGTAGGTGACCGCATCGCCGTTGGACCAGACGAAGGTCCCCTCGCGCTGGCGGTCGTTCAGGCCGATCCACCAGGGGTTCTTGGAGTACTGGGCGGCGGTGTCGAAGACCCACTGGTTCTCGGCGGCATCGGCGATCGAGGCCAGGTCGTACGAGTAGCGGCGGCACTCGGTCTGGGCGTTCTGCCAGGTGGAGGTGCTGGCCGAGCAGAACATGTACAGGCGGCCGCCAAAGACATGCACCGGACACGGGCAGCCGGTCTCGTCCCGCTGACCGTCGCAGTTGTCGTCCAGGCCGTTGCACTTCTCGACGATGTCCTTGACCGTCTCGTTGACGCACTCGACCCCCGTGCCGTCCGCCTTGCAGGTGAAGGTGCCGTTGGCGCAGAAGTCGGAGTCGGGGCCGTCGCAGGCCACGCCCACCTTGAATCCGTTGTCGGTCACGCCGTCGCAGTCGTCGTCGCGGCCGTTGCAGGTTTCGGCCTTCGGCGCGTTCGGCGTGCATTCCTGCACCCGGCCGTTCAGGCAGTTCTGAACCGTGACCGCGCACTCGCCGACCCCGCAGGTCGTGGTGCCCAGGCCGTTGTCGGTCAGGCCGTCGCAGTCGTCGTCCCGGCCGTTGCACGTCTCGGCCGTGGGCGCCTTTGGCATGCACTCCTGTGCCGCTCCATCGATGCAGTTCGGCACCGTGACGGCGCACTCGCCCAGGCCGCAGGTCGTGGTGCCCAGGTCGTTGTCGGTCACGCCGTCGCAGTCGTCATCCAGTCCGTTGCAGACCTCGAACGACGCCGGCCTGGGGTCGCAGGACTGGGGGCGCCCGTCGATGCATGCCACCACGGTGTTCCGGCAGATTCCGACACCGCAGGACAGGTCCGGGATGTCATCGTCGGTCAGTCCGTTGCAGTCGTTGTCCTTGCGGTCGCATACCTCGGCGCTGGGGGCGCGGGGCGTGCAGGGGGTGGGCACTCCATTCACGCAGTTCTGCGTCGTGACCTGGCATTCCCCTTCGCCGCAAGTCGTCGAGCCCAGCCCGTCATCCGTCGCGCCGTCGCAGTCGTCGTCGATTCCGTTGCAGACCTCCACCTGGGGCGTCCGGACGGTGCAGGGCTGGTCGCACCGGCGGTCCTGTTCGCAGCGACCGTGCTCGTTTTCGCGCCAGCATGTCGTCAGGAATCCGGCCTCGACGTAGCGCTGGAGGCAGGGGCAGGTGCCGCCGTCCGCCGGAATGCACTGGCGCAGCTCCGGCCGGATGGTCTTGCACTCGAACCCATCGGGGCAGTCCCCCGTGACGGCGCACTGGATGCCGCACCAGCTTCCCTCGTTGCCGTCCGGGATGCAGACGTGGTTCGCATCCGTCGTCTTGCAGTCGAGATCGGTGCGGCATGGCTGGCACAAGGGGTAGGGCAGGTCGATGTCCACCACCTCGGGAATCTGGACGTCCGGGGGAAGATCCCCAGGGACATCGTCGGGGATGGTGGCGTCGGTGCCGGGGTCCGGGGTACCGGGGTCCGACCCGACGTCCCGGTCCGGCAAGTCCTGGCCCAGATCCTGCGGCAGGTCGGTCTGAAGCGTCGTGTCGGGGCCGCCGGGAAGGTCGATGCCCTCGACCAGGGGGGTGTCGTCACCGCCGCATCCCCACCACAATATCGCCGTCGTGAGCAGCACGCAGACGCGTCGCACGAGGAGCCTCCGCAACCAGGGACCCGGTATCATAGCGCATTCGGTGGGTTCAATCCCGGTTCCGTGCGGGGCGGGATGTGGCGGCATCCGTGGCGGGATCCGAGACGGTCGCCGCCGCGTCAAGACGCTCCGCGGCACGCTCCAGCCCGGCCGCACCGTCGGCATCGCCCCGGGCCCGGCGAACGTCCGAGAGTCCCTGCCAGGCCTCGGCATAGAGCGCGGCCAGTGGGCGGTCCCAGCCACGCAAGCCCATGTCGTGGCCGTCCGCGACCCGCCGGATCGCCTTGGGCGCGTGGTCGATGGCGTCCTGATACAGCAGTTCGGCGGCCTGCCAGCGTTCGTGTTCGATGGCGGCCCTCCCCAGAGGCAGCGTCCAGACCTGGAGGGTCGCGGCGCGGTCCGAGGCGCGCACCTGCCCCATCCCCGGGGGCGCCGGGCGCCAAAGGAAGGCCGCAACCAGGCCGGCCACGGCGAGGGCCAGTCCTGCCGCGCGGAAGTCCCCGCGAAAAAGCCGGGTTGCGAGCCACAGGATCCCGAACGCGGCCGCGGGCAGCAGCAGCGGGATCAGGGGCGCGCGAAACCTTCCAAGCGGCATGAACAACAGCATCATGGCGACGTGCGTCGCGATCATCGCGGGCAGCAGAAGGTTCGAGTTCCCCCGACGGCATGCGGCCAGGGCGCCCACGACCGCCGCGGGCAGCACCAGGGCGAACCCCAGGGGAAGGCTGCCCAGCACGGGCGCGTACTCACGGAACAGCGCCCAGTTTTCGTTGTTCGGCACCTCGGGCCAGTGCAGCAGCACGGCCGCCTTCCGGGCCACCAGACCCAGCCAGGCCATGGGATTGTCCCAGGCCCCCAGGGCCGCGACGACCGATGCGCCCAGCCGTCCGCGCGTGGCGTCGATGAATTGCGCGACCCCCGGGGCGGCCCCCTGGGCGGGATCGGCACCGGGCAGGTTCGCGACCAGGAAGGTGTACCCGCCGCCCGAGGCCGCCGCCAGCGGTTCCAACCCCATCGCGACATTTCGCGCCACCAGCGGCAGCATCGCCAGCGCCCAGCCCCCCGCGAACGGCAACAGGGACCGGACGGCAATCCCGGGCGTGCGTCGGTGCGGCCAGGCCAACGCGGCGGTCAGCAGCAGGCCGTACAGCGCGAAAGGGCTCTTCAGCAGAACGCTGCCTCCGAGCAGCAGCCCCAGGGCGAACCGGCGCCATGCCCCTCCAAGGGCGAGGGTCCGGTCCGACGCATCGACCAGCGCGACGCCGGCGAACGTGATCAGGGACTCGCGCAGCAGCAGGGATTCGAAGAACAACACCGGGCCCGCCGCCAGCGCGCCGGTGGCCGCAAACAGGCCGGCGGAGGCCCCGTAGCGTCGCTCGGCGATTCGGCGCACCGCCAGCACCGTCAGAACCCCGATAAGCATCTGGAACCACATGACGGCCCGGGGTCCCGCCTCCGGGGCGGCCCGGTAGAGTGCGGCGACCAGGTAGGGGTAGAGGGGCTCCTGGTAGAAACGTCCATCGCCCAGCCAGCGGTCCCAGAGGGCACGGGCCGGGTCGGGCGCGCCATGGGCGGGGTCCGTGGCGTGCGTGGCCAGGTAGTCCCGCGCGACCTGCTCCTGGGGCAGATTCACCGGCACGGGAATGGTTGCCGACGCCAGGTCTCCCGCCGCGACGGCTCGGGCCCACGCGTCGAAGTGGTGCATGTCGCTTTGTTCCCAGCGGTGCAGGGCGCCCAGCGGTCCCGAGGTAACCTGGAGGTACAGGACCGCTCGCAGCAGAAGGGCGGCCAGGATCAGCAGCCATGTGACTGCCGTGCGACGCCGGCGAAGCGCGGCATCCATCCGGTCCAGGGGCGCCATGCGGGCATCGGCGAAGGGCATTCAGGCTCCCCGTCCGAGGGCGTCACGGAAGATACGGCGGCAACAGTCGGACCTGGCGGACCACGTCCGGTCCCTCCAGCACGGGGCCGTGCCCCGGGAACAGGGTCCGAATGGGCAGCCCGGCCAGGCGCTCGCGGGTGCGCGCGAACCCCTCGGCATCGACCCACAAGGGGTTCCATTCGCCGCCCAGGAAGTTTCGGACCGTATCGCCGCAAACCAGGAATCCGGACTGCTCGTGGAACAGGCAGACGGCATCCTCGGAGTGGCCGGGCGTTTCCAGCAGGCACCAGCCCGGCAGGCCCGGCAGCGGGTCCCCGTCGGCCAGCGGGGGCGCCAGTCGGGCGCGGAACGGGTTCGTGCCCCAGGGGGTGCCGAACGCCAGACCCTGGCGCCAGTCGCGCTCGGGCAGGAACGGCAGCCCTTGCATCGGCCAGCCGGCCCAGGCATGCCAGCGGTGGCGGTGGTCCGGAAACCGGGGGGCGCGCCCCCTTTGCACGGTGCGATGGGCCACCGGACCCAGGACCACCGGGACGTCCAGCGCCCGCGCCAGCGGGTCGATGCCCATCACGTGGTCGAAGTGCAGGTGGGTCGGGATGACCGCGCAGACCTGGGAGGCCGGGCGCCCCAGCCATTCCAGGGCGTGCAGGATCCGGGGCACATCGGCGGCCGAACCGACATCGACGATGCCGACCGTTTCGGGGCCGACCAGCAGATAGGTCACCGAATAGCGGTTCGGAACGGCCATGACCAGGGCGCCGTCCCGCTGGTGGACTCCCGCCGGGGGCGGGCCGGACCGCGAGGTCAGCCGGGCCAGGATGGGGCGAGGTGCGGGGAACGCCTGGGCCATGGGCACACTCCGAATCAGGTTCCGGGAACGTAGGGAATTTCGTGGCGGTCAATCAGGCGTTCTTCCAGATCGCGCGCCTCGATGGACAGCGAGTCGCAGCCCGCATCCACGGTCACTCGGTGGAACGCGTAGTCGCGGACCCAGGGGGTCGGGAAGCCCTCGGGCTCGGGGCATTCGATGTCCAGGCCGCCGCCTCCGCCGCCGTTCACAACCAGTGTCACGCCATCGACCTCGCCACGCTCGTAGCCGTGCATGTGCCCGCTGAAGATCGCGGTCACGCCCTTTTCGGCGGCCAGCGGCACCAGCAGGGTGCGCAGCGACGCCTCGCCGTGGTATCCGTCACAGTGGCCCCAGCCCAGCGACCACGGCGGATGGTGGATGAACAGCAGGCGCCAGCGGGCGGTGCGGGCGGCCTCGGAATCCAGTTCCCGTCGCAGCCACGTCACCTGGTCCGTGTCCACGCCGAACAGCGCGGAAACCTCGAAGTCGATGACCTCGAGCATCCCCATCCAGACGTTGCCGTGCCGGACCGAGTAGTAGCGTTCGGTCGGGGCGTCCGGGGCCGCGCCGGGAACGACGAAGGCCTCGAAATGGTTGGCGCCGCGGGCCTCGTGGTTGCCCAGCACCGCGTACATGGGCACGCGGTGCATCAGGGGCCGCAGTCCGTTCAATGCCTTGTCGAACTGGTCCTCCTCGGGCTGCGACACCAGGTCGCCCACCGAGACCGCGACATCGACGCCATCCGCCAGCGCCGCGACCGAGATCGGCCCCAGCACCGCCTCGTTGAAGTGGCCGTCCGCGAACACCAGCAGGCGCACCGGCCGCGCCGTGTCCGGGGCGGTCCTGAACGCCATCGGCGTGGTCGTCTGCGTTTCGCCCACCGCGACCGAGTAGGGGATGGCGGTGTCGGCGGGCAGGCCGGTCAGCCGCACCTCGTACTGGCCGCGGGCATCGGCATCGGCGCAGGCCGTGGCGGGGGTGTCATCGACCGTGTAGTGGACGCACCCCTCCTGGTCGATCGGGGTCTGGGGCCGCCAGACGATGACGGCGCCGGTGGGCGTGACGTCCTGGACGTACGGGCCGCGCAGGAACGTCGTGTCGGCGGTGTCGGGAATCGGCTGGGGCTCCAGGTCGCCCTCGCAGGGCGGGGGGCCGAAGTCCGTCCCCGTGTCCGGGGTCCCGGGAATGTCCGCGGTGTCCTCGCCCCCTCCCGCGTCGGCGGGCAGTTCCGGGTTGTCGGCGTCCGGTTCGCTTCCCGGATCCGCCTGGCCCGGGTCGGCCTCGGCGTCCGGCTCGTCGGCGTCGGGGGTGGCGACGTCCGGCATCGTGGCATCGGCATCCGGGGTCTGGCCCGGGTCCGTGACGTCGGCGCCGTCGGAGGCGCCCCCGCAGGCGACCAGCATCAGGGCCAGCACCAGCGCCGGCAGCGACCATCCCAACCATCCGGTCTTGACGTGATTCATGAGGTGCCTCGCTCCGTTCAGGCTGCGAAAACAGGGGATCCCAAACCGCGCTGATGGTGACGATTCCGGCAGCAACCGTCAAGGCTTGCTCCCCACCGGGACAGGGCTATACTCCCGGCGGACGGCGATTGACGATTCCCTTCCGGAAGGAATCCCGATGATGCGACGCAGCGTGTTCTGCCTTCTGCCGGTACTGGCCCTTGTGGCGCTTCTGGCGGGAGGGTGCGATTCCAGCTCCACGCGGGAGGCCGTGTTCTCGTGGCACGCCTTCGAGGAGCCGGCCACCGAGGACCGGCCTTGGGTCCGCTGGTGGTGGCCGGGGGGCGACGTCGTCGCCACGGAACTGGCGCGCGAGGTGGGCGTGCTGGTGGCCCAGGGGTTCGGCGGAGCCGAGATCCAGGCATTCGACGCGGCCCTGGACCCCGCTCCCGAGGACCCGGATGCCCTGGCGCGGCGGCGATCGTTCGATACGCCCGGGTTCTGGGCCCTGGTGGTGGAGGCCGTGCAGGCGGCTCGATTCGCGGGGCTGGGCCTGGACCTGACCCTGGGGACCGGGTGGCCCACCGGCGGGACGCACGTGGCGATGGCCGATTCGATGCAGACCCTGCTGTGGAGCGAGGACGCGGTGGCCGGCCCCGGGGCGGTCGATCTGGAACTGGACGGCCCCGATCCCACGCCGTTCTACACGCTGGCGCAGTTCGCCGCCCAGATCGGCGAGCCTCTGGCGCTGGATCTGACCGCCCATTCCCGGCTGGTCGCGGTCGTGGCCGGTCGCGCGGTCGGCGGGGTGCGGGACGAGGACCTGTTCAATCTGGTCGATACGGTCACCCTGGACCCGGAGTCGATGGTCGTGCTGACGGACCGCGTGCAGGACGGGCGTCTGCGCTGGGACGCTCCCGCGGGCGACTGGCGGGTCGTGGCGCTGTGGTCGGCGCCGGACGGCCAGTTGATCAGCCTGCCCGCGACGGCCGAATCCGGGCGGGTCGTCGATCACCTGAACGCCGACCGTGTGCGCGCGAACCTGGACCACCTGTTCCGCCAGCAGACCGGGCTGTGGCCGCTCCTGGGGAACACGGTGCGCGGCCTGTTCATCGACAGTTTCGAAATGGAGACCGAACGGCATTTCACCGACGACTTCCTGGCCGAGTTCCGCCAGCGGCGGGGGTACGACATCGTGCCGTTCCTGCCGTTCGTTCTGAACCCCGGCGCGGACAACCACCTGTTCGATGGTGCGGGGATCCGGACCGAATCGCCGTTCACCTCCGATCCCGTCCGGGACGCGCGCCTGCGCCATGACTACGCGCTGACGGTGTCCGATCTGTTCGTCGAACGCTTCTTCGCGGCGACGTCGTCCTGGGCCGAGGCGCGCGGCATGGTGGCTCGGGTCCAGCCCTATGGCATTCACGTGGACGTCATGCGGGCGGCGGGGGCCGTTACCGTGCCCGAGGCCGAGCAGTTGTACGCCGGGGGCAGCGAGTTGTTCCTGAAGGCCGTGTCGTCCGGTGCACACCAGTACGGTCGCCGCCTGGTCAGTGCCGAGTCCATGGTCTGGGCAGGGCGGGACCAGATGTCGACGCCACGCAAGGTCAAGGCGTCGGCGGACAAGCTGTTCACCTCGGGCATCAACCACATCGTGTTCCACGGGTTCCCGTACCGGACCGGCGATGCGCGCTTTGGCTGGACCGATTGGCATCCGTTCAGTTCGCCGTTCGGGGGCACGGGCACCTATTCGACGAACGTGTCCGAGTCGGACCCCTTCTGGTCGGACTATCCCGACATCAATCGCTACCTGGGGCGCTGCCAGCACCTGTTGCGGCAGGGGTCGCCTCGGGCGGACCTGGCCGTGTACTACCCCTGGATCGGCGTGCCCGCGTCCCTGGCTCGGGCGGACGACCTGGGCGAGTTCCTGTTCGGCGGGGCGTTCGAGGACGAACCGGACACCGGACGCAGGGACCTGTTCGAGCTGGTGGATGGGCTGTTCGGGGGCAAGTTCCTGGGGGCCGCGACGGACGGGCTGATCGCGATGTGGCCGGTGCTGCGGGAGGTCGAGGACCGAGGCTACACCTGGGAATGGGTGAACGACGAGGGCCTGGCGGGCGCGAAGGTGGCCGAGGACGCCATCACGGTCGGCGGCAACCGCTTCAAGGCCCTGCTGGTGCTGGGCATCCAGACGATGCCGCCGGAGGTGGCCGAGACGACTGCGGCGCTGGCCCAGGCGGGGACCCCGATGGTGTTTCTGGGGGCGCCGCCGTCGCGGCAGCCCGGGTACCACCAGGCCCAGGAGGGGGACGCGAAGGTGACCGCCGCGATGGACCGGGCGGCCACGGGCCGGCGGGTCATGCGGGTCGATCTGGCCGATCAGGTCGAGGACGCGCTGGTGGCCCTGGGGGTGCCCAGCGCACTGGCGTACAACGCGGTGCCCCAGCCATTTCGGATGGTTCGGCGAGAACTGCCCGACGGCGGGCATATGACGTTCGTGCGCAATCCGGGGGCCGAGGCCCGGACGCTGGTGGCGGCGCCGGACGTTCCTTGCACCGAGGCCTGGTGGGCGGATCCCTGGACCGGCGCGGTCGAGGCCCTGGTCCCGGACCCGCTGCAGCAGTTCCAAGTGGACCTTGCCGCGTACGGTTCCGGATTCCTGTTGTGCGACATCGGGGCGCCTCCGCTCGAACTGGCGGAATCGTTCGCCCGGCGGGCGCTTCCCAAGCAGTTGGTGCGGGGCACCACGCTGTCCGAATGGACCCTGACGGTGGATGGGCAGCCGGTCGCCGGGGGCGACGAGGGCGTGCTGGGCGACTGGCGGGGCATGGGGTGGCTGGCGGATGCGTTCGGGCCGGGCGTCTATCGGGCCCAGGTGGCGCTGCCCGCCCTGGAAGGGGACGACCGGCTGTTCCTGGATCTGGGCCGGGTCGAGGGCGTGGCACGGGTGGCGCTGGACGGCACCGAGATCGGGGTGGCCCAGGTGCCGCCGTATCGGGTCGAGGTGCCTGCGGCGATGGCCGGACGGTCGCTGGAACTGGAGGTCGTCGTGGTCGTGCCGGCCCGGAACGGACTCCTGGCCGCCGCGGCCGCGGGGGACGCGACGGCGGCCCAGTTCAAGGGCAAGCGGGACACCCGGATCGCAGCCGGTCTGGTCGGCCCCGTCGTGCTGGAGGTGCGTCGCTAGCGTGCGGGAGCCGGAACGGGGGGGCGGCGCGGGTTGGGGCTGCCTGACGCCCCGGGACACGGCCCCCGCTCCCCCCGGTTCCGGTATAATTCGCGGCGACGGAGGTGGATCGTGCGACGTTTGGCCCTGGGAATCGTCCTGGTTCTGGGACTGGGGTGCGCGCCGGTCACCGTGACCAGCGAGTGCCGCCAGCGGATCGACGATTGCATTCGCTCCTGTCCGGCCAGCCAGTCCAAGGCCGTCCCGGCCGGCCAGCCCGGCCTGCCGGACACGCGGTCCGAATGCGAGCGGCGCTGTCACCAGGCGTGCTATCCGTGACGCCGGATTGAAGGGATTCGTGACGATCGACCACGCCAAGCACCTGGGCCCGATCCTGGACCCGATCCTGCGCGGTGCCGCGAAGCTGCTGGGCTGCTCGTCGGCCAACCTGATCCTGGTCGATGTGCGTTCCGGCGAGGTGCGCATCCGGATCGGCGCGATGGCGACCAGCCAGCCGGATCTGCTGCAAGTCGAAAAGCTGCTGGGAAAGCTCGAAAGCCGGGTCTTCCACCTGGACGGCGTCGTGGACAGTCTGGTGTACGCCTGCTATCGGGACCGGGCGGTCCACGAGACGTCCTCGCTGCGGGAACTGGCGGGAACGGCCTTCCAGTCCGGCGTGCTGGGGCTGCTGGACAGTCTGCTGGGGGCCCACCGCTACGTGATGATCCCGGTCGCGTTCGGGCGCGAAACCTATGGCGTGCTGGTGTTCGAAAAGCACGGTCGCGAGCCGTTCTCGGCGCAGCAGCGGGAGCTGCTGGTCCGGTACGCCCAGCGGATCGGCGCGATCATTCACGCGGACAGCCACGAACGATCACTGGACACCGAGGACGCTCTGGACGAGGTGCCCCGGGTGCTTGTCCAACTGGCGGTCGATGGGGCCGGCAGGCTGATCGGCGGGGTGGACGAGCACGGGGCTCCGATTCCCAGTGCCGGAGCGCACCAGACGCCACCGGACCTCCGGATCGCCGACATGGTGGGCCGGGCCCGCCGGTTCCTGGCGGGCGAGGGACGCGAGGAACGGGTGCTGCTGGACGCCGAGGGACCCTGCGAGGGCGACGGGTTGCGGATGATCGTCGTCAGCCGATTGCCCACCGAGAACGGGCCCCTGGTCCTGGCCTCGCTGGTGGCGATGGCCGAGTTCGGGGGCCTGGGGCGCCAGCATCTGGTCCGGATGGCCCTGGCGCGCTCGGCGGCCACCCTGATGCTGGACCCGGACCTGCGCATCACGTCCTGGAACGACGCGACGCTGGGGCTGTTCCGGCGCGACGCCGCCTCGTTGCGCGGGCGTTCCATCGGCGACCTGTTCCGGGAGCCCAGGGACATCCAGGGCATCCTGAATCGCCAGTTCCTGTTCCTGTCCTCCGGCTACTTCGAGGAGGCGTCGGTGCTGCGGCGCGGGGACGGTTCGACCTTCCCCGGGAACGTCGGCGCGCTGCTGCTGGCCGACGACGAGGACCGCGTCGTGGGCTACCTGGTCCGGATTCGCGAACTCGCCGCGGGCGGCGTGGCGGCGCCCGGCGTCGATGCCGTCGAGCGTCTGATGCGGCGCGAGCGCCTGGCGACGATGGGCGAGATGGCCGCCCAGCTTGCCCACGAGATTCGCAACCCGCTGGTGGCCGTGGGCGCCTCGCTGGACGCCATGGTCCGGGACCCCGGGCTGGGCCTGGAGAACCGCCAGGTGCTGGAGGAGATGCGGGGCGAACTGACGAGACTGGACATGCTCCTGCGGGACTACCTGTCGATGGCCGGCCGTTCGCGCCCCGGGGCCAGTCCCGTCGATCTGCGGGCCCTGGTCGCGGACGTCGCGACGCGCATGGGGGGGCTTCCCGCCGCGCAGGGGCGCCGCATCCGGTCGGACCTGCCGCCGGGACTGAAGGTGCAGATTGATCGGGAGGCGCTGCACCACCTGTTCTTCAACCTGTTGCTGAACGCCGTCGAACTGATTCCCGAGGGCGGCACCGTGTCGGTCAGCGGCGAGCTGGACGGGGCGAAGGTGCGCGTCTTCGTGGATGACGACGGGCCCGGGCTGGCTTGCGAGCCCGAGGAGTGTTTCGAGCCGTTCTTCACGACGAAATCGAACGGAACCGGGCTGGGGCTGACGGTCTGTCGGCGGATTGCCGATGGCGCCGGCGGAAGCGTGACGCTGGAGAACCGCCGGGAGGGGGGCTGCCGCGCCACGGTGATGCTGCCGGCTGGAGGGGCGGGATGAGTCGAGCAAGGGACGGGGGAACGGCGGTGGAGCCGACCTTCCGGGTTCTGGTGGTCGATGACGAGCGTCTGTTCGCGCGGGCGATTGCGCGGGACCTGGAGCGTCAGGGCGTGATCGTCGATCTGGCCTTCTGCGCGGCCGAGGCGCTGGCGCGTGTGCAGGAGGCGGCGTACGCGGCGATCCTGCTGGACCACAAGCTGCCCGACGACGACGGCATCCGGATCATCCCGGCGTTGCTGGCGCGCCAGTTGTCGGCGTCCCTGATCGTGATGACCGCCCACGAGGCGATTCCCCATGCCATCCAGGCGATTCGCCACGGGGCCGAGGACTATCTGGTCAAGCAGACCCGCCTGCAGCCGATCATCGATGCGGTGCTGGAGGTCCGGCGGCGGCGGGACGTCCAGCAGGCCGGAGGCTGGCACGAGGATGCGGCGACCCTGGGCCTGCTGGGGCGGTCGGCCGCGATGGTGGCCGTCGTCGAACAGTTGCGTCGCGTCGGCATGGGGCCCGACACCACGGTGCTGCTGACGGGCGAGACCGGGTGTGGCAAGGAGGTCGCGGCCCGGGTGCTGCACGCGCGCTCGGCGCCGCAGGGCAGCCCGTTCGTGGCCGTCGATTGCGTGGCGATGCCGGGTCCCCTGGTCGAAAGCCACCTGTTCGGGCACGAAAAGGGGGCATTCACCGGGGCGGACCGCGCGCGGGCCGGGGCGTTCGAGGAGGCCGGCGCAGGCACGCTGTTCCTGGACGAGATTGGCGAGATGGACCTGGCGATCCAGGGCAAGCTTCTGCGCGTGCTGGAGTCTCGCCGCTACCAGCGGGTCGGATCGGTCCGCGAGCACCGGGTGGCCGCGCGCATCGTGGCGGCGACGAACCGCGACCTGCTGCAGCGGGTCGAAGAGGGGCAGTTCCGGTTCGACCTGTACCAGCGCCTTTCGGTGTTTCCGATCCACATGCCGCCGCTGCGGGAGCGCGGCCAGGACGTGCTGATCCTGGCGGATCACTTCGTCGAACTGTTCGCCAAGAAGCTGGGCGTCGAGCCCCAGCCGCTGTCGCGCGAGGTCAGGGCCCGCCTGGTGGCCTACGAGTTTCCCGGCAACGTGCGCGAACTGAAGAACGTGCTGGAGCGCGCCACGATCCTGGCGGCGGGCGGGCGCATTGAACTGCATCATTTGCCCGAGCGCCTGCTGCGGATCGATGCCGCGCGATCCCCGTCCGCAAGGGTCGATGGCGCGATGCCGTTCGACTTCGTACCGGGCATCGATACCCTGGAATCCCTGGAGCGGCGTCTGGTGATGCAGGCGCTGGAGCAGGCTCGGGGCGTCAAGGCCGAGGCCGCGCGCATGCTGGGAATCAGCCGCTTCCAGTTGTTGAGGCGCCTGGAAAAGCTGCGCCTGGCCGACATGGCCGAGTCCGCGGACTGACGCGGCCCGAATCCCCTGCCTTGGCCGGGACTCCGGCACGCGACGGCAGAGGGCAAAACCGGACGGATCTTGACCGGGTTCGATCGGCGCCCCACCTATTCAGAAACCGTCCCGGAACGCCCGGGGCGGGGGATTCGAATTCCAGGCGACCGGAGGTGCCCCATGGGCCGCAGTTCCCTTCCCGTCCTGGTGCTGAGCGCCGCGTTCGTCGTGGCCTGCTGTTCCAAGGATTCCGACGCCCGGCCGGACAAGGCGGCCAAGTCGGACAAGGTCGTCGCTCTGGCCGTCGGCGATCGCGCGCCGTCCTTCAACGCCCCGGCCTCGACGGGGGGCACGTTGTCGCTGGGGGACTTTGCCGGGCGCATCGTGGTGCTGTACTTCTATCCCAAGGACGACACGCCAGGCTTCACCGTCCAGGCGAAGGACTTCCGGGATGCCGATGCCCGGATGGCGGCGCTGGGGGCCCAGGTGCTGGGCGTCAGTCGCGACGGGCTGGAAAGCCACCTGAAGTTCACCGGCAAGTTCGACCTGAACTTCCCGCTGCTGTCCGACACCGACGGGGCGATTCATGATGCGTACGGGGCCTGGAAGGGCGGGGCCTGGGGCCGAACGCCATTGGGCGTGGATCGCTCGACGTTCGTGATCGACGGCCAGGGCGTGATTCGCAAGATCTGGCGCAGCGTCGATCCCGCGGGCCACTCCGACGAGGTCCTGGCGTTCGTCCAGACCCTTGCCGCCGGGCGCTGATTCCTGGCACGCCACTGGAACATGTGACGACGGGTTCGTGCTCATTGCGGGCCTGCCCCCACCGCGCGGAGGGCCTCCAGTTCCCGGCGTCGCCTACCCAGTGCCAGGGCCAGGGCCATCCGCTCCATCGGGGTCATAGGCACGGGCCGACCCCTTGTTTGGTGGATGAAGGCTGCGACACACTCCGTGGCCGGGACGGCGTCCCGCATGTCGGCACCTGCCGCGGGGGGATGGCAGACTGGCTACGGTGCGTACCCGGTGACCCGGGCGGGCGTGCCGGCATGCACCTGCAGGCACACCACCATCGCGTTGGCGGGAAGGTCCGAGGCCGCGCGCGAAATCGTGCCGTCGTCCGCCCGGTGGAAGTCCAGCAGCTGCGACACCATCGACTTCGCGGTGGACAGGTACGCGCACGCCTCCGGTTCCTGGCCCTCGGGGGCGTTGTCGCAGACCGCCTGGAGGTGGTCGATCCCCGCGAAGACGGCTTCCCTCGTCACGACGCCCGAAGCCGACGCCTCCGGGACCTGGAACCCGTCCTCGACGGTCGCGCCCAGGAAGAGGCCCCGCGCGTGGAAATCCACCAGCAGCAGGTCCGTCGAGAAATCCTCGTCTTGAAAGCGGATCTTCAGCCGCCACGGCCCCGGTCCCGCCCACAGCGTGGCGTCGCCATGGACCGGATTCGGCAGCGTGGACCGCGGCAGGCACGACGACGTGTCGTAGGAATCGACCGCCACCAGGAACTCGGCAGGCGGCGTCCCTTCGGGCCCCGCCGGTGTCGCGACCACGCCCGCCATCACGTCGATCCGGAATGGCGTGTCCGGCTCCGGCGCACCGTAGCCTTCCATGACCAGGGCCCTCGGCGGGTCGGGCACGATCGCGCCGCCGGACTCGTCCCCGGTCAGCAGCGTCGCGACGACCCCCACCGGCGAGGCATCCCCCGTGCCATCCCCGGTGTAGTCGTGGCATTCGTAGGCGACCCGATCCGACGGCATGAACGCGATCGATTCCACCAGCGCGGCCGGCCCCCAGGCCGTCGGCTTCTGCGTGTCCCAGTCGCACGTCGGGATGCAGCGGTGTTGGAGATCGCACGCGTAGCCTTCCTCGCATTCGCCGCACGGCGCGCCGAATATGGGCCCGAAGCCGCACTCCATGTCGGTGCAGTCCTCGTAGTCCACGTGTACGCACAGGCCGTCCTCGCACCATCCGTCCCAGCATTCGCCGCACGTCCCACCACAGCCGTCGTCGCCGCAGCGATCCAGGGGGCAGTCGGGCACGCAGGCGTCCGGATCTCGTGAATCGTCGAAAGCGTCAGGTGCGTCCGCCGGGATTTCCACCCGCGCGTCCACGATGCCGCCGCTGTCCGAATCGCCGTCCCCCGGATCCGCCGGCACGTCCGCCGCGTCACGTGCCGTGTCGGCCGCGCCGTTTCCGCCGTCACAGGCAACGAACGCCCATGCCATCGCCAGCGTCGTGAGCCCGATCGCCCACGAGCGCCGCCCCGATGCGACCATCCATCCCCCCCGCATGTCGCCTCCACGGATGCCACGAAGGTTCACAGCATACGGAATCCAGGCGGCCTGGGCCATGGTCATTTCTGGGTGGTCGTCATTCTGGGCATCATTGGCGGCTTGCAGGGTGCAGCCCATTGGCTGGACTGAGTCGTTTCTTCCCCGTCCTCGTCCACAGAAGGACATCACCGGGGGCAGTCGATGCAGCGTGGCGTCACTGAACACTGCCGCTTCACTGTTCTGTCCAGGCGGCCTGCTCAGTGAAGTTGTCGCGGACAACAGGGTGCCGGGGGTAGGCAGATTGCACCGTGAAATGTGGTCAAGGCCTGGTCAAGCCTCTTGTTCCGCGCCGAAGCGTTCGCTATCCTCTGGGCGGTCCGGATGTGCAAGACAGCAAGGAGGAATCAAATCATGCGTGCGGCGATGCCCCTGGCTCTTGGCGTGCTGGCGTTCCTGGTGGCCGCGCCCGTCGCGTTGGCCGACCCGATCAGTCCCGTGGGACGCTGGAAGACCGTGGACGACAGCACCAAGAAGGATCGATCGTTCGTCGTGATTGTCGAGGTCGGGGGGGAACTGGAGGGGACGATCGAGAAACTGATCGTCGAGCCCGGCGAGGACCCCACACCGAAGTGCGACAAGTGCGAAGGATCCCGCAAGGACAAGCCCGTCGTCGGCATGAAGTTCCTGTGGGGCCTGAAGAAGGACAAGGATCGCTGGGGCGGCGGCCGGATCCTCGACCCCGAGAACGGCAAGATCTACAAGAGCTGGGTTCGCGTCATCGACGGCGGGCGGAAGCTGGAGGTTCGCGGCTTCATCGGGGTCTCGGCGCTGGGACGCACGCAGATCTGGCACAAGGCGGACTGATCGGCCAGCCGGTCCACGCGCCGGGGAATGCCACCAAGCCTCGGGAATCATGCCCTGACCTCGGTGCCCCCTTGAAGCCCGGGGCCATGCGCGTATCATCACTCCACGAGACTTGCGGACTTGTCCATGGACAGTGCGAGGCAACGGGGGATCGGTGCGCCTGTCCCCCCCCAGGAGGACCCGCTGATCGGTCGACTGCTGGACGGTCGCTACCTGATCAAGTCGGTCATCGCGTCCGGCGGGATGGGGACGGTCTATCGCGCCGAGCAGCGGTCGATGTCGCGGGACGTCGCGGTCAAGGTGCTGCGGACCGATCTCGAGGCGGACTCCAGGGTGGCCGGCCGCATCCTGACCGAGGCGATGGCGGCCAGCCGTCTGCGAAATCCCCACACGATCACGGTGTTCGACTTCGGGTACGGCGAGGATGGGGTCGTGTTCCTGGTGATGGAACTGCTGTTCGGCCAGACGCTGGGCGAGTGGATGCGGGCGAACGGCGCGCCGATGGATGTGGCCCGCGCCATCTGCATGGTGGGACAGGTGCTGGATTCGCTGGAGGAGGCCCACGACGTCGGCGTGCTGCACCGCGACCTCAAGCCGGACAACATCTTCCTGATGGACGGCTCCGGTGCGCGGGACTTCATCAAGGTGCTGGACTTCGGGGTCGCCAAGATCGCCGGCGAGGCGGGGATCGCGGCCGGGAGTTCGGGGCTGGCGCTGGGCACGCCGATCTACATGAGCCCCGAACAGATGATGGGCGGCGAGCTGGATCCGCGCAGTGACCTGTATTCGCTGGGGGTCGTGCTGTTCGAGTTGTTGACGGGGCGGCCCCCCTTCGAGGGAGATTCGGCGCTGGACCTGGCGCGCCAGAAGGTTCGTCAGGTGCCGCCAAGTCTTCGGGACACCAATCCAGAGGCGCGTTTCGGACCGACCATGGAGTCCCTGCTGGGGCGCCTGCTGGCCGCGAATCCGGCGGACCGGCCCGAGGACGCGGCCGCGCTCCGGACCCTGCTGGCCGAGGCGATCCATCGCCAGAATGGGGAGGAGAGTCCCGAGACGGAGCGCCCGGCCGCAGGCCCGGCCTTGGCATTCGCGACCGCGCGGACGGATTCGCCACCCGAGGCGCGGCCCCTGTCCGGAGAGGCTGCGATGTCCATGTCGGAACTTCCGGAACCAACCCTGCCGGATGCCGGGCCCGTTCCCAACGCCAGGCCCCCGATCGATGCGAGCGGGCTGGCGCGGAATGCCGATCGGGTACGAAAGGCGGCCTCCGAACTGGGTCGCAAGCCGATGCTGGTCCCCGGGGCGGACCGTCGGGCTGATTCCCGGCAGGCCTGCCTGTTGAAGGTGTCGTGCGTCCAGGCGGACATCCCGCGCACGGCGTTCGTGGCCAACATCAGCCGGTCCGGAGGGTACGTTCATGCGGATTGGCTGCCCCAGGTTCGGGAACGGCTGGCCCTGGTCTTTCCGGCCCAGGAGGGGGGGGCGTCCGAGGTGACTGTGGTCGCCGAGGTGGTCCGGGTCGTCTCGACACCCACGCAACCCGGCGTCGTGCGCGGCTTCAGCGTCCGCTGGCTAAGTCTGCGATGCCGGGGGCGGCTGGATGGCCTGGCTCGCTTCTATCGAAGCGTGTTCGGCGAGATCCTGACGGTGCCGTTTTCGCTGGACACGGAATCCTCGTACTGGGAGTATTCGTTTGCGACCCGGATGCTGGTGAACAGCGGCGTCTAGGCCCTCCAGGGCCGGACAGGGCCGGGTCGGACGACCGGAATCCCGGGGGGTAGACGCATGCGAATCACCATCCTGGCCACCGTCCTGGCTGCGCTTGGCATCCTGTGGACCGCCTCCGCGGCGGCCCAGTCCCGGGTCGAGGGCGACTTCGAACTGGACGTTCGGTATCGGGCGAAAGGCGGGGCCGAGATGCCCGCCGTGACGCTGACCGCCCTGAAGGAAGTCCGCAACCTGGTCATCACGATCGAGCGCGTCGATGGGCCTACCCGGGTCGCCAAGGTGGCGCGGCTGGCCAAGGGGGCAACGCACACCGTGACGCTGCCCCAGGAGCCGGGCCAGGCGTTCTACCGGGTCGAGATTGCCTGGGCCGCCGGGCGCCGTCCGATCGAGCTGTCCTTCGCCGCCCTCGTGGCGCGTCCCTTCGACCTGAACGTTCGCGGCGAGGATGTCGATCTGGCCGAGGGCCGCATCTCGTTCGAGGCGACGGGCCAGGTTCAAGGGGTCGATCTGGTGCTGCTCGGCGAGCAGGATCGGGTGTTGTACCAGCGGACGATCCGGATGGACCGTCCGGGGAACCGACCGACCGAATTCCGGTTTGATCCCCCGACGGTGCCGGTGATCCAGGCGCGCGTGACGGCGTTCGACGACCTGGACTTCAAGACGGTCGTGTCGTTCGAGCCGGTGGTCATCGAGGTGCCGCACGAGGAGGTCAACTTCGCGTTCGATCGCTCGGACATCGCGCCCGATCAGGAGCCGAAACTGAGGCGCACCCTCGACGAGGCCCACAAGGCGCTGGACAAGCTGGGGACTCAGGTCAAGTTCCGCCTGTACGTCGCGGGCTACACGGACACGGTCGGCAGTCGCGAGTACAACCAGAACCTTTCCGAGGCGCGCGCGGCCTCGATTGCGGCGTGGATGCGAGCGCACGGCATCCGGGTGCCGGTGTGTTCCGAGGGGTTCGGCGAGGACGCGCTGGCCGTCGAGACGCCGGACGAGACCCCCGAGCCGGCCAACCGACGGTCGCTGTTCGTGCTGGCGGGGCAGGGGCCGATGACGCGTTCGTTCCCCCGCGGCAACTGGAAGTGCAAATAGCCACTTCGCAATCCGGCCTCAGGGCGCGGTCTGCACGCGGACACCGTCCTCGACGCGGTCGCCGGGGAACAGGACCACGGGGTCGCCCGCCGCGAGGCCGCTCCGGATCTCGACTCGACGCCCGTCCCGGTGGCCCGCCTCGACCGCGACCCGGGCCGCGCGCCCGTCGCGCACGGCGAAGGTCGCCCAGCCGTCGCCGTGACGGAAGACCGCGCCCTCGGGCACCGTCAGCACGTCGTCGGACTGCCACAGCGTGATCGCCGTCTCGACCCGGAAGCCATCGCCCAGTCGGTCCCAGCCTTCGCCGGACTCCGGGTCACGGACCGGGTCGATGACGACCAGCACCCGTTGTTCCTCGACCCCCAGGGCCGAGATCTTCGTGAAGCCCGCCGGCTCGACGTGCCGGACGCGCCCGGCCAGCGGGGTCGCCCCGCCCCAGCGGGTGATCTCGACGGCGGCGCGGGGGTTCACCTGGACGGCCAGCGGTGTCGGCAGGTCCACGATCACCTCCAGCGACGCGGGGTCGCCGATCTCGACCAGGGGCATGCCGGCCGCCACCGGCCCCTCGCTTTCCTGGACCACCCGCAGGATCGTGCCGCCGGCCGGGGATGCGACGGGCACCTCGGTTCCGGCCGCGTTGCCGTGGGTGTCGTCCAGCACCGCCGCGACCGCTTCGACCTGCCGCCGCGCCGCCGCGGCCGCCGCCTCGGCCTGTTGCACGGCCTTGGCGCGCACGTCGGCCTCGGTGCGCGCGGCCTCGACGTCCCGCTCGGCCACCGTCGCCCCCTGGAACAGCACCTCGATCCGCGCCTGCTCGCGCCGCGCCTGGGCCGCGGCCACCCGGGCGGCCTCGACCGCGCTGCGGGCCTCGGCGGCGACCGCCTTCGCCGCCGCCAGCCGTGCGGTCGCCTCGCTCCGGGTGCGCGCGTCCAGCGGCATCGGCGTCGGGGGTCGGACGACCGCAATGACCTGGCCGGGCTGCACGCGGTCGCCCGCCCGCAGGGCGATGCGGTCCAGGTGTCCGGACACCGGCGTCGCCACGACGAAGCGGTCGCGCACGCGCGTCTGGCCCAGCCCGTCGGCGGTCACGCGCATCGGTCCGCGCGCCGCCTGGCCGACATCGACCGGGATGGGCCGCGGCATCATCGCCGCCACCACCGCCGCGACCGCGACCGCCGCCACCACCGCTCGAACAACCCACTTCCGCCTGCGCTTCATGTCCGTCCTCCCTGAACGGGCCGGCGTCCCCGCCGCGTCCTATTCCCGGGTCTTGAGCACCGATACCAGGTCCAGCCGATCCAGCCGGCGCCGCACCGCCAGCGCGACGACCAGCGCGACGCCCACCACCGTCAGGCACGCCATCGCATACGTTGGCGGCAGGATCGTGGTCGGCAGTCGGTACAGGTCGTTGTCGAACCCCTGGGACATCGCCCACGAGAAGGTCCATCCCAGCACGCATCCCGCCGGCAGCGCCAGCGCCACGTGGACCGCCAGTTCCCCCAGCAGGATTTCGGAGACCTCGCCCCGCGAAAATCCCAGCACGCGCATCGAGGCCAGTTCCCGTTCGCGCTCGGCCAGCGACACCCGCGCCGCGTGGTACACGACGCCGGCGGCCAGCAGC
>JARKOL010000174.1 GCA_029975745.1 Myxococcota bacterium | reverse complement strand
GCTCGTCGGGCTCATAACCCGAAGGTCGCTGGTTCAAATCCAGCCCCCGCTACTCCTGGAAGAAACACGATTTCCCCTCTTGATATCATTGGGGAATTCCGCCCGAAAACCGGCCGGAATCAGCTCTCCGCGGACCCATATCTGGTTGCAAGAACGGTCTAGTTTCACGGACATGCGTCCATCCCGGAGCCTCAAACGGAGGGCCTCCCTCCCCCCCACGGGGTCCGAAGCCACCAGTTCCTCGAGGTTCTGAAGCTCCGCGAGCGCGGCCTCGACGGTCGGCACCTCGACCGGCGCGTTCGCGGCCTGCGCCCTGCGGATCGCGGCCCGCTCGCGTGCGGCTTCCCTCTCCAGTTCCTTCAGCGTCGCGGACACCAGCGCCGTGCCGTTCCCGGCCCCGATGAAGGCCATGAAGTTGGCGATCTTCTTCTCGATGTCGTCGAGCTTCCGGCTCCTGTCCCGGATCTGCCCGGCCATCTCGACCGCCAGGGCCTTCCGGCGCCGCTCGGCGGCCTCCCTCAGGTAGTCCGCGGTCGCGCGCTTCTGCAACTCCTCCAGGAGGGTCTTCAGGATCCGCTCCCGCGCGACCGACTCGCGCAGCGCCACGCGGCTCGGGCAGGTGCCCCGCTTCAGGTGGTCCCCGCAGCGGTAGGCGCGCGTCTTCGGGGTCGTCCCGACCACGATCAGCGGGGCGCCGCACTCCTCGCAGACCAGCAGGCCCGACAGGAGGTACTTCGTCTTCCGGCCCGGGATCGCCCGTCCCTTCGGGGTCCCGTCCGCGTACTTCGTGTAGTACTCCTTCACCCCGGTCGCGCGCTCCTGCGCCGCCTGCCACGTCGCCGGGTCGATGATCCGCAGTTCCGGGTGGTCGGTGTAGATGACGTCCTTTTCGTCCCGCATCTGCGGGCTCTTCTTCCCGGTGAACGGATCCCGGACCCACCGGCGCTTGTTGAAGCTCCAGGCACCGGTGTAGCGGTCGTTGTGCAGGATCGACCGGATCGAGTTGGCGATCCACCCCCGGCACTCGTGCCGCGTCCGCGCACGGGGCTGCGGCACATTCTCGTCGTTCAGCGTCTTCGCGATGACCGCCAGCGACCGCCCGGCCAGGTACAACTGGAAGATCCTGCGCACGACCGCCGCCTGCTCCTCGTGAATCTCGATGCGGCTGCCGATCGCCCGCCCGTCCGGGGTCGTCTCGTGGACCGTCTTGTAGCCGTAAGCCAGCCCGCCCGCCGAGTACCCCGCCAGCGCCCGCCCCTTCAGGCCGCGCAGGGTCTTGTCCGCGAGGTCCTCTCGGTACATGTCGCTGATCAGCGCCTTCACCCCGAACATCAGCTTCGCGGACTGCTGGTCGGTGTCGATCCCGTCGCCCACGCCGAGCATCCGGACCCCGGCGTACTTCAGCTGCTTGTAGATCTGCCCGGCGTCCGCGAAGTCGCGGGTCAGGCGGGACAGGTCCTCGACGACGATCACGTCCACGCCGCGCTGCTTCGCCCGCACCAACTGGATCATCGCCTCGAAGCCGGGCCGGTCGGTCGTCGCCCCCGACAGCGCGAAGTCGGTGAACACCAGGGCGGGGTCCACCGCGCCGCCGCCCTGCTCGATGTACTGGCTGCACCTTCGAACCTGATCCTCGATGGACGTGTCGCGCTGCCGGTCGCACGAGAACCGCGCGTAGACGGCGCAACGCTGGTCTGCGAACTCCCCGAACATCTTCATCGCTCCTTGGCGACCGTCGCGGCCCCGGCCTGCTTCAACAGCTTCCGGAACGCCATATCGACCAGCAGGTCACACATGGCCTTCGTCCCGGGGTCCAGTTCGTCGTCGGCAGGGCACGGGGCCTCCGATCGCGGCTCGAGGGCGGCGCCACCGTTGGCCCGCCGTCGAGCCTGATGAGGGCGTCGGTCGCGCGAGGAATCAAGGCAATTCTGGCGTGATTCCGTTTCGTTGGCGTGTGGTGCACGGGCCGCCACGGGTTCTGTCTCGTTTCCCACCGCTTTCACGCCGTCGACCTCGCCGCCTGCCGCCGGTCACGGCAGATCGAACGTTCACCATGGCACCTGCTCCGAGGGCTTCTCGACGACGAAGGTGAGGGTGGTCTCGATGTCGTCGGATTCGTCGATAGTTGGAAAGATCAGCCTGCGGGTGACATGCTCCTCGCCCTCCGGCTCTTCCGGCTTCTCGACGACGAGCGGCACCTCGATCCAGTCATCGTCCGGTTCCTCTGGCTGCTCGACAGCAAACCGCAACTCATTCCAGTCGTCTTCGTCCTGTTCCGTCGGCTTCGCGACCCCGACCGCCAACTCGATCCAGTCGTCACCCTCAGTGGGCTGCCACCACACCGTAGCGCGGACGAGGTTGGTCTTGGCGGGACCCGCGTTGGACGCGCCCTGCTCTGACAGCGTTGGAGCGCGGCCCAGGTCCGACGTCCTCTTGGTGGTACCCACCGGAATGGCCTCCCATGCCACAAGGTTCGTGGTATCGCCACCCCAAGAAAGTAGGTTCCTGTTCGATGCAAGTCAAGCCTAATAGGCTAAAGAATCCGTGCTGTTATCTTGACAATCGCTCCGATACCTGATATTCGATTTTCGAGGTGCGCAGACTTTCGTGGACTTACATCGCGCGAGCGAGATACCACCCTACCGGAACAAGAATGGAGGACGGCAGGAGGTAGAGTGCCGACGGGTTGATCCCGGGCACCACGGAGGGTCGGTCAAACAAGCCCCGGCGAGTCCGGCCAATGCTGCGACGTCACAACGTACTGTCGATTCGGACGACCACTCTGTCAGGCTCGATCTCCGTTTCACCTTGGCAGAATGGCATGTTGAATGCCATCTCGACGTCCTTCTCGGCATTCTGAAGAGTAGTGATGCAAGTTGCCACAACTCTCCTGTCCTTGTAGACCGCCGCGGCCAGCACCACGATCTTGTGACTCCGAGCGAGCCTTACTTGGCCCATGATGGACAGTCCCCCGAGTTCATTGCCGACTCGATCGACGCTGTAGCAGAGGCCCCTTTCACCAGCAGTCCACCCGTCAGGGCATGACGACTTCTTAGCTTGCGCTTGGATTGCCGAGAGGCGCCGTTCGGCCACTCCCTTCTGGATCAGACAGTCTCGATCCTCGGGAAGGATCGCGAGGCAGGCGTCGAGTTCCGTGATCGCTGCGGGCCAGTCGCTCTTGGCCAGCGCCTTCTTCGATGCATTGAGGTGTCCGGACGCCTGCGCCCGATCGGTTCGGTTCAGGATGTCCAGGCAGGACTTGTCGTCATCAACTATCTCCAGGCATTCCTTCGCGACCCGACGCGCCCCATCGAAGTCGCGGCTGGCAAGCCTGGCGCCCGCATCCTTCGCCAGGCCATCCAACCTCGCGCGCCGAATGCTCTCCTCCTCCCGGACCAGATCGTCGCGCATCGCCCTCACCGCGACGGCGTCGGGGTGACCGCCGTGGGTGGCCAGCCAAGTGTCCGCCTCGGCTCGTGAACGGTGGATCAGAACCACCTTCGCACCGACTTCAGGCGGGGGCTCGACAATCGCCAGAACTGCCTCGGCCCTTCCGGCCTTCGACGGCTGGCCCAACACCCAGGAACGCGAGTACGGGATGTTTATGAGCGGCACCTCCAGGACGGGAAGGTGGGCATGCCCGCTGTCGTCGAGGCGCGCGAGGACCGTCTTGCCACCGGCAGACAGGCTGACTTCAACCCCTCGGGCCGGCTCCCGCCCGCAATCCTTCTCGCCACGAGGGGACCGCTTCTGAACGGGCACCAGCGAACGCTCGCTATCGCGGGCTGCTACCATGTCCCAGGTTTCCGACCCCAAGAGCAGAGCCCCGATCGCGGCGGCAGTCAGGCCGACGGGGAACATGATCTGCCCCTTGTCGTACTTTCGTTCCTGGTCTGGCGTTCCGATCGCGCGGTTCCGGCCGTCGTTCCACCATGTCCCTCCGACCCCGGCAACGGCTCCTCCCGCACCTGCCAGCGCGAGCCCGATCCCGAACACCGCCCAATGCCTCTTGGGCAGATCGCGCCGGGTCTTCTCGACAACCGAGTACGTCTCAACGACCTCCTCCCGACATCGGAGGACCGTCTCCCCAGTGAGAACCAGGACGTTGCTCTCGAAGGCGGCCTTCACTTCGAGCCCGGCTCGATCCGGGGCTGGCAATGTTTCGACGGTGGATCCCGTCAGGGTCTCCCTGACTGAAGTCTCGATGTGGACCTGCTTCGACACCGCGTAGCAGCCGCTGGAGGCGAAGGCCGCGACGATCAGGATGATTCTCTTCATGGCGCCACCTCCAGCGTGAAGGAATCGGTCCATTCGTGGCCAGCATCGTCTCGGATCTTTACGTCGAACCGGACTTCCGTCTGGGTCAGGGCGGCGTCCAATCTCACGGTCGCGTAGATTAGCGGCTCGCCGTAGCCCGGTTGCCCCGAGGCTTCACCAGGATCCAGCGAGAGTCGGGATATCGCGGCGGTCGTGCCCAGGCAATCGCAAGGCGCGTTGCACGTCGCGTTCGCGGAGGTGCCCCCGCAGCTTTCCCACGCCGAGCAGCAACCATCGAAAGTCACCCCTTGCTCCGAAGAGGTGATTGTGGCGGCCAGACCGTTGATGCGCGCCTCGGTAAGGTTCGTTGCGGCAACGAAGATGCCGTTCGGCACATCCCTACGCACGCGGTTCCCGCCCAAGTAAGGCGTGACTACCACGCCTGTTGCAGGGGCGCCCGTTGGCAACGAGACCACGTCGTTCCACGTCTCGCCCGATCCAGCCACCATCAACACGTTGAAACTCGCGGAACCCGACGACACGACCCCATCAAGGTGAACACCCTGCAGAATGATCAGCGGAACGCTCCCGGTTTCGCCAGGATCAAGGGTAATGGTGCCCGAGACATCGTTGATGCTGGAAGGAGTGCACTGGCATGACGAACTGATGCAGGAGTTCCCCGAATCCCCGTTCGCGTAACAACCTGTCGTCTGCAGCTCTGGCGTTACGAGGGAAACGTCCGCACCGACGTTTGGAGCCGTCTCCGCTCCAGTATTTACAGCGAACACCTCGATCGTCCCGTACCTCCCCTGTCGCAGAACGGCGCCGATGTTTGCTTCCTCGCGATAGGTTGCTTTGGCAACGCTAACCCCGGTCTTGATCGGCGTCAGCGCGGGGTCGAGTGGCCAGCAAACGGTCTTGCCCGTTGTCTCCCTCTGGCAAGACGTGCTGTCCCCGCAGTCTGCCGCGGATGCGCAGTCCTTGGTGCAGAGTTTCCCATCTGCAACGTCGATGCACGTTCCGTCTTCGCAAGGGGAGGTGTCGCACCGGGCGGTGCAGACCTTCGTGGTCGTGCCGTTCGGCTCGAAGCAGCGCAGCCCCATCGCGCAGTCGGACTCCTTGTCGCAGGGCTCGCCAACTGGGATCTTGTAGCAGGCACCAAGCCAGCTCAGTGTTAACGCCGCCAAAACGAGGCCGCGCATCCAACCCATCCTCTCCTCCCCAGCCAAACAGCCATTCGTGCGGATCGTGTTCCTTCCCGTCGCGGTTTGGAAGCCCCCGAAACCGCTTTCAACGTTGGCAACGAGGCTACGTTCTACTTCATTCAGAAGTCAAGGCCGGTGCGGTCCAATCGGTCGGGACTATCGGGTTGAGAACATGCCGAAAGGATTCGAGGACGAAGCCCAAGCGCGACGGGTCGCGCAACGGGTCGGGGAACGCCTTCGCGCTGTCCGAGAGGCGCTTGGGTGGACCCAGGCTGAGGCGGCCGAACGCCTCGGGCTGTCCACCGAGGGGTACGGGCGCCTGGAGAGGGGCGACGCGGCCCCCAGCTTCCCCAGCTTCGTGCGGATCTGCGATGTGCTGGCTGTCACCCCGAACGACCTGCTTGGAGAATCGACCAGCCGCTCGGCAGGCGATCTTGGTGAGGTAGCCCGCGGACGCCGGCTTGCCAGGGACATCCTTCGACTGAAGACCGAGACAGCCGCCGCCGTCGAACAGCTCGTTCGGACGCTTGCCGATCGCTGAATCCTGGACTTCCTTCATCCCATCCCCGAAGCAACCAGAACGGATCCGCTTGACGACGGTGACCACCCCTCTCCTTGATCGCCCCCAAGGAACTCCCCGACAAACGGCCAAGCGGGTGACAACGACTTCTCGGTCCGAAACCGGAGGGCGATCGATAGCAGGAAGCGAGGCGATTGTCAAGCAAGTGGCGGATTTTATTGTTGTTTTGCCATAATCGTCCAGGTATCATGACAACAACCTCTCCCGTTCTACGGGTGGGAGAGTCGAGGGGGCCAGTCGTGGCGGTTGCTTCACGCGAAAACGAAGAACAGGTGCTAATTCCACGAGCCCTGGTCGAACGAATGGGCGCCCTCGGACTTACGGCGAGCGAGTTCCTGCTGGTCGTGACCGTCCTGTCGTTCTCGGCCGGAGGAACGGGTCCGGTACTCGTGTCGTCGTCCCAGGTCGCGAAGCGAATGGCAGTCACCCAGCGATGCGTCCAACTCCTCCGATCCAAACTGGTTCGTCGGGGATTCATCCGGGTGGTACCGCTGCCGTGGCATGGACGGGGCGCCGGCTCGTGGAATCTCGCAGGCCTGTGGCGGGCCCTGCAGGAATGCCCGCTTCAACACGAAGGCACGTGACAGATGGCCAACACGGCGAAAAACGTGAAGTCCATCGAGCCCTGGATGTTGGCAAAGCATCAGAGTGCCCTTGCCCTTTCGTTCCACGACGTCGGATTCCTGGTCCAGCTCCTGTCCTTCCGGGGCCCGGAAGGCATATTCCCAGCTATCGAGACAATCCAGGAGCGCTCGGGGGTCGATGCGCGCAACATTCAGCGCGCCATTTCGGGACTTGTCCGGCGCGGGTTCATCCGGGTCGAGTCCTGCAAGCGCAATGGTCGCCGCACCTCGAACCGAATCGACATGGCACCACTCCTCGACAAGATCCGAAACGTGCTCCACATCGACGCGACCAGGAATGGCACTGCGAAGACAACGCCCTCGACCCCGGCGAAATCGTCCTCCCGAGGGGTGGCGAAAACGCCATTCTCACCCCCGGCGAAATCGCCATCCAATCTGGATCAGGGATCTACTCCCTTCGGTCGTAGTTCCCTTCCAGAAGAGAAGAAAGAAGGAACCACCACCACCGACCCTGGAGCCGGGTCGAGGCCGGACTCGCTCCGCTCGCCGGGTGGTGGTGGTATCTCGCATCGGGATCCGGACCCGAGCGCCATAAGGACGTTCGTTTCCGGGCCGGTCTCGCTACGCTCGCCCGGAAGCAACAGGGACTCTGCGAGTCCCACCCGCGAGAACAACACGCGCGAGGGAGCAGACGGTGAAGATGTCGCAAGCGCCGTCGACGTCAACGCGCTCGAAGCCGTCTGGCATGAGATCGTTCCGGACGTTCCGGCATGGTCGAGGAACGACCGCATGCACGCCAAGAAGCTGATCGCGAGGCACGGACTGCTGGACGCAGAAGCGACGGTCAGATATGCGGTACGTCGCTGGGATTCGCTTCGCTGCGACGGCCATCACCAGGAGATGGGGCTCGCTCCGACCATCTTCGGGGTCTGGCGCTACCACGAATCGCTCGTAGCCGATGCCCGGGTCGATGCCCGTGCGAGAGCGCAACGTACGCCCCTAGGGGGCCTGGCGTGCCCGGCTCCGCGGCGCGGCGACACTCAGCCCGGATCCAAACCTAGGTCGCCGCCCCCGGCGCTTCCATTGGCCGAAATACGTCGTGCCGAGAATGAATGGCGGATGAACTGGCCGGTAGACGTGCCAGGCATCAGCCCCGGCGCGCCCACTTGGAACGAAGGTGACAGGAACCTCGTCGCGCAGATCATTCGCAAGTGGCCAGACCCGGTGGCCCACCAAGGCATTCTCTTGGCCTATATCATGGCATGCGCCCGTCGCGGGGTGATTCCGAATCTCCCGGACGCTGTTGCGAGCGAAAACAAGGCCGAGAACTGGTCGAAGGCTGGCAACGCCCTTGTCACCTTCATGTCCTGGATGCGGCAGCACCCTCATGAGACGCCGACTGACCCGCTCCTGGTAAGGGTCATCCGGCTCTTGGACAACCTGGTCCCTGAACCGGTCACGGACACCGACAACGACCCCGCCGCCACGCTCGATGGGATTGCCGATCTGACAATCCCGTCCTCGGGCAGGGCTTTCGATTTCGGAGGTGACCCGTGAACGCCTTCGAGTTCGTGGCGGTCCTGCGGGAGCACGGCGTGACCCTGCTTCCGGGGCCTGGGGGTCGATTGACGGTCCGGGGCCCGAAGCAAGTTCTTACGCGCGATGTGAAGGCCGCAATAGATCGGCACGAGCACCGGATTCTGGCGGCACTCGAACGCGAGTACCAGGGCACGCCGGGGCCATGCATCCGCTGCGGTCGTGCCGCGAGGATCCCCGGGGCGGAACGCCTTCACGACTGGAATCTCATCTGCGGCGACTGCGCCACTCCGGACGACGTTGCTGAAGGGTGTGTCCCGGCCGAGGTCACGGTACGTAGATGGGCAGAGGCATGATGGCGAACACTTCTTCGCGTCCACGTGGTCGAACCATCCGGCGAGCCGGTTGTCCGCCCTCGACTGTCCCGTGTCACAGGGTCCGGTGCAGGTACCATCTCTGGCTCGACCCCATCGTTGACGGCCACGGCGCCGTCATTGACCTTCGGGAAAGCGGCGCGTTTGGCGACCTTGTCAGCACCTGCGCCCTCCGCGTCGCCGCTCGAGGTCCGCACACCTTCGATTCCATCGGCCGGATCCTCGGCCTTTCCCGTGAGCGAATCCGGCAGATCGAGGCAGGTGCCCTGGTTCACCTGCGGAACACCGACCCCGGAGTGCTGCGCGAACTGCTGACCGTCGTCAGCGACATCCAGAGCGACGGCGAACCTCGGGAAGACGATGGCCAAGAACCCATCCGCTGCGACACCGCCCCAATCGAGGCGGGCGAGGAGTCCACCACCGACGACACGGGCCTTCCCGACGGTGCGGACGAACCCGTCGCGGACGACACGGGATCGCTGCCCTGGTCGGAACCCACCTACACGGACGACCAGCACGCCGACGCCTACAAGGCTGCGGTGCGCCGCCTGCGTCGGACCACCGAGAAGGCCTCGGAGACACGGACCTACTGGTGCCCCCACTGCGGCCGGGACTACCCCGGCGTCAGCATCGACGGCCAGGCCCGACGCGGCTGTCCCAACCCCCGATGCGCGGGCAAGGCGTGGAGCGAACGAGCCCGCCAGCACCACGCCCGCCACCGGGACATCGCCCCCGAACTCGTGGCGGCGGTCCGTGCCGAGTACGTGCCCGGCGTCCACGGCTTCAAGACGCTGGCCCGGGCGCATGGGCTGACGAGGGACGCGGTGCGCTGGATCGTCCAGGGCCACGCGACCCGGGAGGGAGCCTGATGCACCGTCCCCTCCCCCCACCGGCGGTTCCTTCCCGGGCCCGGCGCCGGCCGGGGGTACCGCGCGCGGCCCGCGCCCGCCAGATACACGGCCGGGCCGATTGCGCGCCGGATGCGCCGGATTCCCGAGACGAGGAGAGCAGCGTGATCGACCGCTCCCATGGCTATCGCCCGGCCCTCGGCACCTTCGTCGCGCCCGGCGCATTCGACCACCTGACGTACCTGGCGACGCCCTACTCGCACCGGGATGCGCCGGTTCGGGAGCAGCGCTACCGGGCGGCGTGCGCCATCGCCGCAGTCATGACCGCCCGCGGGGACCTCGTCTACTCGGCCGTCGCCCACGGGCACGGCATCGCCCTGTCGGGCTCGCTCCCGGTGACCTGGAAGCACTGGAAGCGGCTGGACCTGCGGATGCTGCGCGCCTGCGACTCGCTGACGGTGGCCTGCGTCGCCGGATGGGAGGACTCCCACGGCGTCCAGGCCGAGATCGCCGCCGCCCGCGAGATGGGCCTGCCCGTGCGGTTCGTGGACCCGTGCGGCAATCACGTGGAGGACCCGGAATGAGCGGCAAGCCGAGAGACGGACGCAGCTACACGAACGTCCAGGCGGCGGGGATGCTCGGAATCGACCCCGCCACGGTGAAGCGGTGGAGGACCCGCGGGTGGCTCGTGAACCGCCCTGACGGTCATCTGGACGTCGCTGCCACGCGCGCCCGGGTCAACGCCAACCGCGACCCCACCCTCGGCGGGCGCGCCGATCGGGGCGCCGGCGGGGCGGCCCCGGTGTCCGGGGACGGCGCGCGGCTGCTGAAGGCCCGGGCCATGCGGGAGACGCTGGCCGCGAAGCTGCTGCAGATCGAGATCGACAAGGAGGAGGGCCGGCTCATCGATCGCGAGGTCGCGGAGCGGGTCTTCCTCGACGTGATCACCGAGGCCCGAACGCGCATGGAGGCGATCCCGGCACGGGTCGCCTCGCGCCTCGTCAGCCTGTCCGACGCCCGCGCCATCCAGGACATCCTGCGCGACGAGATCGAGACGGCCCTGCGAAGCGTGGCCCGGCTCCCCGACATCCGCGACGGCGAAGAAGGAGGTGCTGCATGAACTCGGACCCGCGGATCGTGATGCGGCCGACAGACGCCCTGCGGCCCTACGACAAGAACCCCAGGACCCACACGCCCGAGCAGATCGCGAAGGTCGCCCGGAGCATCCGGGAGTACGGGTGGACGAATCCGATCCTGGTGGACCGCGACGGCACCATCGTCGCCGGCCACGCCAGGCTCGAGGCGGCGAAGTCCCTCGGCCTGCCCGAGGTGCCGACGATCAGCCTGGACCACCTGACGCCGGCCCAGGCGCGGGCCTACGTCATCGCGGACAACCAGCTCGCCCTGGACGCCGCCTGGGACGAGGAGATCCTGCGCGTCGAGCTGGCCGCGCTGCAGAACCTGGACTTCGACCTCACCCTGACGGGCTTCGACGAGGGGGAGATCGACCGCCTGCTCGCGGACCTGGATTCCACGGGCGTCCCGCCCGGCCTGACCGACGAGGACGCGGTGCCCGAGCCGTGCGAGGACGCCACGACCCGCCCGGGCGACCTCTGGATCCTGGGCGACCACCGGCTGCTGTGCGGCGATTCCAGCAGCCCGGAGGACGTGGACCTGCTGCTCGGCGGTGCCGCGATCCACCTCGTGAACATGGACCCGCCGTACAACGTGAAGGTCGAGCCCCGGTCGAACAACGCCATCGCGGCGGGCCTGTCGTCGTTCGCGCCCCAGGCCCAGACCCATCATCAGGCGCTGGACCTGGCGCGGCACCCCGAGAAGTCGAAGGCGACCCACAAGCGCCTGCGCCCGAAGGACCGGCCGCTGAAGAACGACTTCGTGTCCGACGACGACTTCGACCGGATGCTGCGGGCGTGGTTCGGGAACGCCGCCCGGGTTATGGAGCCGGGCCGCGCGTTCTACATCTGGGGCGGGTACGCGAACTGCTCGAACTACCCGCCGGCCCTGAAGGAGTGCGGGCTCTACTTCTCGCAGTCGATCATCTGGGACAAGGAGCACCCCGTCCTGACCCGCAAGGACTTCATGGGCGCCCATGAGTGGTGCTTCTACGGCTGGAAGGAGGGCGCGGCGCACGTCTACCTCGGGCCGAACAACGCCACCGACCTGTGGCACGTCAAGAAGGTCAACCCGCAGTCGATGATCCACCTCACGGAGAAGCCCGTCGAGCTGGCCCGCCGCGCGATCGAGTACTCCTCGCGCCGCGGGGAGAACGTGCTGGACCTGTTCGGCGGCTCGGGTTCCACCCTGATCGGGGCCCACCAGACCGGCCGGCAGGCCTTCCTCATGGAACTCGACCCCCTCGACGCGGACGTGATCGTCAAGCGGTGGCAGGACTTCACCGGCGAGAAGGCGGTCCTGTCGCGCGGCGGCTCGTTCGACGAGGTCGCGGCCGAGCGCGGAGGCGACCATGACGCCGGCACCGGCGGGACGAACTGACCCCGCCCGGTCGGCCCGCGCGATGCGCAGCGTCCTCCTGGCCGGATTCGAGCCCCCGCCGCGACTTCGCGTCAGCGAGATCGCGGAGCGCGACCTCGTCCTGTCCCGCGAGTACAGCAAGGAGCCTGGGGCCATCCGCCTGGCGCGCACGCCGTTCCTGCGCGAGCCGATGGACCGGCTCTCCCCCGAGGACCGCGCCCAGACGATCGTGTTCATGGGACCGGTCCAGATCGGCAAGACCATCATCGGCCAGGCGTTCATCGCGGCGGTCGTCGGCTACTACCCGGGCCCGATGCTCGTGGTCACCGACACCGACACCAAGGCGGAAGAGTTCTCGAAGTACCGCCTGGACATGATGATCCGCGACTCGCCGCATCTGCGGTCCCGCGTCGCCGTCGCCAAGTCCCGCAGCCGCGACAACACGATCAAGCTGAAGACCTTCCCCGGCGGCTACCTCAAGCTGGTCGGCGCGCAGTCCGCGTCGGGCCTAACGTCCATGACGTGCCGCTACGTGCTGCTGGACGAGGCCGACGATCACAAGGCGAACGTCTCCTACGCGGGCTCGTCGGTGTCGCTGGCGCTCGGCCGGCAGACGACCTACGGCGACATGCGCAAGACGCTGATCGTCTCGTCCCCGAAGGTGAAGGGCGACTCCGAGATCGAGGCGTGGTTCGAGCGGGGCGACCGCCGCCGCTTCTGGGTGCCCTGCCCCCGGTGCGGGGAGTTCCAGGTCCTGCAATGGCGCGACCCGGAGACCGGGGCGTTCCGGCTGGTGTGGCCGAAGGGGCGGCCCGAGGAGGCCCGGTACATCTGCGCGCACTGCGGCGCGGCCTGGGAGAACCGCGACAAGAACGCGTTCCTGCCCGCGGGCGAGTGGCGGGCCGAGCGCCCCGACCTGGGCGAGAACGGCACGATCGCCTCCTACGCGCTGAACGCCCTCTACTCCCCGGTCGGCATGTACTCGTGGGCCGAAATGGCCCGGCAGTGGGAGAAGGCGACCGAGCGCGTGAAGGCGGGCGACATCGAGGAACTGCGCGCCTTCGTGAACACCCGCCTGGCCGAGTCCTTCGAGGAGCCCGGCGAGCAGATCGATCCGAACGCGCTCGCGAACCGCCTCGACCCCGACTGGGACGCGGTCCCCGCGGGCGTGCTCTGCATCGTGATCGGCGTCGACGTCCAGGACGACCGCGTCGAGGTGGTCACGCTCGGCATCGGGGCCGGGTGGGAGATGTGGATCCTGGCGTACAACGTCATCCTGTCGGACCCCCTCGACCGGCAGACGTGGACGGCGCTGGACGAGCTGGTCCTGCGTCGGTGGCAGACCGAGGACGGCAGGACCCTGCGAGCCGCCGCGACGTGCGTGGACTCCGGGCACCGCACCCAGAGCGTCTACGACTACGCCCGCACCCGGAAGAAGTGGGGCGTGCGCGCCATCAAGGGCGTGGGCGGCCCGGCAAAACCCATCTGGGACAAGGCGATCCGCAGGGCCGGCAAGCTCAAGCACCAGGGCCAGTTCTACGCCGTCGGCACCGACACCACGAAGGACAAGCTCCACGAGTGCCTGAAGGTGAACCTGCCCGGGCCGAAGTTCCTGCACGTCCCGGCGCGCATCCCCCGGACCTACCCGGACTGGTTCGAGCAGTTGACCGCCGAGCGGAAGGTCAACTACCGCGAGAAGGGGAAGGAGGTCCGGGGCTGGCGGCTGGTCACCGAGGGCCGGCGCAACGAGGTCCTCGACACGATGGTCTACGCGCTGGCCGCCGCGTACTCGGTCCAGATGGGGAGGCCCGGGTTCTTCGACGCCCGCGTCGAGGCCCTCGCCGCCACGGTCGAGCCGGCCGCCCCCGCGCCGTCGGCGCCCGCCCCCGTTCCCGAACGTGCCTGGCACGCCCCCGGGCGGCCCGCGCAACCTCGCACCAGGGGAGTCGTCCGCGGCAAGGGCGTCGACTTCTGGACCCAGCGTGGACCCCGGCGCGGCCGGGATCGCGACCGCTGGTGACGCCGGCTCCCCCTCGACGGAGGCGCCGGTGGCCTTCACCCAGGAACAGCTCGCCGCCCTCGAGGAGGCCTACGCCGCGGGCGTGACCACCGTCCGCTACGGCGACCGCTCCTACACCTACGACAGCCTGGAAGCCCTGTGGGCCGCGATCCAGCGCATCCGGCGTGAGTTGCTCGGGCGGCGGCGCTTCCGGTCGGGCACGGCGGGCTACCGGAGGTTCCCGTGATGGGACGCTTCCGCGAGGCGCTGCGGGCGCTGGCGCGACCGACCCCCGAGGCGCACGCCCCGGTCCGCGGCCGGCGCTCCTACGACGGAGCGGCCAGCGGCGCCCGCACGGACGGCTGGCAGACGCTCGGCGCGTCCGCGAACGCCGAAACCTCGCAGTCCCTCGACGCGCTCCGCAACCGTGCCCGGGACCTGGTCCGCAACAACGCCTGGGCCCGCAAGGCGATCGAGGCGCTCGTCTCAAACCTCGTCGGCACGGGCCTGCGCCCCATCCCCACCACCGGCGACAAGGAACTCGACCGTCGCCTGATCGACCTGTGGGACGCGTGGGGCCGGTCGTGCTACCCCCTGTCGCGCCTCGGCATCTACGGCGTCCAGAGCCTGATCGCCCGATCGTTCTTCGAATCCGGCGAGGTGCTCGTGCGCAGGCGCCTGCGCCGCATCGAGGACCTGGGGCGGGATCTGCCCCCGCTCCAGCTCCAGGTGCTCGAAGGCGACCAGATGCCCTGCTGGAACTCGACCGTCTACGACATGCAGTTGGGCGGCAACCGCGTCGTCCAGGGCGTCGAACTCGACCCCCTCGACAGGCGCGTCGGATACTGGATCCTCCCCGTCCACCCCGGCGACGCCTGGAGCGTGACCGGCGGGATCGCCGCCTTTGCGCCGCAGCGCGTGGACGCGGTCAACGTGCTCCATCTGCTCCAGGAGGCCCGGCCCGGCCAGGTCCGGGGCGTCCCCTGGCTGGCCCCGGTGATCATCGCCCTGTGGGACCTCGGCGGCATGTCGGACGCCGAGCGGGCCCGCGCGAAGATCGCGCACTGCCTGACCGCGTTCGTCGAGAGCGTCGATTCGGACGAGGGCACGCCGCCCCGCCCGGACGGCATCACCGGCGCGGAGGACGAGTTCGGGAACCTCGTCGTCGATATGCAGGGCGACCCCGTCGAGCAGCTCCACCCCGGCCTGATCGGCTACCTGCCGCCCGGCAAGAAGATCACGGTCAACAGCCCCACGCTCCCGTCCGGGTTCGACGCCTACCAGCGGGTGGGCCTGCACGAGATCGCGGCGGGCATCGGCCTGGCCTACGAGGTGCTCACCGGGGACCTGTCCCAGGTGAACTTCTCGTCCATCCGCCTCGGCCTGAACGAGCAGAACCGGATGATCCGCGCGCTGCGCGAGCAGGTGTTCGTGCCCCTCGCCATGCAGCCCATCTGGGAGTGGTTCTGCGAGGCGGGGCAGTTCGCCGGGCTGCTGCCGCTGGACGCGGTCGCGTTCCCGTGCCGGTGGTCCAGCCCCCGCGTCGAGAGCGTGGACCGCAAGACCGACGCCGAGGCCGACCTGCGCGAGATGCGGAACCAGACCCGTTCCCGGCGAGACGTGATCGCGTCCTACGGCCAGGACCCCGACGCCGTGGACGCCGAGATCGCGTTGGACCAGGAGAACCGCCGACGGCTCGGGATCGTCAGCGACGGGGATCCGGGGGAGGTGTCGTTGTCGGGGGCGGCGCAGTCAGCACCCACCACCACAAGCGAAGCCACCACGGCGCCGAGCGTCACTTCTCGATAGCCACGGATGGAATCCCGAGCAGAGCCCTGACCTGCCCGCCAACGGGCGAGTCCCAGGCGAGACGCAGTTGCTCCACGTGACCGCCTAATCGTGCTGTCGACTCGCGGACCTCCGCTTGCCCCTGTCGATGTTCCTTCTCCACCCAGAACAGGCTTGAAGGGGCGCCGAGTTGCTTGCTGACACGAGCCTCGATTTCAGACGACTGTCGATGGATGGTCTCACCCAATTCCAGCGCGGATTCCCGCTGACCCATCCGTACACACAGATCGCGTGCTGCCACCCCGCTCAGGGACATCGCTTGGTGGCTTCGGAGAAGCAGTTCCGGGTGGCTGCGCAGCAACCGCGGGTCCCCCGAAACCAGCTCCGCGAGCCGGCGGAACTGGTGGTAGTACTCCAGAAAGCACTGTCGATACTCCGCAAGCCGCGCCGTGGAGCCCTCTTTCAGTTCGAGGGCGCAAGAATGCATGGCCCCGAGGAGACGACCGATCGACTGGGCATCGAGCTGCGCGGCGACTGCCCTCATGTCGTCCCGCAACCCTCGCACTTCTTCCAAGACCGATTCCAGGCTCGCTCGAATGCTCTCCAGCTTCGAAACGACGATCGCGAAGCCAACGGCTTGAACCGCGAGTGGCACGACGCTGGCGCTCAGGAGTTCGGCCATCTTGGGATCCGGGAGGTGCCCGTCTTGGAGAAGTTCAACGATCCTTCCGGTGGCACCCTCGCGAATAACGCCGCCATCGCGGTAGAAGAGCCCGCTGGTCAGCCCTGCCCGGACCTTGTCGCTGCCGACGAGCACGGTCGGAAACTCGACCACGGTCCTTCCTCCGTTCAAGCGTGCGCGTTGTCGTAGAGCTTGCGAAGCAACGCCACGTAAGTGACTCCGGGAATCGTCACCCGCTTCGCGGGTCCAGCGAGGTCAACTACGGCCCAGGCAGCAAGTATCAGGGTCAACGACCGGAGGATCTGATAGAGGATCTGGCGCGCGATTTGCTTGCCCATTTCAATCGCAGCCCTCTTCGCAGCCTCCTTCGCCGCAGCCTCTGCGACCTTCTTTGCTGCCTGCTTGGTCGCTGCACCGGCTGCGGCCTTTGCGACCGTTTCGGCGGTCTTCCTGACGACCTGGTCGCTCACGTCGGAGCCGATCCTCGCGCGGATGGCGTCGTTCAACTTCGCCAGGTCGTCCTCCTTGACCTCCATCCGCTTCAGCACGAAGCGTTCGCACGCCTCGGTGTCTCCCTCGGAGAACGGCTTGTCATCCAGCCAAGGTTTCAGGGTAGAAGCCACGTCGTAGGCGACCTCGGCGTATTCCACACCGCCGTTTCGGAAGATGTTCGAGAAGGTGTTGCCTCCATACTCGCGGAGTTCGGACAACACCTTCTCTGCGCTGGGGGAATTCGTCTCCCGCACCGCCTTGCAGAGTTCCGCCCAGAACATCGCGACGATTTCGTCGTCCCGTGCGGTGTCGTGCGCCCACTTCAGTACCTTGAGAGTATCGGTCATTCCACGCCTCCGCGAATTTGGTCACGCCTGAAAGTGCTGCTCGGAACTCCGCGCCTTTACGGCCGCGGAGACCCCGCGCTTGGACAACGCCCCGGCGATCTGCTCCCGCACTCGGGGCGGCAGTTCCGCGACCAGCGACGAAGCTACTTCGTCCCCAATGGTTTCTTCGACCTTCTTCCGGGCCGTGCCGCGAAAGATGTTCATCGCAAACCAGCGCTTGGCGCCTGATGTCTGCTGCTCCACGAGATCCATGTGGTTCTTGACGTCGATCTCGATTTCCAATGTCACCCTCACGTAGACCATTTCACTGAAACTCCAAGCCAGAACAACTACTTAAGAATCGGTCGAGTGCACGTGCGCCTATTGGACCGTGTCCAACGATGCGCGTCAAGAGAGAGTTCGAGGCGAACGTGCCTGGCACGCACCCCCTCCCGAGCCTGACCCTCGGGCCAGGAGGTGGCGCGCATGGCGACGCGTTCCGCACCGATCGACCGCGACTTCCGGACGGCCACGACGCTGCCCGAAACGTGGAACGAGGACACCCGCTCGATCGAGGTGGTGTTCTCGACCGGCGCCCGGGCCACGAAGTTCGACAAGCGCCGGGGCGTGCCGTGGATCGAGGATCTGCCCCTGCGCGGCATGGACGTTTCCGAACTGAACGCCGGCGCCCACGTGCTGCGCGCCCACGGGCTCGACCCGAAGACCGGCGAGGGCCTGGACGCGGTCATCGGAAGCGTCGTCCCCGGCACCGCCCGCGTCGTCAGCGACACCGAAGCACGCGCCCGCATCACGCTGTCCCGCGCGGCCGGCAAGGCCGACGTGGTCCAGGACATCCGCGACGGCGTGATCCGGAAGTGGTCGTACGGCTACCGTCGCGTCGGCCGCCCGACCGTGAGCACGGACCCGGAGAGCGGCCTCGAGATCCGGTCCTGGGCCAAGCACATCCCCGACGAGATCAGCGCCGTGGCGCTCCCGGCCGACGGCGGCACGAACACCCGCACCGCGGACCAGCCCCCGAAGGAGGACACCGGCATGGAGACGCAGGACACCACCCAGGACACCCGGCAGGCGCCCGCGGCCCCGGTACCCGACGAGACCGCGCTGCACGCGGCGCGCGAGGAGGGCCGCAAGGCCGAGGCGACCCGGCAGGACACGATTCGCAAACTCGCCGCGAAGGTGCGCCTCGGAGACGAGGACATCCGCGCGATGCTGTCGGACCCGGCCGTGACGGTCGAGGCGGCCCAGTCGCAGATGCTGGACCTGATCGGGAAGCGCGACGCGGCGGCGCCGACGCTCGCCGGCCACGCGACCGTCACCCGCGACGGCGACGAGACGCGGGCCCAGGCCATGGTGGAGGGCCTCGCGTTCCGCGCGTGGTCGCAGGGCAAGCCGTCGGACCTCGCTCGCCCCTTCGTGAACTACTCCCTGCTGGACGTGGCGCGCGAGTGCCTGGAGGCCCGGGGCGTCCGGACGCGGGGCATGGCCCCGAGCGACGTGTTCGACGAGGCGCTCTTCGGGGCCCGGTCGGGCATGGCGTCCACGTCGGACTTCCCGGCGATCCTGGCCGGCGCGGTCCACAAGAACTTCAACGGCGCCTACTCCCAGGAGGCGCGCAACTTCGACGCCCTGGCCGTGCGGCGCGTGGTCGCGGACTTCAAGCCGGTCCGCGAGATCAAGATGTCCAGCTTCTCGGCGCTCGACCCGATCCCCGAGGGCGGCGAGGTGAAGTTCGGGGTGCTGGGCGAGGGG
>JARKOL010000165.1 GCA_029975745.1 Myxococcota bacterium | reverse complement strand
GCGCGAACTCGCACACGGTCATCACCTGGCGCGCCACGGTCGTCTCCAGGAACGTCGGCCGCTGCCCCACAACTGCCCGCTTGTTCTGCAATTCCAGGAAAGCCGCCACCTTCGCCGTGACACCCGCGACATCGCCCATGTAAACGCCACTGAGCCACTGGCTGACCACGGTGGCCGACACCTCCAGGGTCTTCGCCAGCCACGCCTGCGACCGTTTGTTCTTGTCCAGCCACGCCCGCGCGGCCTCCCGCTCCGCAGCACCCGGAACCTGAGTCGTTTCTTCCATGAGAGCCTCCGTTAGATGGTGTTTGAAGCCCGTTTCATCAGACCCTTGCGCAGCAGTTCCATATCTGCGTCGCGCTGGGCCTGAGCACGCTCCCGTTGTTCGGCAAGCAGATCCGCACTCGACCGCGCCCGCGCGCCCCGAGCCGGCGTAGGTTCCAGCCCGGCGACATCACCCGTGCGAATCAACTGCTTCGGCGGCGGCGGCGACTTGCCACCCCCAGCGTCACTCGACGCGGCCAGTGCCCTGTTGTGCGCAATCAACGCCGCGAGGTCGTCCGTCGCCGGGCCACCGGTCAGTTCCTTCACCGCATCCCGCGTCACCTTCTTGCGCCGGCGTTGCCCCGCCATCGCCGCCGATAGTTCCTCGCGGGAAGCGTCCGTCGTGAACAGAGGCAGATTCCGCGCCTCGCAAATGGGACGATCATCCAGGTCGAAGACGTACACGACGCCGGCCCGCCAGGGGTCCCGCCGCGCATACACCCATTCGTCCTGCCGCCAGTGCAGTTCCATGTTGACGGCGTTGTATTGGATGCCGTCCACTTCCACACCGTTGCGCTTGACCATCAACGGCTTCGTGGACTTCATCAGGCAGAAGTGCAGCGTGACCGGGTCCACCATGCGCATGGGTGCGCGGTGGGTCTCGAACGCGTCGCACCGGCGCATGCCGTCAGCGCCGCGCCCTCGGCAGGGCATCGTGTTGTACACGTGGTTGATGAAGTCATCGAACTCCTGATCGATCTCGCGGACCGTAGGGCACCGCTTGGGGTTCGCCTGGAACTCCTTCAACTGTTCGGGCTTGTCCAGCACGTTGCTGCCACGGAACGAGGGGTGCAGCCGCGAGTACCATTCGTTGACCACCAGGAACGCCCGTTCGACCGACTTCGCGCGCGCGTTCTTTGGAAGCGCGAAGCGGACCTTGACGCCCAGGCTGCCCATGACCGAGCGATCCTGCTGCTGGACCCCATGCACCGCCGCCAGCGCCTTGTCCTGATCGACCTCCAGCCGATGGGTCTTCCACCCGCCAGTGACGGACCTGGCGCGGTAGTCCCGTCCGTTATCGACCTTGATCTCTTGTGGCAGCCCGTAGGCGTGGACCCCCCGGGCGAAGGCCATCAGGATCGTGTCCGTACAGGGGTTGGTGTGGATGCACCAGCCGACCCACATCCTGGACCGCTCGTCCTGGAAGACCGTCACCCACGGAAAGACCAGGCGCCCCCGATCGTCGCGGCATAGGATGTCCAACTGATGATGATCGGAAACCCACGTGTGATTCGCAGGCAGCGAACTGCGGTCGATTTGTATGTAATCGCCGCACTTGTCGTCGTATGCCTTGTTGCCGTCACGTGCGATCACGCGCATCGGCTTGGCGATCTCCGCAGCCAACCGTCGAAACGTCGTGTAGCTGGGCTCCTTCACGCCCAGTTCCTGCGCGTGCGCGATGGCGACCGCCATCGCCGTGGACACGTTCGGACGCGTTTGCTTCAACCACGCTCGCCGGAAGACGGTCGCCACCCGGGGATCGACCTGGCGGCCGGGCGTCTCCTTGACGTAGTACCCCGGCACCAGGGCAGGCAGACCGCCCGCCGCGAAGTCCTGATCCCATCGATAGACCGTGGCATACGACACCCGATGGTCCGGGTGCTCTGCGTTCCACTCGTCGATGAACAGATGCATGTTCCCGCGGTCGGCCGCCTTGAACGCCTGCCACGCTTCCAGCACGCGCATCCGCGCGGCTGCCTTCTTCCGACCCTTCTCGGGTACGCTGGCCCACGCACCATCGCCGGCATCCGCCCCTGCGCCCGCCGCCCCCCGGTCACGATCGACCGGGGCGACGGCGGTGTTGGTGGGGGTGGTGTCCGAAGTCCCCAGGTCGGGGACCGAGAGGCCCTTCGATCGCGCGTAGGCCAACACGTCCTGGCGGGCGTAGAGTTTCCGCTTCCCGCCCCGAACCGGCTCCTCTCGGAAGCGCCAGTTCTCGCGGTCGGCCAGGCGCCGCGCATGACGTTCTGAGCATCCCAGGAGATGTCCGACTTCCGCGTCGTCCATCATGGCAGTATCACTTCTAACCAACCGTCTTCGCTCCGTTGTCCGACTTCGGCGCCGCATGTCCGACTTCATGTCCGGCTTCGCTCGAAAGCCGGACATGACCAGATTGGTCAACTACTTCCCGCTCTCGCATGCGCGCGATTCGCAGGAGGACCAGGTATCCGAGGGCGTCGAGCTCGGCATCCTCGGTGTCGGCGGTGTCGTGGGTGCCGCGGGCGAGGCGGCTGAGCTTGTCGTCCAGGCGGACCCGGATCTGTTCCTGGGCACTGGCCCTGCTGAACACCCGCACGGGGTTCAGGACGCTGTCCCCGTACCTCTTGTTCTTCTCGACGAGGACGGCCCGGACCTCGGCGAGCACCGCGTCCAGGTCGGTCGCGAAGTCCCCCGTCTCGGCCAAGTGGGCTCGGCCGCCTGTTCCCGGAGGATCCAGGGGCGCCTTCAGCAGCATGTTCATCCGTCGTCCCTCACGCGGCCAGGAGGCCCATCAGCGCCACCCAGACAGCGGACAGAGCCAGAGCCACCAGCGCGGTCCCGGCCATGTCCTTGGCGTCGCTGTGGAGCCGCAGGCGCACCAGCGCGCTGTCAGCGGTCATGCCCGTGAGCCCGATGGCCAGCATCGCCGAGCCTTTGGACACCAGCCAAAGCGTCAGGTCCTCAGGGCTTATGCCGCCCTCCATCCTGGCGGCGACGTCCCGGACGGGCACCAGGTCGGTGCCCAGGGAATCGACGCTCTCGAGGTACGCGTCGATGAACGCGGTCGGCTCGATTTGAACGCGTGTTGCAGCGGTGTAAACGCTGTTCGCCTTCACCTTCAAACCTCCTTCACCCGGCCCTTCGACGGTGCTACGCTTCGCTGATGGAGACGCTGACAACGATCGCAGCGTGGGTAGGTGCTTGCGGCACGCTGACCACGATCGCTCATGTGGTCTGGCAGGTTCGGATTCGCCGACTCTACGAACTGCCCCGGCTGATCGTTTCCGCCGTCCAAAAGGACAGTCGAACCTTCAGCAGCCGCATGTCTGAGCAGTCCGTGATGAGCGACGTGAGTCCGTCCGCGCCGACACGGGATTCCACTGTTGACGTACTCAGCTTGGTGCTCGCGGTCTCGAACCCGAGCGCCCTCCAGAATCACGTGACCGAGGTCACCGTGGAGTCGCCGAGCGGTCTTCGATCGATGCCGTCCAGGGCCCTTCTCTACCCGGCCACTATCCGCATCGGTGAACTTCTGGGTATTGACAGGGGTGAGATTTCTTGGTGCTGGAAGAATCCGGTGGAACCTTGGTCGCTGCCGACCACCATACCGCCACGACACCAGATCGTCGGTAGCATTACCCTGGTCGGCGCCCAAGGGAGTCTTGCGCACGGACGAATCAAGGTCCGCGTCCTCGTTCGCGACGCGTGCGGCAACAGTTACCGCATGAAGGCGACAGTCCGTCACGAACGCCCCCTGCCGCCGCAATCAGCCGAAGATGCCTTGTTCCCACCGGACCGGTAGATTCCAGCCCGCATCTCAAGTTCCGTGAGGCGTCGATGGGTGGAGTTGACCCAGAAGAAATGCGACCGCACGAGCCATCCCAGGAGTGCGAAGCCCGCGGTCGCGGACAGCGACCAGAGCACCACTGGTACCGCCAACTGCCATTCCATCACAACACCCCCGTATCAACAGCCTCGACCACCGCGGCCAGGGTCCTCGACCGGACTTGCAGCCGCTTCCGTTCGTTCTCGACCTGCACCAGGTCACGCCGCACCTGGTCCGGCACGACCAGCCGACACCCGCACGCGGCCACCACCGAGCGCAGGGCGCCCAGCTGCTCCGTCGCCTCGCACCAGGCGGGCAGGTACTCCAAGGGAAATCGGTGTTGGTCCTTGCTCGGTGCCGTCCACGTGTCCAGGATGGCGACCGTGACCGACCGGCCCAGCAGGACCGTCAGCCGTCCGGCCACCTGGTCACGCGGGAACCGCGACCGCCCCAGGTCGCTGGCCAGTGCGGCCTTCAACTGCGCGCCGACCTCGCGGCCCTCGTCCAGTCGGGCGAGCACGTCCAGCAACGAAAGCTGCCCGGGAAGGCCGGGCTTGGCCTTGCGCGCCATTCCCAACCTCACGCGGCCCGCCGGCGGCGAACCGTCGGCTGCTGTCTGGATGACTCGGAAAGTCCGGCATTGACGCGCCGGCCGTCACCGGCGACACTTACGGGCGTAAACGGCTGGCTGCGGATCGCCTCCACCGGGACGCCCAGGATGGCGGCCAGATGGTCGAGTATCCGCGCCGAGGCCCAGTGTCCGTGTACGACGCCCGAAACCGCGGGGCGCGACACGCCCAGGTCGCGGGCGATGGACGCAATCGAGTGGCCCCGTGACGCGAGGGCGAGGCGCAGGATCTCGCCCCGCGACAGATTCAGCAGCAGCCCGAGGTATTGGCTGCTGGAAGCAGGAGAGTTCATGCCCTGGCTCATCGCGTCCTCCTCTGGCGCAGTTGCCGCAGGCGCTGGTCTTCGTCCAGGACGGCTCGCGCCGCTGCAACGGTCTCGCGCGCCTGCTGCGTCATCTGTTCGAGGCAGCGGGCGTATTGCTTGGTCGTCAAGTCCAGTCGCTCCAGGAGCGGGCGCTGGTCGGTTTTCGGAGAGCAGGTGCAGCAGGGACAGTCGTGAACTCGGATGGGGTCGTCCATTGAGGACCTCCGTCTGGAAAAGGCGCTAGGTCGATGTCAGAAAAACGACCTTGCGCCTGATAGTCTTGCTTGCGGATACAAGCATGTCAAGAAAAAAGATTGTAGTAGCAAGCGCAGCATCAGAGCGCCTCAAAATGATTAGGGAATCTATAGGCTTGTCTCAGAGAGAGTTCGGTCGCCAGACTGGGGTTTCGGGCGCCCACATCAGCCAGGTCGAAGCAGGGCTTCGAGCACCATCCATAGATCTTGTTGTCGGTTTGGCGCTTGTAGGTGCAAGCGCCGATTGGCTACTCACGGGTCGAGGCTCCATGATGTTGGACCAGGAGCTCCTGGTCGCACGACAGAACTCTGACCCGGAACTCCAGACCCTCCAGGAGGCCCTGGCGACCTGGTGGGCCCAGGCCGACGAGGACGAACGCGCCTACCTGCGCGTCGCTCTACGCCGCGCAGTGCCCGAACTAGAGAACGCCACGAGGAGACAGAAGTCATGAAACTGCGTTTTCCTGACCTGCCGCGAACCTCCAGTCCAGACGGCATCCAAGCCATCGCTCAGGTGGACAACTTCGTGCGACTGGGCCTTCTGGCCGTCATGTCCCTCAAGAGAGCTACCGCCGGCACGCCGAAGTTCCAGGTGGACATGAAGGGCATCGACACCTACGCGGCGAGTCAAGCTCGACTCGGCTGCCCGGACATTTACGCAGCAGCGGTCGTCCGCTTGTGGTCGTTGGTGGAATGGCACGTGCGCCGGGAGCTGGTCAACGCCCTTTGCAGCAGGGACTTGTGGGAGCTTCAGGAAATCATGGATCTCAAGGGCTCGATGGCCGCCTTTGGACAGTTGGGCCGTTCCGGCCGGGCGCAACTACTGGCGGCAGCGTTGGAGGAGAAGACCCGCTCTCCACACCGAGCGTTGGATCGGTTCGAAGCCATGCTCAGCATCGTTGGCCAGAACGGCCCTCTTGACCAGGACGTTCGCCAGGCGCTCCAGGAACTCAATGCTGCTCGCAATGTCATCGTCCACAACAACAACCATATTGACCAGCGGTTCGTGGACCAGTGCCCATGGCTCTCCTGCAAGGTCGGACGGCGACTCCGTGTTTCGAGCAAGCAGTACCAGCGTTTTCGATTCGCGAGCTACTGCTACATGGTTGTCCTGCAATACCGGTCGTTTGTGTCGGTTGCTGGTACCGACTTTCCGGCATCTCGCGATTTGCTTGACACCATCGAGGTCTTGGCCAGCAAGGTCAAGGAGCAGGCGCCACCCGGCTAAAACGGATTTTCAACACCGTTGAACGCTTCAACCTAGTATCAACTCCAGTGGCGCTTTTTCAGCCCGACCGCGAACTGGTATCAACTTGGCTGCTCATTCGCATTTCTTCCCATCGCCTGAGCGCCTTTATTCGGTATCCGTGTATTTTGGGTCGGTTGTCCGTCTCGGATCTGCGCGTTTCGTCGCGATTTCTCGTAGTCCTCAAGTCTCAAACCGAGTGGTGTTCCACAGCGGGGGCGGGGGCGGGGATGGGTACGGGCTCGGGTACGGTTGGGGGGCGGGGGCGGGCTCGGGCTCGGGTACGGTTGGGGGGCGGGGACGGGCTCGGGCTCGGGTCCGGTTGGGGGGCGGGGAAGAGGGCGCCTTTCAGGGGGCGCGCCGTCGAGGGGGACGCGAAACCTGCTTGACATCGGTTCGGTGATACGGTACTTCGCCGCACTCGTTTCCTTTGGCTTGGCCAACCCTTTCGAGGATGCACGATGGTGGACAAGGAGAAGTTCGGCGACCGGCACGCGTGTTTCGCGTGCGGCTGCAAGTTCTACGACATGAATCGGCGCCCGCCGACGTGTCCGAAATGCGGGACGGACGTCAGCAAGCCGCCCAAGGTGATCGAGGAAGTCGCCTTCACGCCGGCCGACATCGAGGAAGAGGACGAAGAACTCCCCGAGGAGCTGGACGACAAGAACCTGGAAGTCGATACCGAGGACGATCTGGGTGAAGAGGGTGGCGACGAGGACTGATCCTCGTCGCGTCCCCGTCTTGCGGATGCCCACCGGGATGTGCTCCGGTGGCGTCCGGCCTCATGCCCGCAAGGGGGTCCGTCATGAGCAATGACACGCGCGTTGCCGTCATCGGGGGCTCGGGCCTCTACCTGTTCGACGGCATGGCCGATGTGCGCGAAGTGGTGGTGGACACGCCCTTTGGGGCCACGTCAGACGCCATCGCCATCGGGCGGCTGGGCGACGTCGAGGTCGCCTTTCTGCCCCGGCATGGACGCGGCCACCGGTGGCTGCCCTCCGAGGTCCCCTACCGTGCCAACATCTGGGCGCTGAAGTCGCTGGGAGTGACGCGGATCTTCTCGGCCAGCGCGGTTGGCTCGATGAAGGAAGAGGTCACGCTGGCCAAGCCGGTGCTGGTCGATCAGTTCATCGATCGCACGTTCGCGCGCCCCTCGACGTTCTTCGGCCAGGGTATCGTCGCGCACGTGTCGATGGCCGAGCCGACCTGCCCGGCGTTGCGGGCGTTGCTGGCTTCCCAGGCCCGGGTCCAGGGCATCGACGTGATCGAGGGCGGCACCTACGTGTGCATCGAGGGGCCGCAGTTCTCGTCCCGTGCCGAGTCGTTCATGTACCGCGACGTTGGCGTCGATGTCATCGGCATGACGAACGTGACCGAAGCGAAGCTGGCCCGCGAGGCCGAGATCTGCTACGCGACCATCGCGCTGCCGACGGACTACGACTGCTGGCACGAGTCCCACGACGCCGTCAGCGTCGAGGCGGTGATCGCGACGCTGTCCCGGGGCATCGGTCGGGCCCGCGCGCTGATTTCCGGGGCCATCGCGCACCTGGACTCGGCGGGCCCCTGCGCCTGCCCCAACGCCCTGCGAAACGCGATCATGACCGACCCCGCCCGGATCCCGGACGAGGCGCGCCAACGTCTGGCCCCCATCGTCGGACGCCACCTGGGCTGAGCCCGCAATCCCGGAGGTCCCCATGAGCCTGCTGTGCGTCGGATCCGTCGCCTACGACGTGATCGAGTTGCCCGGCCGCCCGCCGGTCGAGGTGCTGGGCGGGTCCGCGACCTGGTTCTGCACGGCGGCGGGGCTGTTGTCCCGCCCCCAGCTTGTCGCGGTGGTCGGGGACGACTTCTCGGAGGACGACGTCCACTTCCTGCGGCAGCGCGGCGTGGACACCGCGGGCCTGGCGCGCAAGCCCGGCACCACCTTCCGCTGGCACGGCCGCTACCACGACAACCTGATCGGGCGTGACAGCCTGAAGACCGAACTGGGGGTGTTCGCGGACTTTTCCCCGGTCATTCCGCCGGACTGGCGGTCGCCGGACGTGCTGTTCCTGGGCAACATCAAGCCTGACCTCCAGGGGCTGGTGCTGGCCCAGGCGCGCGACGCACGCTTCGTCGGCCTGGACACCATCGAATGCTGGATCGACAACTTCCGGGCCGACCTGGTCCGGCTGATGCCGCGTGTGGACCTGCTGTTCGTCAATGACGACGAGGTGCGGCAGTTGTCCGGCGAGGTCAACGTGCTGGTGGCGGCGCGGCGCGTGCTGGAGATGGGCGCCCGCGCCATCGTGGTCAAGCGTGGCGAGCACGGGGCGATCCTGGTGTCGCCCGAGGGCATGGCGCTGCTGCCGGCGTACCCACTGGACGCGATCGTCGATCCGACCGGGGCCGGTGATTGCTTCGCCGGCGCCACGCTGGCCTACCTGGACCACGTCCGGGACTTCGGCCCGGCGGCCATCCGTCGCGCCCTGGCGGTCGGCACGGTGATGGGATCCTTCTGTGTCCAGGGGTTCGGTCCCCGATCGCTGGCGGACGTCCGGTTGGGCGACCTGCGGGATCGGGTTCGCCGCTACGCGGAATTCGTCTCGCTGGACGGTGGCCGACTGCTGTCCGACCTCGAAATCGGGTAGGATCGACCCATGTCGCCTCGACCTTCAGACTGGCTTCGGCGCGCGTTCTACGAGGTGTCTCGCAGCAACCGCTACTCGCGGGGGGTGGGGCGCGTGTCCGACCTGCACCTGCCCCGGCCGGTGCTGGAGCGGATGATCACCGCCTACTGCCGCGTCTACGGCGTGTCCCTGGACGAATGCGTGATTCCGGAGGACGGCTTCCAGACGTTCGACCGCTTCTTCACCCGGCGGCTGAAGCCGGGCGCCCGGCCCATCGTCGCCGACCCCGACGTCGTCGTTTCCCCGTCCGACGGGCGCATCCAGGGCATCGGCGAGGTGACGCGCGGGGTGATGATCCAGGCCAAGGGGCGCTCGTACCGCCTGGACGAACTGCTGGGCGACACGGGGCCCTGCCGACGCCTCGAGGGCGGCACCTACGTCACGATCTATCTGAGTCCCCGCGACTACCATCGTGTCCATTTCCCCTGCGACGGCCAGGTCGTGGGCTGTCGCCACATTCCGGGTCGGCTGTACACGGTCGCCCCCCGGGCCACCGAGATGGTCGATCGCCTGTTCGCCCGCAACGAGCGCCTGACGACCCTGATGTGTTGCGGCGACCGGACCGCCGCGGTCGTCATGGTCGGCGCGGTCGGCGTGGGACGGATCTCGGTCGCCTACAGTCCGATGGTGACGAACCTGGGGCGGCGTCACGGAGGGGCGTCCTTCAACCCGCCGATTCCGGTCCGGAAGGGCGATGACCTGGGCGAGTTCCACCTGGGATCGACCGTCGTGATGGTGCTGGAACGCGGCCCCTGGGACTACGTCGGCCCGGCGAAGGGCGACCCGATCCGGATGGGACAGCCGTTGCTGCGCGTTCGATAGCGTCGGTTCGGGGGATCCGGGGCGGGCCTTGCGACCCTACTTCTTCGCGGGCTCCTCGGCGGCCGCCTCGGGCTTCGGCTGCGGCAGCACCAGGATGCCGTCCATGTTGATCAGCCGACCGGACGGCGACCACATGGCCACCTTGCCGACCAGCGTCTGGGACGACTTGACGGCGTAGCCCGACAGGTCGAAATCGGACCAGGGGCCGACGACCTGCAGCCTGCGGCCGGGCTTGTCGGCATCGTCCACCAGCACGATGTGGGATTCGGCGCTGCACGCCGCGCCCGGCGCGCACAGTTCCTGCGCCAGCACCACGCCGCGCACGGTCACGTCCTGGTTGTTCAGTTCGCTTGCCTTGCGCACCAGCCCATCGACCGACCACGCGCCATCCGTGTACTTTTCGGCGATGGGCCGGGCAGCCAGATCGGGCCGGTCCGGGAGGGTGACCTGGGGCTTGGGGCCCTTGGACGTGTCGGCCTGCTTCGCGCAGCCCGCCGTGACCAGCGCGCCCACGACCATCGCGATCCACAACGCCTGACGCATCGTGCCTCCTCCGGGGGTTCTCGACTCGACGGAAACGCTATCAGCAATCCCGATGCCGGTCAATCCACTCCTTGCGTTCGCCGACCGCCCCTTGGCGTTCGTGGGCACCATGATTATCGTAGGCCATCCCAGGGGCCGCCGGTCGGTCCGGCGGGGAGGCACATCGTGTTCTGGATCTGGGCGGGGTTCCTGCTGTTCGTGTTCGGGATGCTGGCCCTGGATCTGGGGGTGTTCCACAGGAAGTCCCACGTCATCGGTCTTCGCGAGGCGCTGCGGTGGTCGGCGCTCTGGATCGGGCTGGGGCTGGCGTTCTCGGTCTTTGTGTACTTCGCCTACGAGGGCCACTGGCTGGGCCTGGGACTGGCGCCGGACCCGGTCGATCGGGTCGTCAATGGCGGGCACCAGGCGGCCGTGAAGTACCTGACCGGCTACGTCGTCGAGAAGTCCCTGAGCGTCGACAACATCTTCGTCATCGCGATGATCTTCGCGTCCTTCGGGGTGCCGGCCCTCTACCAGCATCGGGTGCTGTTCTGGGGGGTGCTGGGGGCCCTGGTGCTGCGCGGTCTGATGATCGGGATCGGCGCGGCCCTGGTGGCGCGCTTCCACTGGATCCTGCTGGTGTTCGGCGCCTTCCTGGTGCTGACCGGCCTCAAGATGCTGCTGTCGCGCGGTGGCCAACGCGACCCGGGGGACCATCCGCTGGTGCGGCTGACGCGGCGCTTCCTTCCCGTGACCCGGGGCTATCACGGCCAGCACTTCCTGGTGCGCGCCGGCTCGGTCGCCTCCCACGAGTCGGCGGTTCCCGGGGCGGTCGAGGTGCCCGATCCGGTGGTTGATGCGGCCCCGGCGGGACGCTGGCTGCTGACCCCGCTGGCGCTGGCGCTGGTGGTCGTCGAGACGTCCGACGTGGTGTTCGCGGTGGATTCGATCCCGGCGATCTTCGCGATCACCGGGGATCCCTTCCTGGTCTTCACCAGCAACGTGTTCGCCATCCTGGGGCTGCGATCGCTGTACTTCGCGCTGGCAGGCATGATCGACAAGTTCCGGTTCCTGAAGCCGGCACTGGCGGTCGTGCTGCTGGTGGTGGGTTTCAAGATGCTGCTGGCGGACTGGATCAAGGTCGTGCTGGGCGAGCACTTCAACCTGATGCTGCTGGGGGCGATCCTGCTGATTCTGACCCTCGGGGTCGTGGCGTCCCTGCTGTTTCCCCCGAGGAATCCGGAACGTTCGTGATTCTTGAGGTTTTCCCAAATCCGTGATAGAAATGCCCGCTTTTGCGGCGCTTCGGCGCGCGCGAATCACGGGGGGCCATGTTGTTCGACTGGTTCTACGGGCTGTTCAGCAACGATCTGGCCATCGACCTGGGCACCGCCACGACCCTGGTCTATGTCCGCGGCAAGGGCATCGTGTCCTGCGAGCCGTCGGTCGTCGCGATCTTCAAGGACCACCGCAACACGCGGCGCGTCCTGGCCGTGGGTCGCGAGGCCAAGGAGATGCTGGGCCGTACCCCGGGCGGCATCGAGGCCATCCGTCCCATGAAGGACGGCGTCATCGCCGACTTCGAGGTGACCGAGGCGATGCTGCGGTACTTCATCGCCCGCGCGCACAATCGGCGCACGCTGGTTCGTCCCCGCATCGTCATCTGCGTGCCCCACGGGATCACCGAGGTCGAGCGTCGCGCCGTCCGCGAGTCGGCCGAATCCGCCGGCGCCCGCGAGGTGTACCTGATGGAGGAGCCCATGGCGGCCGCCATCGGCGCGGGCCTGCCCATCACCGAACCCTGCGGCAACATGATTGTCGATATCGGCGGCGGCACCACGGAAGTCGCGGTGATCAGTCTGTCGGGCGTCGTGTACAGCCGGTCGGTCAAGATCGGCGGCGACAAGATGGACGACGCCATCAAGGAACACATGAAGCGGAAGTACAGCCTGCTGGTCGGCGAGCGCACGGCCGAGCAGGTGAAGATCGAGATCGGCAACGCCTACCCGTTGCCCGAGGTGCTGACGATGCAGGTCAAGGGGCGCGACCTCGTCGCCGGCGTGCCCAAGACCCTGACCATCAATTCCGACGAGATCCGCGAGGCGCTGTCCGAGCCGATCACGGCCATCGCCCATGCGGTGCGCGAGGCCCTGGAGGGGACGCCGCCCGAGTTGTCGGCGGACATCGTGGACAAGGGCATCATGCTGGCCGGCGGCGGCGCGCTGCTCAAGAACATCGACCTGCTGATCCGCGAGGAGACGGGGCTTCCGGTGATGGTTGCCGAGGATCCCATCTCGTCCGTCGTGCTGGGGGCCGGACGGGTCCTGGACGACATCGCGCTGCTGCGGAACAGCACGATCCAGGGCTGACGCGGTCCTCCGCGTCCCGGCCGGATGGCGTTACCGATGCGCGACTGGATTGCCCGACATCGCTTTCCCATCGTCGTGACGCTGCTGCTGCTGCTGCCGCTGCCGTTGATGTACATCCACGGACGCCAGGACAGCGGCACCTCGCCGGCCCAGCGGGTGACGGTGGGCGTGGCGGGCGTCGCCCAGCGAGGCATGGGGGCGATCGTCGGCGGGCTGGGGTCGATCTTCTCGGACTACGTGTTGCTGGTGAACCTTCACGAGGACAACCAGCGTCTGGTCGCGGACAACGAGCGCCTGATGGGCGAGGCTCTGACGGCGAAGCGGCTGGCGGTCGAGAACGCCGAGTTGCGTCGCCTGCTGGGCCTGGCCGAGGCGCGCAAGGATCTGGAGATGGCACCCGCCCGGGTCGTCGCCCGGGAACTGACGCCGCTCTACCGGGTGGCGCGGGTGTCGGTCGAGCTTCCCGAGGATCGCACGGTGGCCCAGGACATGGCCGTGGTGACGCCCCTCGGACTGGTGGGGCGGGTGGTCCAGGCGGCGGGCAGCGTCGGCGACGTGATGCTGCTGACCGACGGCCGCAGTCGCGTGGCCGCCGAGGTGCTGGGGCGGGGCATCCTGGGAATGATCTCGGGGCCCGGCAGGCCCGACGAGATGCACGTGCGCCTCCAGGTGGGACTGAGCGAGGCGCCGCTGGAAGAGGGCGCGGTGATCATGACGTCGGGGCACGACCAGGTGTTCCCGCGCGGCGTCGAGATCGGGTACGTCACGAATCCGTCGGGGCGCCGGCAGGGGGGCGCGTACGTCGAGTACGACGTGACCTTGTCGGTCAATCCCGGGGCCATTTCGCACGCCATGGTGGTGCTGCGGAACCGGCGCGGCGGTCCGGGACCGGCAGGAAGGTGAGGGGATGCGCTACTTCCTGATTCTGCTGCTGGTCTTCGTGCTTCTGGCGTGCCAGGTGCCGCTGCTGGGCCTCCTGGGCATCCACGCCTTCACGCTGGATCTGCCGTTGCTGGCGGTGATGTACCTGGCGGTGACGTCGCGTCCGCTGGGCGGATTCGTGGCGGCCGTGCTGGTCGGGCTGCTCGCGGACTCGTTCGCGCCCGGGGCGGTTCTGGGCACTCACATGGAAACCATGGGGCTGCTGTACCTGGGCAACCTGGCGATTGCCGGCCGCTTCCAGTGGTCCCGGCCGCTGCCGCTGATGGTGATGACCCTGGCAGGGGTGGTCGTCAGCGGCCTGCTGTTCTACCTGTTGTCGATGGTGTTCGACGAGGGATTCTCGTCGGCGTCCGTGGATTTCGGGGGCATCGCCCTTCGTTTGCTGGTGACGGCGCTGGCCGCCCCGCTGCTGTTCCGGCTGTTCGGGGCGATCGACGGCAGGTTGCGCGGGCGTCGGATTTCCAGTCCCCTGCTGCGCTAGGTACAATCGGCGACGAACGGGGGGCGGACCTGCATGATCGGCACGCACGACGAGCT
>JARKOL010000163.1 GCA_029975745.1 Myxococcota bacterium | reverse complement strand
GCCCTCGGCCGCCTGGGCCAGGAAGGCTTCCTCCCCGTCGGCATCGCCCGCGTCCCGCAGGGCTCGCCCGACTCGAAGGGCCAGTTCGACCCGCCGGGCTTCCGGCACGTCCGCGATTCGCCGCAACAGCGCGGCGGCGGCCCGATGCTGCTGGAAGCGCTGCAGCAGGTCGGCGATCCGCAGCCCGGCCTCCAGCGAGCGCCCCCCGAGCTCGAACGCCCGGTCCAGGACGGCAATCGCCCGTTCCGCTCGCCCCGCCCGAAGCAGCAGGCCCCCCAGCGTCTCGACCGCGTCGGGAGCCGCCGCCGCCAGGTTGCCCAGCGCCTCCTCCAGCGTCTCGGCGGCCTCGAGGCTGAGTCCCTGTCGATCCAGAACATCCGCGCCGACCAGCGCTCGCCCCCGCTGATCGCCCGCGGCCCCTTCGCGAACGAAGCGACGCACGGTCTCTCGCGCCCCCTTCCGATCCCGGTTCCCGGCCAGGATGGACACCGCGGCGTCCAGATCCTCGCGCACCCCCGTCGCGGCCAGCCCCTCGACCAGCGCCACGGCGTGCTTGGCCGCGCCGCGCTGCACCAGACGTTTGGCCAGTTCCCTTCGGAGTTCGGGCAACCGCCCGGCGACCTCGACCGAGGCCGATCCCGCGGCGGCGCCCTGCCCTGCCTCGAGCAGGTTTTCCACCCACCGCAATCCCAGTTCGGGATCCTCGGGCGCCTCGCGGACCGCACGCCCCACTAACTGTGCCGCGGCCGAGAAGCGGATCCGCTCCTCAAGCACCCGTGCGGCGCCGACCAGCGCGCGCACTCGCCCCGGGCGATCCTCCCCGGCCTCGGCGACCTGGGCTTCCAGCAGGACCGTGGCCTTCGCCACCTCTCCGACGAACGCATAGGCCCGAGCGCACCCGACACGCACGTCCCGGGGAACTCCGCCGGCCCGGTGGGTGAGGTATTCGCACGCGCCCACCGCGTGGTCCAGGTCCCCGACCTCCAGGCCGCGCGAAACGATGGCGGACGCCAACGCCGTCACGGCCGGGCACGCCTGGGGCGCAACGGTCGTCCGCTCCAGAACCCCGGCGGCACGGATGACCTCGGCGGCCGACGCATCCGGCCGCAGGACGGGCACCACGGCGCACGGATCCCCATCGGCACCGGCGTTCGCTGGAGCAGCCAGGCACGCCAGGGCCAGGACCACGAAACAGCGTTTCATTGTCGAGTGTTCTCCAGGGGACGGATTCTTACGACTCGACCGCGACGTCCATCTCGAGCGGGGAGTCGATTCCCTCGGGAGGAGGCGGCGGGAAGATGTCGTCCAGTTCAGCCTGGATGCCGTCCGCGCCGGCCGAAGTGGCCACGGACAGTTCCCGGGTCAACAGTTCCCGGGCGGTGTCCAGCAGGCGGCGTTCGCCGAACGAAAGCGGCTTCTGGTAGCGCAGCAGGTACAGGTCGCGAAGCACCTCGGCCACGTCATAGACGCTGCCGGTCTTCAGCTTGTCGATGTAGCCGCGATAGCGGCGATTCCAGTTCTGACGGGACAGCCGGGCCGGCTTCGACTTCAGCAAGCCCATGACCGCCGGCACCTCGTCCCGCGAGATGACCTGGCGAAGCCCGACGCTCAGTGCCTTGCTGAGCGGGATCATGATGCGCCGATCCGTATCGATCAGTCGCAGCATGTAGAACGTTTCCTGGTTGCCGGAAACCTCCCGGCTCTCGATGCCAAGAACCTCGGCGACCCCCTGCGCCGGATAAACCGCCATGTCCCCAACCCGGAAGTTCTTGAACATGCTAGCCTCCGTCCGTCTGGATCCCCGTATCGTTCCACTGGGCGGTGCGCCCCACCACCGATGCGCACGCCTTCGACACTTTCGAGCGGTACCGCCCGGCGGGGAACAGTTCCTGGTACGTCTGGCACTGCCGCTCCAGCCCGGCGCCGTCCTTCGCGGCGGCCAGCGCCTCGACCAGGGCCAGGTGGGTCGCTTCATCCCGGAACACCGAGGGCACGGTCTTCATCAGCCGCCGGATCCGATTGACCGCGCCCGCCGGCTTCTTGCGCGACATGTAGAAGCGGGCGACCTCCATCTCGTAGGACGAAACCGTCCGGGCCATGCGCGCGCGCAAGACCAGCGCCTCGTCGATGTGCGGACTGTTCGGGAACCGCCCGACGAAATCGTCCAGCAGATTCAGCGCGGCCCACACCCGCTGGGGATCCCTGCGGTCCGACGGGGGCATCAGCAGGAAGTCGCCGGCGATCGACCGCACGCGCGACTCGGCCAGCCGGAAGTACGCGTAGTGCAGGTTCGGATCCGACGCGTTCAGTTCGATGAACCCGCGGTAGCCCTCCGCCGCCTCGTCGAACTGCTCCTGGTAGAACAGCGCATCGGCAAGGCGCAGGCGCGCCAGTGCCGTGTATCGGACGTACGACGGCCCCCGGGCCACGGCCTGGAGGGTTTCCATCGATTTCGCGTAGTCCCCGTTGCGCAGTTCGTTCAGGCCACGCAGGTACGCGGAGCCGCTTTGACGGGACAGGGTCGCGGGGCCCTCGGATCCGCCGGAAACGGCCTTCGTCGTGCCGCCGCAGCCGGCCAGCAGCATCGGAACGACCAGGAACGGCAGCAACCATCGTGTCATCTTCATCAATTCTCGGCGCACGCAAAGGCGCGTGTAGGATATCCGATTCGGGAACCGGCTGTCAACCGGATCGGGCCCCTCCGCAACGAATTGGAGGGCCTTCTAGTCCGCGGGATTGCTGTACTTTTGGTATCTGGACAACACTTTGGCCACGTAGTTCTCGGCACTCCGGGTCGGCACCCCGCCCGCCCGACGGACCGCGCTGGCACCGGCGTAGTAGGCGGCGACGGTCTTCGTGACGTCGCCGTGGAATCGATCCGACAGGATCCGCAGCAGACGCGCGCCCGCCATGACGTTCTGTTCCGGGTCGAACGGGTCCTCGACATCCAGGTACCCGGCCGTCACCGGCATCAACTGCATCAGCCCCTGGGCCCCGGCAGGCGAGACGACGTCCGGATTCGCGCCCGACTCGACCTCGATCACGGCCCTCAGCAGCGCGACCGGGATGCCCTGTGCCGTCGATGCCCGGACCACGATGTCCCGCAGGTAGCCCCCGTCCATCCGGCGCGAGTCCATGCCCGCCAGTTCGACCGGCACGTCCCCCGAATCGCGGTCGCGGTCGGCCGCGCCGGAACGCGGGGATTCGCGAGCCTCCGCGAGGCCGCCATCCGTCGCGCCGCCGGACCGTTCGGCCTGGCGCCGGGGACGAGCGGCCGCAGCGGACGCCTCGCCGTCGGCATCCCCGGAGGGACGGGCAGCCGGCTTGTTGAAGTACCAGAGGATCCCGTCCTTTTCACACGTGTAGAAGACCGAGTCGCGGAATCGCTGCGTCCGGCACTTCGCCCCCTCGGGTGCGCGAGCGGCCTGCGCACGCCCGCCCTCGGAGTAGACCCGGCACTTTCGGCCCGGGGGCTTGGTGTTGAACGTGAAGTACGGGACGCCGTCCTTGAGGCCGCAGTGGTACACGGTGTCCGCCATCGCCGCGCCACTCGCCAGCGACACGCCCAGGACCACCGCACCCGTCAGAATCCGCCGTTTCATCGACGCCATGATACGGCACGGCGGCGCCTCGCGCCACCCACCGCCCTAGTCGTCACGGGTCGCGGCCGCCCAGGTGCCCACCGTGAACGCGCGACGCCATGGGATCGAACCCGTCAACAGGAACCAGCCCCCGAACACCAGCAACTGCAGCAACTGCAGCGACCACACGGTCAGCGCGTAGGCCAGGCCCGCCGGATTCCCGGGCATGACCCCATACAACTCGATCGGCTTCAGCAGGAAGTACCAGAACGACCCGACATTGGCCGGCGCATTCGGGATCATCATGCCCACGACAATGGTGGACATCATCGCGAATGCCCCGATCAGCGGGATCCCGAAGGGCACCCAGCCGCCCGACGCCCCGCCGACCTCGAACCCCTGGGCCAGCAGGAACAACCCCACGCCGTTCGACGCCCAATAGAAGAACGAAAGGAACAGGAACCAGACGAAGTTCTTCACGTCCGGAAAGATGGACAGCCCGGTCAGGAATCGATCCAGGAACCCTCCGAACGCCAGCGCGAACCGCCCGGACACCCGGGCCGTCGCCGCGTGGACCCAGGCCTGGAAGGCCCGCCGGAACGCGAACATCAGCGCCAGCGCCAGGACCAGCCCCCCGAACACCGCCAGCGCAACGTAGGTGCCGATGCGGATCTGGGTGACCGAATCGCCGTGCGTCCGCGGCATGAACACCAGCGCGACGGCCAGGAAGCCCGCGACCATGACCCCGTCGATGACCCGCTCGACCACGATGGTCGCCAGCGCCGGGGACCGGCGAATCGGCGCCTCGGTCGAGATCAACGCCGGCCGCACCAGTTCCCCAAGCCGCATCGGCATCAGGAACACCGCCATGAACCCGACCGAACAGACCCGGTTCAGCGTCCACAGATCGACGTGCGCCAGCGGCTTCAGCAGGGGCTGCCATCGCCAGAAGCGGAAGATGTGCATCACGATCAGCGTCAGGAAATATGCGGGCAGATACCAGAGGTTGACCCGCCACGCCTGGCCGGTGGTCAGGAAGTGGCCGTCCAGACGGATGCCTCCGGCCGTCAAGGTCGCGATGGGCCACTCGTCCAGGGCCAACCCGATGAACAGCGCGCCGACTCCCAGCGACAGCAGCCATTTCAGCGCGGTTCGCGCGGCCTGGGGCATCGGCATCGCTAGTCCCGTCCCCCCTCTCCTTCCATGCGGGTCATCTCGGTGTCCACCAGCATCCAGCGGGTTCCCTCCCGCTGCCATGTCTCGCGGAAGCGAACGTACTGGACGGTGATCGAGTCGGCGCGGCGCAGCCGTGCCTTGACGACCACGGTCGCGCGATGGCTGGGGTCCTCCTTCGTCGGCCGGAACTCGCGCACCGACACGACGCTGTACTCCTCGAGCCGGTTCAGGTTGCGCGCGGGCTCGTGCAGGTTCTCGAACGCCTCGATCCCGTCGTTCGACACGTAGTTCGCGGCGTGATCGACCGCCTGCGCGACCAGATGGTGATGGAAGTTGCGGAGCGTCTCGTCCAGGTCGTCCATCGCATTGAAGCCCCCGGCGCAGCCCAGCGCCAGCAGCACCAAGGGCAGCCAGCGAAGGTCCGGACGACTTCCACGGCAGCGGGTCCCAGCGGGAACTCGGTTCGACGTCATGCGGTGGTCCCTCCCGGGGCGCAAGGGTACCAGACCGGCGGCTCGGATGCCACTCTAGGCGTCGATGCGCACCAGGACCTTTCCGACACTGTGACGGCCGTGAAGCCGCTCGTGCGCCCTGGCGCAGTCCTCGAAGGGATGAACCGAATCGATGCAGGGGCGAATTCGCCCGCTGGCGGCCAGCGCGAACACCGAGCGCAGACACCGCGCGACCCGCTCGGGGCGCTCGGCGGCCGTGCGACGCAGGTTGACCCCGATGAACCCCTTGCCTTCGTCCAGCAGCGCGTACGGATGAAGGATGGGCGCCCGAAGCAGCCCGACGCCGCGCGCAATCAGATGCCGCCGCGTCGCCGGCGTCATCGACGTGATCCCGATGCTGACCAGGCGACCCGAGGGGGCCAGCATCCGCAGCCCGTCGGCAATGGCCGCGCCGCCCAGCGAATCGACCACGACGTCCAGCCCCCGGCCTCCCGTCAGGCGTTCGACCTCGGCCGGCACGTCACAGGTGTCATGACACAGGGCATGACGCACCCCCAACCGCTCCAGAAAGGCAAGCTTCTCGGGCGCACCGACGGTCCCGATCACCTCGCAGCCCGCGACCACCGCCAACTGGACCGCCATGCTTCCCACGCCACCGGCGGCGGACTGGATCAGCACCCGATCCCCGTCATGAACGCACGTCGCCTCGTGCAGCGACAGCCAGGCCGTGGTCCCGTTCACCGGGATGGCCGCCGCGTCCAGGAAGTCCATCTCCGGGGGCAGCACGAACGTGAACCGGGCATCGGCGACGGCCACCTCGGCGTAGCCCCCCAGGTCCGTCAGCGCCGCCACCCGGTCCCCGGAGCGTACATCCCGCACATCCTCCGCGACATCCATGACTTCACCAGCAACTTCATAACCCGGAATGAACGGCAGGCGGGGCGCCTCGGGATACATTCCCGTCCGGGCCAGGATGTCGGCGAAGTTGATGCCGAAGGCACGCACCCGAATCCGGACCTGACCGGGTCCAAGACCGGGGAGGGGCGCATCGACCATGCGCAGCGCGAAGGCGGGAAGTCCGATGCGGGCAATCTGCACGGCCCTCATGAACGCACCCCTGTGATATCAGGCTGGAATCCTAGCATGGCCACGGCGCCGCGACCAGACGGGCTTGCAAATCCGGCACGGCGTCCCGATAATCCGCGCGTCCTTCGTTTGGATGCGTGCCTTGAAGATCGCGATCCCCACCGACGACGGCATCCGCGTCGCTCCCCGCCTGTGGCGCGTGGCGGCCTTCGTGGTCGCCGACGTCACCCCCGGCGAGATCGGCAACGTCGAGCGCAGGGACAACGTGCCCAGCCGGCGCCTGCCTGGCCGGCCGATCCGGGGCGAACGCCACGAGGACCGATACCGCGCCGTCGCCGACATCCTGTCCGACTGCCGCGTCGTGGTCACGGGTTCGATCGGCGACGTGATGCGACGAACCCTTTCGCGTCGCGGCATCGAGGTGATCGTGACCTCCGAGGATCTGGTCGATCGCGTGATTGCCCTGTTCTCGCTGGCGCTGCTGCGCGACGAATCGCGGGTCGTTCCCATGGACGAGGACTTCGCCGAGGCGCCCGCCGTCGGCGGCTGGGACGACGGGTTCGACGGCTGACGCGCCTTCACGGAGCGGCTGTGGATCATGTCGCCCAGATCCTGGACGTCTCGCTGACCTTGTCCGGCACCCGCGTCCTGGATCAGGTGACCCTGTCGCTGGCCCCGGGGCGCGTTCACGCCCTGGTCGGTCCCGGCGGCTCCGGCAAGACGCTGGTCCTGAAGCTTCTGGCAACCTTGCTTGCGCCGAACGACGGCGAGGTGCGCCTGTTCGGCGACCCGGTGCCTCACGACGCCCCCGACGAGTTGCGCGCGGTCCGGTCCCGCATCGGCGTGCAGTTCCAGAACCTTGCCCTGTTCGATTTCCTGTCGGTCGCGGAAAACGTCGCATTCCCCCTGGCGCAGGACCGCTCCCCTCCCCCGCCCGACGTCCTTTCCCAGCGGGTTGCCGCGGCACTGGACTCGGTGCGCCTGGCGGGCCAGGGCGATCAGCCGGTCCAGGCACTATCGGGCGGGATGCAGCGACGTGTCGCCGTCGCGCGCGCCGCCATCGGCCAGCCGGATCTGCTGCTGTTCGACGACCCCAGCGGCGGCCTGGATCCGGTGACCACCTCCCGGATATTCCAGTTGATCGGGGAACACCAGCGACGGACCGGCTGCACGGTGGTCGTCGCCTCCCACGACGTCGATCGCCTGGCCCTGCTGTGTACCGATTTCCATGTGGTCCATGGTGGAAGCGTGATATTCAGTGGCTCGCTGGCCGACGGGCGGGCATGTCCCGACCCCAGGGTGAAGGTCTTCCTGGATGTCCGAAACGATGCAACCTGAACTCGCGGCGCCGGGCAACCCGCCCCGGGCCGGCTTCCTGGCCGACGTGGGGCGCGCCATCCTGGCCGCCTGCGCCGTGGTCGGCGGCATGTCCGTGCTGCAGGTCCGCATCCTTCGGTCCACCTTCGCGCGGGGCGCCTTCGACTACGACGAGACCGTGCGCCAGCTCTTCAAGGTCGGCGTCCGTTCCGTCGGCGTCGTCGTGGCCACCGCGACGTTCGTCGGCGCCCTGATGGTCATCTCGTCGGGCAACTTCGTGAAGGGGACCGGCGCCACCAGCATCGTGGGCTGGGCCGCCGGAACCGCGATCTTCAGCGAGGTCGGGCCCGTCCTGATCGGGCTCATGTTCTCGGGCCGCGTCGGCGCGAACAACACCGCCGAGCTGGGCACGATGGTCGTCACCAACCAGGTCGATGCGTTGCGGGTGCTGGGCATCGACCCGATCGCGTACCTCGTCGTCCCCAGGTTCCTGGCCATGATCGTGATGCTGGTCCTGCTGACCTGCATCGGCGACATCTTCGCCCTGGCGGGTGGCGCCGTGGCATGCAGCGCGCTTCTGGGCATCGATATGCGCGTGTACTGGCAGGGGGTCCTGGAAAGCCGCCTGGTGGACGAATTCGTCATGGGCCTGGTCAAGGCGTTCTTCTTCGGCGGCGGCATCGCCATCGTTTCGTGCCACTGGGGCCTGGGTGTCACCGGAGGTGCCCGGGGCGTCGGTCGCGCGGTCAACCATTCGGTCGTCACGGCCGCGATCGCGATCTTCGTCGTCAACTTCTTCGTGACGGTGCTGTGGACATGGTAGGAATCCCCACGGCCATCGCATCGCCGCTGTTTCTTCTGAAGCGCACCGTTCGCGCCCTGCCGTCGGCCGCGCGCGCCCGCCGCCGCGTCGTCGATGCCATGTTCCAGATCGGCAACCAGTCCGTCGTCTTCATCGCGGTGACCCTGGCGTTCCTGGGCCTGATCCTGGTGTACCAGGGGGCGTTCCAGGCCCAGAAGGTGCTGCCCGACCTGACCCAGGTGGGCCGGTTCTTCATCGGCACCATGATCCGGACGTTCGGGCCCACGATTGTCGCGCTGATGCTGGCGACGCGCGTCGGCGCCGGCATTGCCGCCGAGCTCGGGTCGATGACGGTGACGGACCAGATCGAGGCCATGAAGGTCACGAACACGGACCCGATCGAGTACCTGGTCGTGCCGCGCTTCCTGGCCACGCTGATCATGATGGTCGTGCTGTGGGTCTTCGGGGTCCTGGTCGCCATCGCCGCCGGCACCTTGATGGGCACCCTGCGCTTCGACATCCAGTTGCGAACCTTCCTGTCGCTGGCGGGCACCGCGCCCAAGGACGTGTGGGTCGGCGTCTTCAAGTGCCTGGCGTTCGGGACGGCCATCCCGATCCTGGCGGCGGATTCCGGATTTCGCGCGACCGGCGGGTCGGAGGGCGTCGGCTGGGCCACCACCCGCGCCGTGGTCAACGCATCGTTCGTCGTGATCATGCTGGACTTCCTGATCTCGACCCTGGCCTACCTGGCTGGATGGTGACGGGATGATCGAGTACGTCGGCGTCTCCAAGCGATTCGACGCCCATCCGGTGCTGGACCACATCGATCTGACGCTGAAGGACCGCGAGATCACCTACATCATCGGCAGTTCCGGCACGGGCAAGAGCGTCCTGGTCAAGCATGCCGTGGGTCTGCTGCGACCCGATGCCGGTCGTATCCGCATCGACGGACAGGACGTCACCGACCTGAACGAGGCCGGGTGGCGGGACATCCGCAAGCGGTACGCCCTGGTCTTCCAGCACCCGACCCTGTTCGACTCGATGTCGCTGCTGGACAACGTCGCCCTGCCCATCCGCAAGCACCAGGGACTGTCCCGCGAGGCCGCCCGCCAGTCCGCCCGCGACTTCCTGGAGCGCGTCGACATGGATTCCAAGGCCGACCTGATGCCCGCCGAGGTCGGCCCGTCCGAGCGCAAGCGCGTGGCCATCGCGCGCTCGCTGACCTTGTCCCCCGACTGCGCCATCCTGGACGAGCCGACGACCGGACTGGACATCGTCGCCAGCGAGAACATCGATGCCATGATCCGGGACCTGGCCCACCGCATGCGAAAGACCGTCATCGTCGTCAGCCACGATTTGCGGTCCATCTTCGGCGTTGCCGACCGGATCGTTTTTCTTTATAAGGGGCGCATCCGGCTTGACGGACCGCCCGCGGCTTTCCGCGACGCGGACGACCCGATCGTTCGCCAGTTCGTCCGAGGCGATCCCGCCGGGCCGATGGAGACGTGACCATGGCCGACCGTCCCCTGCGATCGATGGAAGTCAAGGTCGGCGCGCTGATCCTGTCCGCCGTCCTGCTTCTGGTTGCCTTCCTCATCCTTCTGGGCGATTTCTCGTGCCGGGATCGCAGTCCGCTGATGGTGGATTTCCCCAACAGCGGCGACCTGAAGACGGGCGCGCCGGTCAAGATCAGCGGCGTCACCGTGGGCAAGGTGACCGCGGTCGAATTGTGGGGGGGACGCCGCGACCCGGAGCGCGACAACAAGCCCGTCCAGGTTCGGGCCCGGCTGACCATCGACAGCGCCTCCTTCGTGATGCTGCGCCAGGATTCCCGGCTCCATATCACGACCCTGGGCATCCTGGGCGAGAAGTACGTCGAGATCGATCCCGGCACCCCGGAGGCGCTGCCCCTGAAGCCGGGCCAGGTCGTGGACGGCGTCAGCCCGATGCGCTTCGAATTGATGGGCGCCAATGCCAACGAGACGATTGCCCGCGTGTCGGCGCTGTTGCAGGACAACCAGCAGGGCATCCGGGACGCCATCGACGGCATCGGCCGACTGGCGAACCAGGTGGACGAGGTCGTCGGCGAGAACCGCGACGACATCCGCCAGATCGTCGGCAACCTGAACCGCGTCAGTGCGGCGCTGGCCATCGGCACCGGCGACGGAGGCGACCTGCGCGGTATCGTCGCATCGCTGCGTTCGCTGTCCGACACGCTGGACCGGGGTGTCCGCCCCGTGGTCGCCCGTCTGCCGGCCATCGCGGACAACCTGGACCGCACCCTCACCGAAGGCCACGGCCTGGTGACCGACGCCCGGGCCGTCGTCAGTGACGGTCGCCAGGGCATCACCGGAATCCTGGGCGACGTGCGAACCCTCAGCCGCAATGCCGTCGATGGCAAGGGCACCATCGGCGCCCTGCTGGCCGACCGCGAAATCTATGACGATCTGATCGCCATAATGAAGGATCTGAAGCGGCACCCCTGGAAGCTGCTTCTGAAGGATTGATTCCGATGGCGCCGGCCTGCGCATCGAACCTTCGCGCCCTTGCGATTCCGCTGTTCGTATCGATCCTCGCGCCCGGCCTTGCCACCTCCCAGGAGGATCCGATCGCGGCCGCCAGGACGCGGCTGTCCGAGGCGGACTCGGCCCTGCATTCCGGAAACCTCTACGCCGCGCAGGCCGCATATCGCGACGTGCTGGCGCAATTCCCGACATGGTGGATTCCGGTCCTCAAGTCCACCGTCGCGTCCATCGCGATGCGGGCGCCCGCCGCCCAGATCGACCAGGCGCTGGCGCGGGTTCGCACCCTGGAACCCACCGGCGACTACCTGGCGCTGATCTCGCTGCTGCTGGCCCTGGAGCGCGATACGCCCGACCCCGCCGCCGACCTGCTGCCCCTGCCGCCCGACACCGGCTCCGACACGGTTCGCGTGCCCCTGGACACGCTGTCCCGACGCCTGGCGATGGCCAGGGGGCTGGCGTTCGAGCGCTCGGGACGCGTCGGCGCGGCGATTCTGGAGTACCGCAACCTGCTTGCCCGCGATCCCGAAGTCCAGGCGGCTCGATTCCGCCTGGCCCAGTTGCTGCGCCAGACCGGACGGCCGGAAGAGGCATCCGCCCTGATGCGCGAGGGGCAGGCCCGCAGCCTCTATCCGGCCCGGTGGCGTGCGGGTGGCGGCCCAATGGGTGCGCCGATCCGGGGCAACCCTGCGAACTGAGCCCCGGATATCCGTCAATCCGCCCCCTTTTCGTTTGAAAAATCCTGTTGACGCATGGGCGATGCCTTTGCAGAATACCAGGGTCTTCGCGGACCCGGTTCCTGCCGACCCGCGGGACACGCTTCCGCCGATCGTGGCCCCCGGGCCGACGGGCCGTGCGCGACGCGTTGTGTTTCCGCTTGAATGCGAGGGCTTGCAGATGGTCATCGGACTCCTGATTGCGATTGCCGGAGCCTTGCTGGGGATCGTCGGATCCCTGGCGATCGACTGGGTCGATGCCGATGTCGTCGGTTTCGCCGCCCCCTCGATGTACCAGGGCATCCAGTGGTGGACCGGTGCCGCAGCCATCGTGCTGCTGGCCGCGGCCCTCGCCCTCGCGGTCGTGGCGCTGTTCGTCAACCGCAAGAAGTTCGTCGCGCTGCTGGGCCTGCTGGCCACGTCCGCGTCGTTCATCTTCCTGTTCCTGACCCCGTTCCTGATCCTGGCCACGATCAACGAGGCGATCGCCGCGAAGGCCATGGCCGAAACCACCAGCATCGCGATGTTCTACGGATATCACCTGGCGTTCCTGGGCATCGTGGTCATGGTCGTCGGATTCGTGTGGACCCTGGTGACCCAGCCGATGCTCGGCCCCGATGACCGCCTGATGCGCGTGGCCCTGCTGTGGGACGGCAAGCTGATCAAGGAGACGACCTTCACCGAGCGCCGCGACATCATCGTCGGCGACGCGCTGCGCAGCGACTTCGTCGTGCCGAACGCCTCGCCGTCCGGCTCGCTGACCCTGTTCAAGGTCGATCGCAAGGGCAACTACTCGGTCGCCCTGTCCCGCGAAATGAACGGCCGCCTGAACATGGACGGCGTCGTGGCCCCTCTGCGCGAGTGGGTCAAGAAGCACCTGTCCGATGCCGGCGCCGAAACATACGTGCCGCTGCGCAAGGGCGACTGGGGCGTCCTGAGCTTCGACAACAAGGTCGAGCTGTTCTTCCAGTTCGTCCGGCCCGACGTCATCATCGGCCGCAGCACCGCCGCCTCGATGGACGGCACCTTCGTCGCCGCGACCGTCGCGTCGGCCTTCTTCCTCATCTCCTTCTGGGTGGTTTCGCAGTTCATGTGGAACCCCGCGGGCGCCGTCGTCAAGCACAAGTCCGAGAAGCGCGTGATGAAGGTCGAGGCCAACATCGCGATGGAAAAGGACGAGGACATCCTGGAAATCACCGAGTCCGACGACGACTCGGTCGGCAAGCGCGCCGAGGGCGAGGAAGGCAAGTTCGGCGACCCCGACAAGGACCCGACCCTGGAAAGCAAGGTCCCGAATCGTGACGGCGCCCTGGCCAACAAGATCGACCCCAAGAAGATCGGTCTGGCGAACGTGCTGTCGAACCAGCTCGGCCGCAGCAGCGCGATCTCCTCGATCCTCAGCGACAACGTCGATGCCTTCGACAACCGCATGGCCGTCGCCATGGCGGGCACCGGCTCGGAACTCCAGGTCGGCTACGGCGCCGGCGGCATGGGCTTCAAGGGCACCGGCGCCGGCGGCGGCGGCACGGGCGGCTACGGCCGGATCCACGGCCTGGGTCGCGTGGACACCGGTGGCGGCATGGGCATGCGCGCCGGCCTCGGCAAGAAGGGCACCAAGAAAGTCGGCCAGATGAAGCTCGACTCGGGCGCCTCCAGCGGCTTCTGCAAGAAGGACGACATCCGCACCAACGTGATGCGGCGTGCCGGCGCCATCCGGGCCTGCTACGAAGCCCAGTTGCAGATCCACGAGTCCCTGGCCGGCAAGACGACCATCCGCTGGACCATCGACCAGGAAGGCAAGGTCGAGGGCGCGTCGATCGCCTCGTCCACCCTGGGAAATGCCGCGGTCGAGCAGTGCGTGCTGCGCGTGATTCGCGCAATGCGCTTCCAGAAACCCGAAAGTGGTGTCTGCGTCGTGCAGTGGCCGTTCGTGTTCAACCCGGGCTGATCCTTTCCCGGGGAATGGGCGATTCCGTCGGTGGGGAGGCGGAATTCGCCGGGTCGAGCGCAACCCCTGTGCCCGCGACGCGCGCGTGCGGCACACCTTTGTATTGTTGACAGTCGGACCGCAGCCGGTTATAAGTCTGGCGCACCCTGTTCAAGTTGGGCGGGGGGCGAAGCCGGTCCGAAGGGGATTGGGATTCGCCACCGGACGTTTCGGTGGGGACGTTCCAGCAAGGCAGTTGGCTAGTTAAGAGAGGAGTGCACAAGATGTTCGAGTTCATCGCAACAGCCTTCGAAGCGGGCGGCCACAACATGTTCGTGATCTTGGCGACGGGCATTTTCATGTTCGGCGTCATCATCGAGCGGACCGTCGTGCTGTACTTCCAGGCGAACCCCAACAAGGAAGACTTCGTGCGCATCCTCACCAAGTACATCCTGGTGGGCGATCTGCGTCAGGCCCTCAAGGTCTGCTCCAGCTCGAAGTTCCCGCTGGCCAAGGTCCTCCAGGCGGGCCTGATGAAGGCCACCGAGAGCGACGAGGCCGTGCAGGCCGCGATGGACGAAGCCGCGCTGCGCGAACTGCCCAAGATCGAGAAGCGCGTCGGCTTCCTGGCCGTTATCGGTAACGCGGCAGTCCTCATGGGTCTGCTGGGCACCATCTTCGGCCTGATCCGCGCGTTCGGCGCCGTCGCCGAGGCGGATGCGTCGTCGAAGGCCACCGAGCTGGCCGGCGGTATTTCCGAAGCCATGTACAACACGGCGTTCGGTCTGGCCGTCGCCATCGCCTCGGCCCTGTCGTACGCGGTCTTCCAGGCGAAGTCGCAGCAGCTCGTGGACGACATCAACGAGACGACCGTGTCCGTTCTGAACCTCATCACGGCCAACCGTGACAAGTTCCAGGACGGCAAGTCCGCCTGATCCGGGGCTTTGCGTGGGCGAGCGCCCCTTGTCCTTTCGGGCGGGGGCACGCGTCGAATTGACGATCGAGGAGGCCTGAGATGGGCGGCGTACAAGAAGTCGGAACCGGAAAAAAGAAGTCCCAGGTTATCGACTTGAATCTGGTCCCGATGATCGACCTGATGATCGTCTGCGTCACGTTCCTGCTGATGACCGCCGTTTGGACCCAGACCGGTCGGATCAATGTCGATCAGTCGGTTCAGAAGCCGCAGCCGAAGCAGGAGCAGACGGAGCCCCCGAAGCGCCTGACGATCATGGTCGATTCCAAGGGTTACACGGTGAAGTTCGCCGACAGCCAGCCGGTCTCGATTCCGAAGGCCGAAGGCGGCTTCCTCCCCGAGAAGCTCGAGGAGCACCTGAAGTCCCTCGAGTTGAGCAAGGAGCAGAAGGTCATCGTGGCGCCCGAGGACACCATCCCCTACAAGGACATGATTGCGACCATGGACGCATGCATGGTCGTGGGGCTGGAGAACCTGGTCGTGGCCGACGTGGATGCGGCCAGAAACGAGATGGGAATGTGACGCGGGTGGGGCCGCCTTTCGCGGTCCCGCCGGTCGAGCGACGGAGGACCCATGTCCATTAAGGCACCAGGTAGCCGGATTGGCTCCAGCGTGAAGCACATGAGATCGCTGAAGGTGGGTAGCCGCGGTTCGAAGCGGGGAATGATTTTCTCGCTGAACCTGGTGCCCATGATCGACATGTTCGTCATTCTGGTCGTCTTCCTGCTGATCACGTTCTCGGCCACTGGCGACATCCTCCTGCAGCAGGACGACATCCAGTTGCCGAAGGCGTATTCGGGCCGCACGCTCGAGCGCTACCCCATGATCGGCATTTCGGCGAACGTCGTTCTCTTCGAGGGCGCCGAGGTCATCAAGACCGCGGCCGTGAACGAGAAGAACTTCCCCGACCTGAAGCTGCCCGAGCTTTCCAAGGTGCTCAAGGCGGCGCACGATGCATACCAGAGCAACCACCCGATGCCGGCGGACCCCGAGAAGGCCAAGAAGTGGCTTGAGGAGTCCAAGCAGATCGTGATTCAGGCGGACCAGAACGTCGCGTTCGAGGTCATCCGCCTGGTCATGACCACCGCTGCCATCGAGGGATACTCCGCGATCAACTTCGCCGTCGAGAAGAAGGCGCGCGCAGTGGCCGAGCCGGTCGGCTAGCACTCCTCCCGGCTTGCGCCCCCGCCGTGACCTTCTCTGCTTTCCCGTCAATCAACCCCTGAGCCAATCAAGCGACGGATCAGAGTCTCTTGCATCGTGAAGACGACGGTCCGGAGCCTCTGGCGTCGTGAAGACTGACGATCCGGAGCCTCTGGCATCGATAAGGCTGACGATCCGAGCCTCTGGGGTCGTGATGCGTTTTCCCTCCCACGCCTGTTCTTCCTTGCCGGGCTTGGCTTCGTGGCTTCCGGACTGGGACGGTGGAAGACGGGGCCTACTGGGCGATGGTGGGGAGCGGCAGCATGCGCAGGTTCGATCCGGTGCCACCGGCAGCGCGAACCAGGTGCAACGGGGGCGACAGCAGGCGCCCATGGACCGTCATCGCGGCAAGCTCCCCGGCATTCGCGACCCGCGGCGTGACCGTCAGGGTGTCCGCGCCAGTGACCTGGACCTTCAGAATCCGGGCGAAGAGGTCGTCCAACTGATCCCGGGGAAAGACGCCGACGTAGACGTCCGTGACCTGGCGATCGCCGTCGCTCCCTCCGATTCGGATCGGCTCGGGTGTCCAGGTCGCATAGCCCGACAACTCCTTGCCGTAGCTGCGATAGCGCAACACCTGCCCCACCATGGGGGTGGGCTTGTCGCCGGGCCCCACGGGCATCAGTTCCAGCACCGGAACCCCGTTGCCGGGATCGGCCGTGAAGAACAGGGCGACGTAGTCGCGTCCGTCCGACGGCAGTTGCGTGATGATCCGGGCATAGACGCGCACCTCGCCGGGCACCGACGCCCCCCGGATCGGATTGCCCGCCTTGTCCTCCAGGGCCTGGAACTCGACCCGCTCGCTGCGCGCGACCACCACCACCGGAATGTCGAGCGTGTCCGTGGGCTCGGGCTGGTCCGCCGAGTCCCAGAAGGTCAGGCGCAGATCGTGGTGGGTCCCGATAGCGTCCGGCACCTTCAGGTCGAACACGCAGTCGTCCGAATCGTGATCGCGCCCGAAGGCGGACAGGTGGAATCGGCTGCCCTTGGTCGTCGAGACGACACCGCAAAGGAACGGCACCTGGGTGCCGGCCATGACCTCGATGGGCCTGTACGAATCGCCGGGCTGCAGCGCCAGGCGCGCGAACGGCTCCTCGTCCACATGGGCCGTGACAATCTTCGGCTTGCCGAAGGACCGCGTCGAGTGATACGGCGGATACGCCCACCACAGGAAGAACAGCCCCATCGCGGCAAGAGCCGCGATGACCAGCGCCACGGTCAGAAAGGGGCGTCTGCGCTTGACCAGAATCGGTTCGTCCTCCATGGGAGGCACCTCCATCAAGGAGGCCCAAGCATACCCGCCCGCCACCGAAACGACAAACCGCATCGGTCGGGACTTCTTGACAGAACCCGGGCACCCGGACATAAAGGACGGAGGGAGGACGAACGTGCAGGATTTCGGAGGCCATCGCGGCGGCAACGATGACCCGACTCGCCTGGCGTGGCAGCGCTGTGGCGAGTTCACCATGGCGCTGATCAAGACCCTGCTGCAGACCGGCACCTACAGTCTGGACCACCCCCTGGCCCAGCAGGCCTCCGCCGAGTTGTTCGGCCGGTTCAAGCTGCTGACCCAGGACGCGACCGAACTGTCGTACGTCCTGATGTCCACGGTGGACGACCGCGGCGTCATGGTCGAGGGCCTGCTGCCCGAGCCCATCGAGGTCGGCAAGACCTTCCGCAGCATGATGGGCGACCATTTCGTCGCGAAGTTTCACGACTACTTCCTGCGCAACCGGATTGCGTCCTTCACCATCAAGCACGAGATCGAGCGGGACGAGTTCGACCGCTTCCTGGAAATCTGGGTCAACTGGGGCCTGCGCCTGACCCAGGACGCCACGGGTGCCGAGAGCGCGGTTCGCCTGTCCCAGGAGTTCACGCGCCACGACGTGCTTCGGGTCACCATCATCGGCATCGACGAGGTGCTGGGCGGCTTCCGGCAACTGAGCTGGGCCGTCAAGATTGCGCTCTCCCGCATCCGCAAGGACATCTCGCGCCTGCCGATGCTGAAGGGTGCCGCCCCGGAAACCATCCAGGCACTCAAGGCCCAGGCGGTTTCCGACATCGTTCGCCCGATCACCCGCTACGACCTGCTGCGCGACATCCTGCTGAACCTGGATCTGGTCACCGACGGCCTGGACTACACCCGCCCGGACGAATTGGAACAAGCCGTTCTGGGCGCCCTGGCTCCGGCAACCGTCCATCAGGTCGCCTTGCTGCTGCTGGACCTGATCCAGACCTACCAGGATCGCCCCGCCCAGTTCCGGGTCGTCGGGCGCGACCCCAAGGATGTGGCCGAGTCCGCGCGACATGTACTGCGCAGCGCCCTGCTGCGACTGGCTCCCCTGGACATCCCCGAGTCTCGGTCGTTGCTGGAGCAGTGCCACCAGCTTGACCTGATCGGCTTCGACGACCTGCCCAAGAGCGTCCAGAGGAAGATCCGCGCGGGTCGCACCACGTCGCGATTCATCGAGCGGATCGACGCCTACCTGGCGGACCTGGACGGGGCCACCGACGCCACCACCTATCTGAAGTACACGAACGTGCTGGTCCTGATCCTTCCCGAGCTGTTGGCGCGGGGCCGTGCCGACCTGGTCGGGCGGGTGTTCGAAATCCTAGAGCGACACGAAGCCTCGGAATCACCCTTCCCTGGCCGCCAGCGCTTCATTCGGGAGCTGCTGGGCGCGCTGGAGTCCGGCGGGTTCGTGGACGCCCTGATCCAGGCGACCGCGGCCACGTCGAAGGAGGTCCGCGACCCGCTCGAGCGTGCCGTCGCGATGTTCGGCGAAACCGTCGTGCCGGGCCTGGTGTCCGTCCTGGCCACCGAACAGGACGTGTCCGCCAGGAAGGCCGCCTGCTCGGTGCTGGTCCGGATCGGCCCCCCTGCCCTGCGCCAGCTCACCGACGAGTTGCGTGCCCATCGGCACCCCTGGTTCACGGCGCGCAACCTGATCCAGGTTCTGGCCGAAATCGGTTCGCGCGACGCGATCCCCGTGATGATCGAGTATTCCGCGCACCCCAATCCGAAGGTCCGCGAGGAATGCCTGATTGGCCTGGCGCGCATCGGAGGGGAGGACGTCGATTCGGCGCTGCTGCGATTCCTGGGCGACGACGAGGAGCCGGTGGTTCGCCGCGCCATCCAGCAGCTTGCCGCGTTGCGAGCGACCGCGCCCGAGTTCCTGGAGCGCCTGCATCAGACGATCCGCATGCGTACCCGTCAGGAGGACGAGCCGTCCGAGTCCCTTCAGGCAACCTGCCTGCGCGCGCTGCTGGAATACGAGAAGGTCCTGCTGCCCCCGCAGCCCGACTTCGAGGCGGCGCTGCTGGAGATCGTGTCCCCGGTCCGTCTGAAGACACTGCTGCCCGGCCGTCTGGGCATCCGCCCGAAGTCCGATTCCCTGGTGCTGCTGGCCATCGAGGCGCTGGGCGTCCGGGGCGGCCTGCACACCGCGGACACCCTGATGGCATTGGCGGGCGGCTCCGACACCGAAAAGGCCCAGGCGGCGACCCGGGCGCTCCAGACGTTCATGCGTCGGCAGCAAGGGGGACAGGTCTGATTCTTCGGGCTTCTGCCGGGATGCGGGCTACTCGATCCCCAGCGCATTCACCAGGAACAGCGACAGGTTCGGCCAGTAGGTGATCAGGATCAGCGCGATCACCGAGATCGCCAGGAACGGCAGGATCGCACGAATCAGATCCAGCACCGGCCGGCGGAACGCCAGCGACCCGACGAACAGGTTGACGCCCACGGGCGGCGTGTTGAACCCGATCTCCATGTTCATCAGGAACACGATCCCCAGGTGAACCGGGTTGATCCCGTAGTGCAACGCGACCGGAATGATGATCGGCACGACGACCATGATCGCCGAATAGATGTCCATCAGCATGCCGACGGCCAGCAGGAAGAGGTTCAGCACGATCAGGAACGTCAGCGGGCTGCTGATGTTGGCGCGCACGATCTCGAACAGCTTCTGGGGCACCTCGCGATCGATGAAGAAGTTCGTCAGCGCCGTCGCGGACATCAGGATCAACAGGATTCCGCCGACCAGGACCATCGCCTCGCGGAAGATGACCGGCAACCGCCGAATCGGGATGTCGCGATAGATGAACACCTCGACGATCAGCGTGTAGGCGGCAACGATGGCGGCACCATCAATGGCGGTGAAGAACCCCCCATAGATGCCGACCACGACGATCAGCGGGATCGGGATCTCCCATCCCATGGCCCGGGTCGCCAGCCACAGTTCCCGCCACGAGAACTTCGAACGAGGCACCTTGTGCCGAATGCCGAAGTACAGGGCGTACAACGCGACCATGATCAGCGCCAGCACGCCCGGAATCGCACCGGCCACGAACAGCCGATCGACGGTGACCTGCATCACCTCGCCGGAGCGCCTCGGCGGAGGTGCCGTGGCCGCGGGAGGCGTCCCTTCGGAATCCGAACCGGCCTGCGCATTGGCGGCAGCCTGGGCCTGGCTTTCGATGGCGGCAATCTCGGCGGCCGCGTCCTCGATGCCCAACTCGGCCAGGATGGCGTCGCCCTCGTCCAGTTCGCCTTCACCCGCGTCGCCGTCGTCCCCGGCCTTCGCCACCGCGACGCCGTCGTCCGCGTCCTCGTCCTCGTCGTCGTCCCCCCCCAGCAGCCGGTCCATCTCGGCGTCCAGGGCCGCCTGCGCGGCGTCCTTTTCCTGGACGGGCGCCGTCGCGGCAACGGCCGGATCGTCATGCGGGGAACTGCCCAGATCGGCCGGGATGGACTGCATCGTCAACCCGGCGATCATGGCATACACAATCAGCGGCAGGCTGGGCGGGAACAGGATGCCGCGGCTGCCGCCGGACGTCAGCAGGCCCAGGGTGAACCGCTCGGGGTACCCGTCCTTCAGCAGCGCCGGCAGCAACAGGCCGCCCAACGCGACGATCGTCACGCCCGACGCGCCCGTGAAGGCGGTGAACCCGGCGCAGGCCATCAGCGCCACCATGGCCAGGCCGCCCGGCAGCCAGCCGACCGCCGCGCGCGACATCCGGACCAGCCGGCCCGGAGCCCCGCTTTCGGCCATCAGATAGCCCGCCAGCGTGAACAGCGGAATGGCGATGTAGATCGGCGTCGATGAAACGCCAAGGTAGTACGACGCAAAGAACAGCTTCAGGTTCTGGCCGCCGTCCAGGTAGCCCAGCACGCTGCCCGTGCCGATCACCAGGAACAACGGGAGCCCCAGCAGGGCCAGCAGGACGATCGCAACCACTCCGATGCCGATCATGCCGCACCTCCTTCGGTGTCGGCGATCGCCTCGGCCGTCGGTGCCTTGGCGGAACGATCCCCGGGGTCATGGTTCGCCGCGGCGTACAGCAGCCGCGCCAGGAAGTGCCACGACATCAAGGCCAGTCCCGCCGGAATCACCAGCGAGAACCACCAGTCCCTGAACCCGATGTTCAGGCCGAACATCCGGCCCCGGAAGGCCACCTTGTCCGCCTCGATCATGTCGCCGACGTACGACAATCCGACCCGCAGGAACATCAGGGTCAGCAGCAGGGCCGCCAGATTCACGATCAACGCCACGACGCGCCTGGCGGCCTCGCCGCCGATGAAACGGGTCACGATGTCGATATTGATGTGGCGCGCCTGGTAGCTGGCCACGGCGCCGCCCAGGAACCCGACCCAGATCACCAGATAGCGATTGAACTGCGCCAGTTGCGGAACGCCCGCACCCGCCAGCTTCAGCATCACCTCGATGAAGGCCAGCAGCACCATCAACCCGACGACGAACGCCAGGACGGCCGTTTCCGCCTTGGCGACGACGCGGTCGATCGCTTCGACCACTCGTGTCATTTCAGGACACCTCTTCAAGGGGGGGGGGAGGCCCGGGCAGGCCTACTTGCACTTGCCGTCGAGCAGGCCCTGGACGCGGTCCAGCAGCGCCTTGGAGAACAGCTTGCCCACCAGCAGGTTCGCCGCCTCCTTGCCCTTGACGCGGAACGCCGCCACCTGGGCCTCGTCCGGGGTCACGATGGTCAGGCCCTTCTCGCGCAGCACGTCGATGGACTTGTCGTTCAGCTTGCGGGTCGCGACGTTCAGCTTGCGGGTGTACTCCCCGACCTTCGTCTTCAGCAGGGTCTGCTGGGCGGGGGACATCTTGTCCCACACCGACTTGGACAGCAGGATGGCGCCGGCGCCGTCGGTAATCGGCAGGTTCACCATGGTGTTGACCTTGGTGTACCACTGCAACGCGATGCCCGCGACGGGCGAGATGTACACGGTGTCGATCAGGCCGCTTTGCAGGGACGCGAACACGTCCTGCAGGGCCAGGGGCACGCCGTTCAGCTTGAACGCCTGGAAGATGGCCTTGGCCAGGGGATCGACGTCCCAGACCCAGGGCTTGGTGCCGCTCATGTCCTCGGCCCTGCGGATCTCCTTGCGCGACATCAGGTAGACGAAGCCCTGGTCGGACCAGCCCAGCATCACGTAGCCGGCGTCCATGAACTTCTTTTCGAAGTCGGGCTGCAGCTCGTTCAGCACGCAGTCCACCTGCTTGTACGTCCGGAAGTGGAACGGCAGCTCCATGACGCGCGTCTCGGGCAGCACCTCGCCCAGGCCGACGCCCGTCAGGCCGGCCGCCTGGACCTGGCCGTACTTCATCTTCTCGAGGACGGTCTTGTCGTCGCCCAGAACGCCGCCGGCAAAGAAGCGGAACTGGATCGTGCCGCCGGACTCCTTTTCGATGTCCTTCGCCATCTGGCGCATGACCTTCAGCCACACGGACCCTTCCGGCGCCACGGTCGCAACCTTCAACAGGAACGTTTCCTGGGCGCGGACCGCCGACGGCAGCGCAAGCAGGAACGCCAGGGCCAGGGCGCTAGCAAAACGGGTCATCGGGTCACCTCCTCGTGGGTTCGGACACTAGTCCAGGAACAGTTCGTCCATCCGGTCCAGCAGCCGCTGGGCCATCTGCTTCGAGGCCGCGTTCACCAGCTGGAATTCGGGCGCCAGGTCGTCCGGCGCATCGACCACTTCCTGCAGGGTCTCCTCGAACAGCGCGCGGTCCTGGACCTGCACGCAATACGTCTTGGCGAAGTAGACCTTCGCCAGCAGGAAGCGTCCATTCGTGACGGCGAACGACTTCTCGAAGTGCATGCGGCTGTCCTCGGGCTTGCCGCCGATCGAGGCACCCAGGGCCCCATAGGCGAATCCCAGGAACATGTGGGGACCGCCGTAGAAGTAGCTTTCGTCCAGTTCCATCGCGCGGCGGGCGAACGCCAGCACCCGGGGCATCTCGGCGAACGCGCTGGCGTCCTCGCGGTTCAGGTTCATGTAGCCGCCCAGGCAGTCCCCGGCCCAGAAGATGGGGCCGACGTCGCCCTTGCCGGCCTTGGCCAGCACGGCAACCAGGTCATCGATGTTGCGGGCGTCCGAGTACCCGGGCAGGCGCGCCTTCAGCAGCTTCTCGGCGTACTTGAAGCCGCGCTGGTACAGCGCCGAGGCCCACTCCGGGTCCTCCTCCTCGATCAGCAGCATCGCGAAGCCGCAGTTCAGTTCGGCAGCGCGAACCAGCAGTTCCGGGTTGTCGGGCGAGGACACCAGGAACCCATCCAGCAGCTTCAGCAGCGCGGGAGCGCCGGCGCGGGCGTGGGCAACGGACGGTTCCTCGTAGAACGACCGCTTCTGATCGTCCATCGTTGCGGTCAGATTGTCCGCCACGAGCTTGTTCCACTGGCAGCCGACCGTCAGGAACGACGCGGCCACGACGACGGCGATCGAAATTCGCGAGGTCATACGGCTCTCCTGTTCGGCCCCCACAACCGGGGGATGTTACTGCGGTCGGAAAGCCAGCGTCAATCGCTGTTGCCGCGAAATATCCGCCGGGGACCAGGCGAATCCCCCGCCCGCGATGGGACCGGGGCCAAACGCCGGCGGCCCTGGACGAGTCGGGGTCGGGATTATTCGATGTCGTAGCGAGCGAATTGCATGGCGAAGGTGCCGCGCCCCTGGGTGGCCGACCGCAGTTCCGTGGCGTAGCCGAACATGCGCTCGATGGGGGCCGTGGCTCGCACCACCTTGACCGGACCGCGGTCCTCCATCGACTCGATGATGCCGCGCCGCACCTGAAGGCCGCCCAGCACCTCGCCCATGAACTCCCCGGGAACGACGATCTCGATGGCGCCGATCGGGGCCATCCGCGCGGGTGCGGCGCCGCCGCAGGACTCGCGAACCGCGTTCATCGCCGCAATCTTGACGGCGGTCTCGTCGATGGTGCGCCCCTCGCGGGTCTCGAGGCCGACGACCGTGGCCTCGATGTCGGTCAGGGTCAGGCCGTGCAGGACCCCGCCCCTGAGGGCCTCCTGGACCCCCGTTCGCGCGGCGGCAAGCAGGTTGGGCGAGATCCCCGGAAGCATCGCGGGCAACTCGACCGTGCCTCCCGAGCCCCGCTCGGCCGGGGCGACGCGCAGGACCAGGCGCGCGAAGACCTTGGCCTCGTCGTTGTCGATGTCGCAGACGCCCGCGCCCTCGTTGGGGCGCGTGACCGTTTCGGCGTACACGACCTCGGGGCGCCCGACGCGAACCCCGATCCCGAAATCCCGCCGCAGTCGATCGGCGATGATGTCCAGGTGCAGTTCGCCCATGCCGGACATGACGGTCTGGCCGGTGTCGGGATCCTCGCGAAAACGGAAGGTGGGGTCCTCGTCGGCAATGCGGCGCAGCGTCAGGTCCAGCTTCTCGCGATCGCTCTGGACTTCGGTTTCGATGGCCATGCTGATCACGGGCTCGTAGGCGCGAATGGATTCCAGAAGAATCGGATGGCCGCGGTCGCACAGCGTTTCGCCGGTTCCCGTGACCTTCAGTCCCAGGACGCCGACGATGTTGCCGGCGCCGACGACTTCCAGGCGCGTGCGGTCCTTGGCGTGGACCAGGAAGATGCGGCTGAACTTTTCGGTGATGTTGCGCCCGGGATTGAAGGCGTCGGCCTTCTCGTCGATGGTGCCCGAATAGATCCGCAGGTACGTCAGGCGCCGCCCTTCGTCCACGACCTGGACCTTGTACACCAGCGCGCACAGGGGGGCCTTGGGGTCGTGGGGACGCGTGGTTGGCTCGTCGGTCTTCGGGTGGCGTCCCTGGACCGGCGGCAGGTCGATCGGGGACGGCAGCAGTTCGACGACCGCGTCCAGCAGCGGCAGTATGCCCTTGTTGCGCAGGGCCGACCCGCACAGGACGGGCACCACCTGGCCGGCCAGCGTCAGGCGTCGGAGCCCGGCCAGGATCTCGGGCACGGTGACTTCATCGCCCAGCAGGTACTTGTCGGCGATGACCTCGTCATGGTCGGCGATGCCGGCGACCAGGTCGTCGCGGGCCTGGCGCGCCTCGTCCTCGAGGTCCGCGGGAACGCCTTCGACGATCTGGGTGTCCCGGGGGTCCGAGCCGTCCCAGGTCAGGGTGCGCCAGCGGATCAGATCGACGACGCCGCGAAAGGTGGACTCGACGCCGATGGGAAGCTGGATGGGCAGGATGGCCTGGGGAAAGCGTTCGCGCATCATGCGGACGCACATCTCGAAGTCGGCGCCGACCCGGTCCAGCTTGTTGACGAACCCCAGGCGGGGGACGCGGTACTTGTCGGCCTGGTGCCACACCGTTTCGGACTGGGGTTCGACGCCGGCGACCCCGTCGAAGACGACGACGCCGCCGTCCAGGACGCGAAGGGATCGCTCGACCTCCATCGTGAAATCGACGTGCCCGGGGGTATCGACCAGATGGAATTCGTGGTTGTCCCATTCGAACGAGGTGACGGCGCTGGAAATGGTGATGCCGCGCTCCTGTTCCTGGACCATGAAATCCATCACGGCCTCACCGTCATGGACTTCGCCCATCTTGTGGGTGCGCCCGGTGACGAACAGCAGCCGTTCGGTGACGGTGGTCTTGCCGGCATCGATGTGGGCGATGATGCCCAGGTTCCGGATGCGCTGCATCGATTTCAGGCTTGTGCGGTCGCGTTCGGCCATCGGGATTCCCCCCGCCTTCGTTTCCAGGCGCGGGGATTATGCCATCGCACGACGGCCGCGTCGATGCCGCCGTGCGCCGTGCCCGTACCCGTGCCCGTACCCGTGCCCGTACCCGCCCTTCCCCGACGCGCAGCGTCCGTGGAGTGCGCAGGCGCCAGCCTGCGCCCTTGCCTCCGGGGAGTCCGCAGGCGCCAGCCTGCGCCCTTGCCTCCGTGGTACGGGCGGCCACCGTCAGGCGGGCGACCAGAGGGCTGCGGCATGGCCGCAGCACTCCACGGACGCTTCGCGTCCAGAGCCGCGGGCCCTGGACCGGCGGGGCTTGACTCAGCCCTGGCGCCGCCGGCTCGACGGCGGCCCATGACTTGGCTACGCTTGGACCGTCCCGAACCGGAGGCCCGCCATGACGCGCATTCGCGACTCGTTCCTGATGCTGGCGACCGCCGCGGCCCTGGCCGCCTGTGGTGGCGGCGGCCAGGGCGCCGCCCCGGGCGGCGGCGACGCGAGGCACGACGCCGGGACGGACGCCATGATGGACCCGGGCCTTCCGAGCGACCTGCCCGGCGATCCTTGGCTCGACACCGTTCTGGACCCAGGCGGCGGCGACGAGGGGCCTGGTGAGGACGCGACCACGGATGCGCCCGATCCGGGGCCCGACGACGCCCTCGATGCCACCGACGCGGAACCCTGGGAGTTCGACCGCGCCAACTACTCGCCCGTGCGCGGCTGGATCCTGCTGGATTCGAACCCCGAGAAGGTGATGGAGGCGCTGGAGGCCGCGTCGGCCTACCGGGTCAACCACATCCAGCTTTCGCACGACCTGGTGATGAACTTCGAGGATCTGCTGGGCAACGATGCCGCCACGACCACCCGCGTGCAGACCCTGAACGACGCCATCGACGCCGCGCACCAGCGTGGGATGAAGGCGTTCATCTGGGTTCACGAGTTCAGCGGCACCGGGCTGGACGTGTGCTACGAGCCCGGCGACACGGTCTGGATGGACCGGGCTGCCGCGTGGAATGCCGCCCTGGATCGGATCCCGCGGGTGGACGGCGTCGTGCTGATGTTCGGGTCGGCCCCGATGTCGCCCTGGTTCACGGCATGCAGTTGCGACTGGTGCATGGACCAGTGGGACAACCCCTTCGAGGCTCCGCCGAACGATGTCCGCATCCGGATGATCACCGAGGCACTGGGCAAGGTTCTGGCGGTCCGCGGGATGGAGATGGTGGCCCGCGTCTTCCTGCACGAACCGGCGGAAATTCCGTGGCACTCGTACGGATTCGCAGCCTCCCGCGGACTGGACTTCGTCGGGATGCACAAGTCCGACGTGGGCGACTGGCAACCCTACAACCCCCATGACCCCACGGTGGGTCAGGTGGGGCCGCATCCGTCCATCCTGGAGCTGGACGTGGGCGGCGAGTACTACGGCGCATCGCGACTGCCCTTCTGCAGCCCGGGGTACTTCCGCTTCCGCATGCAGCACGCATGGGCCAACCGCGGCATCGGCTACGTCGTCCGGATCGAACGCGGCAGCAACCGCTCGCTGGGGACCCCGAACGAGGTCAATCTGCGCGCCCTGTCCGCCTTCGTGGACAACCCGGAAACGCCGTTGAAGACGATCTGGGAGGGATTCCTTCAGGACCGCTACGACCTGCCGCCCGGCGACGATGCGGACCTGCTGCGCCAGATCCTCGAGAACACGTTCCCGATTCGGCTGAAGTCCCACTATGCGCTGGGCATCTGGGCGCTGGAGAAGGGGACGGACATCCCGTCCAAGGCCGCGTTCGGCGAACTGTTCAGCCGGGGCAACATGCCCAAATGGGATCCGGCATGGCAATCGGTGTACGACCGCATCCGATCGCCGGACCGCGACACGGTATTGGACTTGTGGCAGGAAGGTTCCGAGGCGGTGGACCTTGCGGCCGCGGACCTGATCACCTTCCTGGACTGGGTCGCGGCAAGCCCCGACGTGCTGCGCCCCGAGGATCGGGCGGACCTGGAATTCCGGCTGCGCCACCAGGCGTTCGCGGCCCGGACATGGCGGGCCATCGACCTGTTCCTGTGGGCCCAGCGGGCCCGAACCCTGGGCGGTGCCGCTCCCGACCCGGACCTGGGCCCCTGGGCCGCCTGGGCCAGGGAGGAGTTGGCCCTGGTGCGACAGACGATGATCGATGCGGGGCTTGGTGCCGCGTCCCCGGCGGGGCCGTCCCGCATCCAGTCGTTCCTGGACGCGACCGCCAGCGCGGTCCCCGAGGGAACGATCGCGGCCCCGCCGCCCCGGGCCGTCATCGGTCCGCTGGCCACGACGCCGCTTCCGGACGGGCGAGTCCGCGTGACGTTCACGCTGAATACCGACGCCTCCGCGGTGCAATTGCGCTGGGGCACCACGCTGCCGGATCTGCCGCACGCCCTCGACCTGGGCCCGATTGCCGAGGGCCAGGAAGTCATTGTGACCCTGGGCGCGCAGGGCGGATCGACCGACGAAGACGCCATGCTGGATGCACTGGAGCCCTCGGCGCGCTACCTGGTTCGGGTCGTGGCGACGGTGCAGGCGGGCAACGGCAACGAACGCGACTGGATGGGCGGCGAGTGGTGGGTCTTCACGCCGCCGCGTGCGTCATTCCCGCGATTACGCTAGACTGCACGCCTGGCCAATGATGGCCACGTTACGAGGTCGATTGCCATGACGCTTCGCGCAAAATCCGCGTTCGACACCCTGATTCAGGGCGCCCGCGTCTTCGATGGCACGGGGCGCCACCCCTTCACCGCGGACGTCGGAATCCGCGGCGACCGCATCGCGGCCATCGGAACACTGGATCAGGCGTCCGCCGAACGCACCATCGACGCCCGGGGCCGCGCGCTGTGCCCGGGATTCATCGACGTCCATTCCCACGCCGAGATGACCCTGGTCAAGCCCGACCATCCCCGCATCCTGGAGCCCCTGGTCCGCCAGGGCATCACCACGTTTGTCGGGGGCAACTGCGGCACGTCCATGGCGCCGGTGTTTCCGGAAAAGGCTCGCTATGTCCACACGTTCTTCGACTTCTTCCTGGGCGCCCCCCAGCACGACCACATCCACTGGCAGACGTTCGACCAGATGCTGTCCCACGTCGAATCCCAGGGAGCGCTGCTGAACGCCGGTTTCCTGGCGCCCCACGGCATCCTGCGCCTGAACGTCATGGGTGATCGCAACGAAACCGCCGACGCCCAGGACATCGCCGCGATGAAGACGATGCTGGCCGACTGCCTGGAGGCGGGCGCGCTGGGCATGTCCACCGGGCTGATGTATTTCCCCGGCCTGTCGTCCGACGAGCACGAACTGCTGGAGCTGGCCCGCGTGGTCCACGACCACCACCGCGTGTTCACGTCGCACCTGCGCTCGTACAACTCGGACACGATGGGACGCGCCCTGGACGAGGTGATGGGCGTCTGCGCCGCGGCCGAGGTGCCGCTGCAGGTCAGCCACCTGTTCTGCATCCCGAACCTGCCCTGGCCATGGAAGACGCTGGTGGATCGGCTGCTGCAACTGGGCAGCCGCGTTCACGCCTCGGTGCCACTGCCGATCCCGATTGACGGGCTGCTGGCGTCCCAGATGGAAAAGGCCTTCCGGCGGGCCGACGCCGGCGAGCCGATCGGGTTCGACACGATGCCGACGTCCGCGGGGTTCACGCACCTGCTGGCCTTCTTCCCGCCCTGGGTCCTCCAGGGCAGCATCCCCGAGGTGCTGAAGCGGCTGCGGGACCCGGTGTCTCGCCGCGAGATCCGGCGCAGCATCGAGGAGGGCGACGTCGCCTGGCCGCACCGGGGACGCGATTCCTGGTCGTTCAACGCCTTCAAGGTGATGGGCTATGGCGCCGCGTTCATCATGAGCGTGACGACCGACAAGAACCGCCCCCTGGAGGGTCGTTCCTTCACGGACATCGCGGCCGAGGTCGGCAAGCACCCGTTCGACGTGGTCTGCGACCTGCTGGTCGAGGAGGAAGGTCGCGTGCTGGTGTTCGAGACGCCGACGTTCCCCGGCGACCCGTTCACCGAGCGGTCGGTGCTGGCGGCGCTGCTGAATCCCCACGTGTCCGTGGTGACCGACACGATCCTGCTGGGATTCGGACTGCCGTCCCACCTGTTCTACGACTGCTACCCCCGGCTGCTGGGCAGCTACGTTCGCGACCACCGCCACCTGGGACTGGCCGAGGCGATCCGCAAGTCCACCTCGCTGCCCGCCGACCAGTTGGGCATCCGTGACCGCGGGCGGATCCGGCCGGGACTGTTCGCGGATCTGGTCCTGTTCGACCCGGCGCGCATCGCGTCACGTTCGACCGCCCAGGACCCCTCGAACTTCCCCGTGGGCATCGACCACGTCTTCATCAACGGGCACGCGATCATCGACCCGGAAGGCTTCCATCCGGACCCCCTGCCCGGTCGCGTGCTGCGCGCCGGCGGCTGATGCCCCCCATGCGCCGAAGGCGCCTTGGAGTGCGCCGCCCACGGCAGCGCCCTTCCCTACCACGCCGCGACTTCTCGCAAGACTTCGTCCATCACGTGGGCAGCCTCGCTGTCCTGGCGCACGAACACCGGAGGCCGCCCCAGCGGCCCGTCCACGTCCAGGTCGGAGCCGTCAGGGCCGAAGGCATGGGCCGCGCCTGACCAGGCATGAACCCACGTACCCGGCGGCAGCCATACCGCTGGCTTCACCACGCAGTCGTTCGCATCGACACACGGAGTCAACACCGGCGCCACCAGCACGTCCGGCCCCAGCAGGAACTGGTCGTGGACCTCCCACGCCCTGGCCAGATCGGGATGATGCATCGCCATGTGACGCACCACCGGCAGGCCCCGGGCCGACGCCTCCTGGAACAGGGTGCGCCGGATCGGCGCCAGTCCACGATAGACCCGGGCGAACCGGGCGAAGTGGCGAATCAACGCACCGCTGGACCACACCTGGGCATTGACCGCAGGCTGGTTGCCTTCGTGCGTTCGCAACACGGCGGTGAAGGCATTCATCTCGACCCATCGCATCAGCAGCTCGGGCGTCCGCTCGACCGGCGGTTCGATCAGCGGCACCACCGTGCAGCCGCCGGCGTCGGAATGGTTCAGGGCGATTCCCGAAAACCCGCCGTTCAGCAGGCCGTGCAGCGCGCTGGCCAGGCCGTCGTATCGATCCCAGGTCACCGTGTGGTCACCGTGCCACTGCATGCCACTGAACTCGGGCGTCCTGGTGAATCCGGATCGGTGAAACACCAGCGTCCGGTCCAGTGCGCCGGCGGCCTCGAGCGCCTGGTGGTTCAGGCGCGCCCACTCGACCGGGTAGCGGTTGTGCCAGGCGGCCGCATCCTCGCCCGAGGCCAGCACCCCGTCGAACGGCAGCGCCTCGGCGAAGTCCGCCATCCACCCCTGGCATCCCGCCCCGAGCATCTCGACCACCAGGACGTCCCGCATCCACTCCCGGGCCGCCGGATTCGACAGGTCCAGCAGCGCGACGTCGAACACGCCCTGCTTCAACAGGTACGGCTTGCCGTCGTCCGTGCGCACCACGAAGCCCCCTTCCGTGGCCTCGCGGAACAGATTGCGCGTGGTGTCCGGCGCCTCGGGCGGCAGATCGCGAAACATCGGATTCACGTAGCACAACGGGCGGGTGCCTCGCTGGGCCAGCGCGGCGACGTAGTCATCCCAGCCCGGACGCGCCACCCAGTTCCACAGCACCTGCTCGCCCAGCACCGTCCGCGCCGTACCGCACCATGTCTGGGTCCACACCGCCGCCAGCGGGGCACCGGCGGCCACCAGCCGGTCCACGATCTCGGGCGCTTCCTGGGGAGGTCGCGCGATGGCGACAATCGCCCCTTCATCCAGCCATGCGGGCGGGGGCCGCATCCGCCCGGTGAACTCGGTCAACCGCTCGATCAGTTCCAGGGGACTCTCGCCGTGCAGCACGCGAATGCGCGCGTCCGCCGAATGGACCCGCACGTCGATGGCGTCCGGGCGCGTCATGTCGAACACGGCGTACTCGGTGTTCTCCAGCAGGAAGGACCGATTCCGGCTGGTCAGCACGTGCGGCACCGGGTGATGGGTCGTCGTTTCGTCCCCGGACGATCCCGGGGACAGCACCTCCATGACGGCCGCGATGTTCGGCTCGCCCCGCCCGATGCCCTGCTCCTGGACCAGGACAGGCACGACGCGCCCTTGTGGTCCAGGGTGTCCCGGGGAAACTGTTCGCCAAGGCCGAAGACCCGTTCACCGGATTCGGATGCCGCCTGGAATCGCACGGCGACGTCCGACGGGGCGTCCGGAACCCGGATTCCCAGCGACAGATGATGCGCCATGGGCTGGCAGGCCCGCACCTGCCAGGACAGGCCCGCGCACGCGCCGCCGTCCGGAAAGTGCCCCTCCAGCCACAGGTTCGCGCCGTCGGTTCGGGCAGTCGCCTCGACGCCCAGCGGGCAGGTCGCCTCGATGACCTCGTGGACATCGAACGTGCCCTGGTGTTCCTGGGCGGTGAACCGGGCCCGCAGGACCTGGACGGCCTCGGCATGAGCCAGTTCGAACAGTGCGCGTCCCGGCGCGTCGGCGTGCGTCACGACCAGGCCGCCCGCCGCGTTGCGCGCCAGCGTGAAGGCCCCCACCGCAAAGGCGTACGCCCTATCCTCCAGTGGCCGGACCGGCTGCGCCTGAAGTCCCTCGAAATCGCACGGATCGCCCGTCGTGGCACCGGAGTCGCCCCCACACGCCACGGCAGCCAGGGACACGCAACACCCCACCAGGGCAATCCAAGCCGATGACCGGGGCCGAACGCGGATCGCACGCACCGTCAACCCCCGCTAGGGAATGGTGAAATCTACCACGATCACGGCGGTGTTCCACGCGTGAATGCGCGCAGGATCCCGGCGCCAGGGCAAGGGCTGTGGCGTGGCCACAGCACTCCACGGACGCTGCGCGTCACCAGCCGAAGGCCTTGGAGTGCGCAGGCGCCAGCCTGCGCCAAGGGCCATTGTGTCAATCGAAGCAGTCCATGGAGGCAACCCGCGTCGGACGCTTGAACCGCACGCCCCTTTCCAGCATACTCACGCCCGGAATTTCCCAGGGGGATTGCGATGTCCCGACAAATCCTGTCCTGCGGCCTGCTGGTTGCGACACTGGCGCTGGTGGCCTGCGGTGGCTCCGACGGCGGCGCCACCGACCCGGGCGCGACCCCCGACATTCCCGGAACGGACAACGGCACCGATGCCGCCAACGACCCCGGCCTTCCAGAGGACCCGGGGTCCGCCCAGGACACCCCACCGGACCCGGACGCGCCCGCCGACCCCGGGACCCCCGACACCCCGCCCGTCGAGGATGTCCCGCCGGACGTGGCCGCCGACGCCGGCTGGGAAGTCGTCACGCCTCCCATCCCCTTCGGGCCCGAGAACCGCGGCTACACGGTGTTGCGAGGCATCGTCCACCTGCACTCGCGGTATTCCCACGACGGCTGCTGGGACGGCCCCGATGCCGACAAGCCCGACGTCGCCTACTACGACGCCTGCCAGGACGAGCTGCGCGAGGCGCCCTGCAAGTCCGGCGTTTCCTTCATGATGCTGACCGACCACCCCGGCAACGCCCGGGACCAGACCTTCGAGGATCTGGTCCAGCACATGGCGGACCGCGGCGATCAGATGATCTTCGACGACCAGGATCGGCCCTTCGCCAACCGGATTACCTGCCCGCCCGGCAGTCTGGTCGAGCACGCCTACTTCTTCGCGGGAACCGAGGGCAGCAAGCAGATGCCCGTGGGCCTGGCCGGACTGAACCCGCCCCAGAACCTGCCGTTTCCGGAGCTGATCTTCAACCAGAACGTCGCCGACTCGGTCCCCCTGGAGGCCGCGCAGGCCCACATCGCCGCCGTTCACGAGCAGGACGGATTCGCCTTCGTCTGCCATCCCGAGCAGAGCGACCTGTCCGTCGAGCGCATCATCGCCCTGCCCCTGGACGGCATCGAGATCTTCAACTTCCACCCCGCCTTGATGCAGGCGCTGACGGGCAACATCGACGACCTGTACATGCTGGATCGGTTCATGGGCACCCCGGACGCCTCGGCCAACCCCGACCTGTCCATCCTGCCCTTCCTGAAGCCGATCGCCAACGACACGCTGAAGTTCGACGCCTCGGTGCCCCACATCCGCCTGACGGCCTTCGGCGCCACCGACATCCACCGCAACGTCCAGATCCCCGCGGCCATCTGCAGCGAGGACTGGTGCTTCGCGGACCCGGACGAGTACCCGCACCTGGCACGCCTGCTGTTCGTGGGAGGCCCGGCGATCCTGTCCGACGGCTACCAGATGGACGGCTATGCCCGCAGTTTCCGCTGGATGGCCAACCACGTCCTGGTGGATGACGCCGCGATTGCCGCCGAAACGCCCGCGGTGCTGCCCGATGCCATGCGCAAGGCCACCGGCACCGGCCGTTCGTTCACGTCCTTCGATCTGGTCGGCATGCCCCTGGGATTCGACTTCTTCGCGGTCGCCGACGACGAGCCCGTCGAGATGGGACGCGAAATCCGCGGGGCCCAGGACGTGACGCTGTACTTCCGGGCGCCCACCCTGGTCGAGCCGGCCTGGGGATTCGGCGGCACCGCGGACGACCCCGCCTCCGCCCGCATCGTGACGAAGCTGATCCGCGCGACGGCGGAAGGCTCCGAGGTCGTCCTGCAGGCCGAGGGCCAGGGGCGCACCTTCGCATGGCCCGTCACGGAGCCCGGCGTGTTCCGCGTCGAGGTCTGGGTCACCCCGCGCCACCTGGTGCCCGTGCTGCCCCGGGTCGAGTCGCTGGCCGATCGCGACTACCCCTACATCTACTCGAACGCGGTGTTCGTGCGGCCGTAGGGGCCGCCCGGCGCCGTTCAACCGGCAATCCAAGGAGGAATGATGGCCGAACAACATGGAACCCCGCAGGCGGCAGTGCCCTGGTACCGCCTTCCGATGGTCTGGATGCGCCGCCTGTACGACTGGGTGCTGCACTGGGCCGACACGCCCTATGGCGCCATGGCCTTGTTCCTGCTGGCCTTCACCGAGTCGTCGTTCTTCCCGGTCCCCCCCGACGTCCTGCTGATCGCCCTGGTGCTGGGGCGCCGCAGCAAGGCGTTCTTCTATGCCGCGATCTGCGCGCTGGGATCGGTCACCGGCGGCATGTTCGGCTGGTATCTGGGCCACGAGTTCTTCGGCCCCGTGAACTCGATCATCGCCTGGATCGTCGGCCCCTCGGCATGGTACGGCGTGTCCGGCGAGGGCGCCGAACTGGTCACCCTGTCGGGATTCGACTTCTACCGTTACGCCGCCGATCACATGGCCGCCACCCAGGGCTCGGTCTTCCTGAAGGTCAAGGCCCTGTACGACGACAACGCCTTCATGGCGGTCTTCACCGCCGCGTTCACCCCGATCCCCTACAAGGTGTTCACGATCGCCGCGGGCTATTTCGACGTCAACATCTGGACGCTGGCCCTGGGGTCGCTGATCGGACGCAGCATGCGCTTCTTCCTGGTCGCCGGCCTGCTTTGGGCCTTCGGTCCGCCCATGAAGCGTTTCATCGACAAGTACTTCGACTGGCTGGCCATCGCGTTCATGGTGCTGCTGGTCGGCGGGTTCCTGATCCTGAAGAAGGTTCTGTATTCAGTTCGTCGCCTCAATTCCCCGTCGCCGTGACCGTCCGCACGTTGCTGTCCACGCCCGCCTTGTGGCGCACCAGGACCGGCACGTCCATCGGCGTCACCGAATTGGCGGGCAGCCGGGCCGTGACCGACGCATCGGACCACTGGCTGGTCGCGTGCTCCTGGTAGAACACCACCAGGCTGCCCTTGGCCGCGCCGTCGCCAAACCCGCCGCCCGTCGCCGTCAGATCGACCGCGCTGGCGTAATGGAACGTGGCCGGCGTCACCTGGTCCAGGGTCGGCACCTCGAACACCACGGACGGATTCCGCGCGAAGCTGCCCGCCGGTTCGCCGTTGATATGCACGACGGTCAACCGGTTCGCCGGCGTGAACGTCTGGGCCTTCGCCAGCGCGATCCCCTGGGGCATCGACTTGCCGTCCAGCCGTTCCTTCACCTTTCCGGAGCCGTCCAGCAGGAGCGTCCGCTGGAACTCGCTCATGTGCGATGCGCGCAGCACGCTGCCGGTGGCGTCGGCAAAGGAGGCCGGCGGCGTCGTCCCCGGGTCGGTCGCGGCATGCACCGCCACGATGCTCTCGGCTGGCATGCCCCGGTTGATCAGCGTCGTCGATGGGGCCGCAAGGACGCGCGGCGGCAGGAACGCCTTGGACAGGTCCCATCCGTTGTACGGTGCTTCCTGGCCGCCGAAATACGCCAGCGCGAAGCCTTCCAGGAACGCCGGCACGTCGCCGACCACGGTACGCAGCGCGTCGTCGGGCGCGGTCAGGACGCCGACCGCTTGCAGGATCTGAAGCACGGCGCCTTCGTGCTGCTTCTCCAGGTAGTCGATCAGCGCGGCCGAGGCGTACGCCTGGTTGTCGGACGCCGCGCCCAGGCCGTCCAGGCCCAGATGCACGAAGTCCGACCCCGCCTTCGTGTAGTCCTTCGCCGAGTTCGACTCGGGGAACGTGATCATCTCGGCCCAGACCGCCGAGCCCTCCATGAACCACTTCCACTGGGACTTCAGGGCGCGCGCCGCGTAGGACATGTTCTCGTACTGGATGATGTGGAACAGCTCGTGCGCCGACACCGAGGTCAGGTCGTCGAACGCCAGCCAGCCGGCCACCGACGCGTTCCAGTGGCCCAGGCGACCCAGCCCCGACGCGCTGCCCTCCTCGGCCAGGTCCCTGTCCAGCGTGACGATCACGTGGCCCGGCACCTCGTAGCCCCAGGTCCGGAAGCGCGTGTGCGCCATGGTGAGTCCCTCGTGGACGGCCAGCGCGCGATCTTCCGTCATGCCGGCGCGCGTGTTGTACAGGACGGTGAAGTGCTCGTCGGCGATCTTCTCGTTCGGAAGGCCGACCTTCCACCACAGGTTCGCGCCGATGTCGTTCACCTGATTGCCCAGCCAGACCCCGGCATCGACCACCGATTCCAGCACGCGCGGCCCCAGGACGGGACGTGTCGCGGCGCGCGCGATGGAAGCAGCCTCGTCCCGGATGCCCGGCGCGTTGTATTCGCCCGCCGGCAGCACCAGATCCACGTAGCCGCCGGCCCCGTCGTGATCGAACGCGATCGGCACGTAGGCCGACATCCGCCAGGCCTCCGGGACGCCGTCGGCGGCGCCGTTGTCGAAGAACGCGGGGCGCGGCAGGTCGTCGCCTCCGCCGCCGTCGGGGACCCCGAAGCGCAGCGTGCCCGACAGCCGGTCCGGCTGGGGCGCGAAGTTGAACCAGTGGCGATGACGCTGCGGCGGGTCGCCGGGCGCCGGGGCGTCGGACGCGGGCGCAGGGTCGTTCGTCGTCGTCAGGCGCAGCGTGTAGGGCTCGGTTCCGGGCAGCGCCCCCGGCGGGATCCGCATGCGCAGGCCGTTGCTGAAGAACGTCCCCCCCACCGCCGGGTCTACGGTGATGTCCGTCCGGTAGTTGGGGGCCCCCCCGGGGGTGACCCGGATCCGGCAGTCCAGCGCTTCCTCGCCCTGCTCCATCCGGAACGTGTACTGGCCGGGAGTCGGGAAGCGGTAGGCCAGCCAGGGGCCGTCGTTCGCCGCCACCCACGGCGAGAACAGGCCGTCGTTCGAGGTCACGGACCATGCCTGCGAAGACCCCCACGGACCGTACTCGGGCGCGTTGCCGGGCGCGGGCCAATAGACCCACTCGCCCGTCGCCACCTCCAGCCACGGCGCGTCGGCACCAGGCCCGGTTCCCCCGACGGGGTAGCACGAACCGCTGCCGTTCATCTGGTTGTAGTACACGGGCTTGTAGTGCCCCGGCTGGGGCGTCTGGACGAAGCCGATACCCCGCGTGTCCGGACCGACGCGCACCGTGACCTCGCCCTCGGGCAGCGTCATCCGGACGCCGCGGCCCAGATCGGCCAGGTAGGGAGCGGCGCGCTCCCAACCGAAATCGAAACTCGGAATGGTGAATCGCAGTTCCCCGGGCCGCACCTGGGCCAGCGCCAGCCGGATGCCGCCCATCCAGACCGCGTGGTGTACCGGCGACGACCCCAGGGCCCCATTCAGCTTCACGAAGCTGCCATGGCCCGAAAGACTGCCCGTCCAGGGCATCGTGATGGCCCCGATCCGGGCGTCCAGTGGGTCGCGCCGATTCAGCGGCACGATGGCGATGTCGGCACCGCTGGACACCAGCAGCCGGCCGTTCGCGGCCACCACCATCGTGGGGTTGGCCAGTCCGGCAATCCGCGCGTTCGGGAAGGCGGGCGTGCCGTTGACGACCGCGATCTGGGTCGCGGGCGGCGTCTCTTCCGGGATGCATGTCGAACCCGACGGGCACAGCGCCGGCCCCGCCGCGACGAACACGCTGCCGTCCCCGTCCGCGGTCATCGACCGCCGGTTGCCCACGAACCCTTCGGCAACCAGCTTCCAGGGCGTCAGGTACTGTCCCATCGGGTCGTCCAGCATGAGCAACGAACATCCATGAAGCGCGAAGAGGAGTCGCTGGGCATAGAACTCCCACGAGTTGTCGCTGGGCCACATCGGGCGGACGTTGGGGTCGAACTGCTCGGTTG
>JARKOL010000157.1 GCA_029975745.1 Myxococcota bacterium | reverse complement strand
GAATCCCCTTCATGATGGTCGAGGCGTGGTCATCGCGGTGCTGGACACCGGCGTTGATATGGGCGTTCCGGGGCTGGCAACGACGACGATGGGGCAGGTCAAGGTGGTTGCGGCCCGCGACTTCACCGGGGAGTCCGTGGTTCGCTGCGAGCCCGCGACGCGGGGCGACGATGCGGACGGAAAGCCGATCTGGCGCGCCGGGGATGTCTGGGTGCGGGGCGTCCAGCAGATCGAGGGGCTGCCCGCGGAGGCGGCGGTCTGCCTGGGGGCCCTCGAGGAATCCCGCTTCGCGGGCGCCGGCACGACCGACCTGGATCGGGACGGGCGCACCGACGGGGCGTTCGCCTTCGTCGCCTTCCGCGGGGCCGATGGCGATTGGCGGGTGGTCGTCGATCGCGACGGGGATCGCGATGTGTCCAGGGAGCCGGTGATCCGGTCCTACGACCGCGCTCACGAATTCGTGACGCTGTTCGCCGGGGACCCGGCGCGGGACCTGCCGCGCGTGTCGCTGTCGGTCCAGGTCGAATCCCGTGACGGCGGCTCGTGCGAGATCGAGGTCCACCTGGTCACAGCCAGCCACGGAACCCATGTGGCCGGCATCGCCGCGGGCCACAAGGTCCACGGGGAGGAAGGCTACGACGGGATCGCCCCGGGCGCGCAGATCCTGTCGCTGAAGATCGGCAACAGCACCCTGGCGGGGGGGGCCTCGGTCACGGGCAGCATGAAACGCGCGCTGGAGTTCGCCGCCCGGTGGGGCAGGGAGCACGGCGTGCCCGTGGTCGCGAACATGAGTTATGGCATCGGGTCCGCCCACGAGGGGCAGAACGACATCGAGCGCTTCCTGGAGCGCTTCGCGGTCGAGAACCCGCACATGTTGGTGGTGCTGTCCAACGGCAACGAGGGCCCCGGCTTGTCCAGCACCGGCTCCCCGGCGGCGGCATCGACGGCGCTGTCGGTCGGGGCGGCGCTGACCCAGGCCAACGCCCGGGACCTGGTCGGAGTCAATCT
>JARKOL010000139.1 GCA_029975745.1 Myxococcota bacterium | reverse complement strand
CCAAGGCCGAGGACGAGCGCTTCAAGTGGGCGGACGTCGTGGCGCTGGCGACCAACCGCTCGTTCGTGATGATCGCGCTGCTGTGCGTGACGTTCTATTCGGCCGTCTTCCCCTTCATGCAGTACGCCCCCGACCTGCTGGTCAACAAGTTCGGCTTCTCGTCGGAACTGCCCGCGCTGGCCCCCGGCGCCTCGTGGATGGACCACTTCCGGAGCTGGCTGACCAACGGCCCGAAGATCGCCAGCCTGATCCCGCTGGGCACCATCCTGTTCACGCCTCTGTTCGCCGCGGTGATCGACAACCGGGGCCGGGCCGCGACACTGATGATCCTGGGTGGCGGACTGCTGATCTTCGCGCACCTGTCGCTGTCGGTAATGCACAACGTGTGGCTGGGCTACGCCGGGCTGCTGTGCCTGGGGATCGCGTTCTCGCTGGTGCCCGCGGCGATGTGGCCCTCGGTCGCCAAGATCGTCCCCGAGCGTCGCCTGGGAACGGCGTACGCCGCGATGTTCACGCTGCAGAACTGGGGCCTGGGGTTCTTCTTCTGGGCCATCGGCAAGGTGCTGGATCTGGCGAATGCCGACCGCCTGGACGCCATCAACGCCAAGCAGGCCACCTACGACTACACGCTGCCGATCCTGATGCTGGTCGGCCTGGGTGCCGTGTCGATCCTGCTGGCATTCGGTCTGAAGTCCGCGGACCGCCGCCAGGGCTTCGGCCTCGAGATCCCCAACAAGGCCTGATCGGGCGCCACGCCGGCCGCGGACCAGGTCTCGGCCCTCCCCCCGAAATTCAGCCGCCACGCACCAGGCGCGCCATGCGGATCAGGTCGCCGACCAGGGCCGCGACCTGGCGCTCGATGCGAAGGTCCGTCGCCCGCCCGTCATCGGCGGGAAACACCGCGTCCGCCAGGGGGACCCCGACCTGGCGCGGCAGAACCAGGGCCCCCAGCTGCGACATCACCAGCCGCAACTGGGGCAGCGCGCGCGTGCCGCCCAGCCCGCCGGTCGAGGCGGACATCAGCCCGACGACCCGGCCGGCGTACGGCGAACGATCGTCGCCGGGCACCGCCCGGGACACCCAGTCGATCGCGTTCTTCAGCAGCGGCGCCAGCGAACCGTTGTACTCGGGCGAGGCGATCAGCACGCCGTCGTGGTCCAGCCAGGCCGCCCGCAGCCGGTCCGCGGCCTCGGGCCGCCCTCCTGAAGCCTCGAGATCCTGGTCGAAGATCGGCATCGGAAAGTCGGCCAGGTCCAGGTGCGTGACCGGGGCATCGGCCTCCCGGGCCAGCCGCGCGGCCAGCATCGCCAGCCGTCGGTTGAACGATCCCTTTCGGATGCTGCCGGCGAATACCAGGATGCGCGGGCGATCGATGGCCATGTCGTCCTCCATGCCCGGAATCCCCGAGCCCTGTGGTTCCTGATTCTGGACATGGGGCCCGGGTCGCGCAAGCCGCCGGACCGAACCCCGGACGCGCCCACCCCAACGCCCCCTGGCGGGCGGCGGCGGCCTCCCCTACACTGGGCAGGTCTTGCCGGAGTTCAGACCATGGGTCTTCAGGTTCGGCGCCCGCGACTTCGCGTGGCATGGCTGGTGGCGATGACTCTGGGTGTCGGCTGCCGAGGGGCGGGCCCGACCCCGCCGGAGCCGTCCGCCACGTCGCCCGCCGCGGTCGCGGGTTCTCCGATCGTGGTGAAGACCCCCGTGGGCGCGAACCCGGCGGGGAGCGACCTTCCGACCGACGCCCCCGAGGGACGACTGATCATTCCGGGAGGCCGCTTCCGCATGGGTTGCGAGGATGCGCTGGACGGGGCCTGCGCCGCCGCCGAACGGCCGTCCCGACTCGTCGAGGTCGCGGCGTTCTTCCTGGACCGTACCGAGGTGACGGTGGCGGCCTACCGCCGCTGCGTCGAGGCCGATGCCTGCACGCCGGCCGTCGCCGGGGACGAGTGCAACTGGGGCGAGCCGGATCGGGACGACTTCCCGATCAACTGCGTCACCTGGCATCAGGCCACGGCCTACTGTGCCTGGGCCGACGGTCGCCTGCCGACCGAGGCCGAGTGGGAGCGCGCGGCGCGCGGGGACGATGGCCGCCTCTACCCCTGGGGGAACGTCGCTCCGGATGCCGGCGGCGTCTTCCGGGCGAACTGGGGCGAAGGCCTGGCGCGGGATCTGTGGATTCGGGATCGGTGGGAGTACGACGCGCCCGTCGGTCGGTTTCCCGAAGGAGCCGGGCCGTACGGAACCCTGGATCAGGCGGGCAATGTCGCGGAATGGACGGCCGACGCGGTGGTCAGCGACCTGCCGGGTGGTCCGCCCGAACGCGCGGTCCGAGGGGGATCGTTCCGGGAATACGCGCGCCGCCTACGGACCTACGCCCGGGATTGGCACGGCGCCCATCGATTCTACTCGCACGTGGGATTTCGCTGCGCCTCCGATGTCCCCCGACCGTGACGCCGACGGGGCAGGCGCGCGATCTAGCGGAACAGCACCATGACCCCGGCGACCGCCAGGATCGTCCCGAGGATCGCCCGAGGGGTGACGCGCTCGCGGAACAGCACGGCGGCGACCGGGATCATCAGCACGGGCACGATGGACATCAGGGCCGCGGCGACCCCGGCCTGGGTCCGATGCACGGCCAGCAGCGACAGGGAAACCCCCAGGAACGGCCCGAAGAACGACCCGGCGGTGGTCGCCGCCAGGGCCCGACCGTCACGCCGAGCCGCGACCACCCGAGGCCACCAGCGCGCCGCGAAGAACAATACCGAGAACCCCGCGATCCCGGCCAGCACCCGGATCTGGGTCGCGGCGAACGGGTCCTCCAGTCCGACCATGCCCTGCTTGCTGAGGATCAGGCCGCCCGCCTGCCCCAGAGCCCCGACGGCAGCCAGGATCACGCCGGCCGCGCGGCCTTGAAGGACCGCCCGCCCCGGGTCGGGTCGGGGCGGCAGGGGAGCGGGAGCCGGCGCCTTGCCGTCCCGTTCCAGCACCGTCCACGCCACGCCGCCGATGGTGAGCGACATGCCGCAGACCTGGACCAGGGACAGCTGCTCGCCCAGGAAGATCCAACCCAGCATCGCGGTCATGGGAGGCGCCAGGCACATCACCAGCATCGACAGCCGGGCGCCAATCAGCACGAAGGCCCGGAACAACGCCAGGTCGCCGATCACGAAGCCGACCAGGCCCGACAGGGCCAGCCAGCCCCAGGCGGCGGCGGGGGCCTGGGTCGGCAGCCACTGCCCCTGGGTCACCAGGCCCAGTGCCGTCAGGAAGACCAGCGCGAAGACCAGGCGGAGCCAGTTGACCACCAGCGACCCGATGCGCATCGAGGCCGACTGGAAGGACACGGCCGACACGGTCCAGCAGAGCGCCGTCGCGAGGGCCGCGATCTCGCCAACGTGGGTCACCGTCCAACCTCCGGAACCGGAAGCTCTGCCGGCGCAACCGGACATCGCGGCATCCGAGGCGACCTCCGCGCCTCGGGCCAAATCGCAGCGAGAGGATGCGACAGGTTCGCATCCGGGTCAATTCGTCCAGAACCGTCCGAAACCGCATTGACCATGCCCGGCCAGGCGCGGATACTCCGGCGGGGGGGTCTGCCCCCGTTTCACCGGGAGGATGCGATGATCCGGATGGACATGCGAACCAAGATCGTGGCGACACTGGGACCGGCCTCGGGCAATCCGGAAACGATCCACGCCCTGCTCCAGGCCGGAGTCAGCGTGTTCCGGCTGAACTTCTCGCACTCGACCGCGGAGGCGGCGCACGAACTGATCGCGATGATTCGCGAGGCCCGCACCGCCCTGGACATCCCCGTCGCCATCATGGCCGACATCAAGGGCCCGGCGGTCCGCGTGTACGGATACGCCCAGGCCATCGAGGTCGCGGGGGGCGACGTGCTGACGATCGAGTCCCGCCCACCCGAGGGCATCGAGACGCTGGTGTCGCCCGAGCCCCGACGCATCTACACGAATCTGCCGGACATCGACGGGCTGTGCGTGCCGGGCCAGCGCATCCTGCTGATGGATGGGTGCCTGGCGGGCGAGGTCGTGGCACGGGAGCCCGGCGCCGTGTCCGTGCGCGTGGGCAACGCCGCATCGCTGCGGCCGAAGGCGCACCTGACGCTGCCCAACGTGGACTACCCGATCCCCTTCCTGTCCGAAAAGGACATCCGGGACATCACGCTGGCGGTCGAGAGCGAGGTCGAGTACCTGGCGCTGTCGTTCGTGCGCGAGGTCACGGACATCGAGGAGGTCCGCCGGCTGGTGCGCCGCTGCCGGACCCAATCGGGGCGCGCCCCGGCCACCCGGATCATCGCCAAGATCGAGAACGCCATCGGTCTGGCCAATTCCGACGCGATCGTGGCCGCCGCCGACGGGATCATGGTGGCCCGAGGCGACCTGGGCGTCGAGGTGGCGATCGAGCGGGTGCCGATCGCCCAGAAGCAGTTGATCCGCACGGGCTACCTTGCCGCGCGCCCCGTCATCACCGCGACGCAGATGCTGGAATCCATGATCGAAAGCCCGATGCCGACCCGCGCCGAGGCCAGCGACGTGGCGAACGCCGTCTTCGACTCGACCTCGGCGGTGATGCTGTCGGGCGAGACCGCGATCGGCCGCTTTCCGGTCAAGGTCGTCGAAACGATGGCCGCCATCGTGCGCCAGGTCGAGGCCAACCAGCACCTGGACGAATGCCAGCGCGACGTGCCGCCCGAGATCAAGCGGGGCGACCTGCCGACGATCCTGTCCTACAACGCGGTGGCCGTGGCGCACCAGTGCAACGCGGCCGCCATCGTCGTCCTGACCGAAACGGGCCACGCCGCGCGCCTGCTTTCGCGCCTGCGACCGCCGATGCCGGTCCTGGCGTTCATGAAGGACGACCGGGTGTACCACCAACTGGCGATGAACTGGGGGGTCTACCCGTTCCTGCTGGAGGGACCCGAGGAGGCGCTGGACGCCATCGTGGTCCAGACGCTGAGCACCTGCACGCGCAAGGGCGTGCTTCGGGCAGGGGATCGGGTCGTCTTCCTGGCGGGGCTGCCGTTGTCGCGGCGGGGCACGACCAACGTGATTCGGGTAGAGACCGTGGCCTGATTTCGGGCGACCGGGACTTTCAGCGAGACGCCGGGGCGGCCTCGCAGTCACCTACCGTCTCCCACGCCAGCACCTGGCCCTGGCCCTCGGTGATGAAGCCGTATCGGCGCGCGTTCCAGTAGGGTTCGGACAGGTCGTTGCCGGGGTACTGGGTGCCACCCTCGCGGCCAACGCCCTTCATCAGGGCGTAGGGGTTGCGTTGCCACAGCCAGTCGGTGTGCTGGCGCAGCCCGACCGGCAGCGCGGCCGATGCCATCGCCTCGCTGCACTTCCCGTCCGCGTGCTTGCAGATGTAGGGGTTCGCGTCGTCGCAGGGCATGTAGTCCATCGTGTTCGCGCCGGGGATCTTGGTCCCCATGAACTCGATCTCCTGGTTGCAGATGTCGATCTCCTCCTGGGTCGGGCACTCAGCCACGATTCCGGGTGTGCGGTCCAGCACGAAGTCCGCGGTCAGCGTGTAGGCGCGCCGCGGGTCGTCCAGGACCGGCTCGCCTTCGACGAAGCCGTTGCCGCCCATCGTTGCCAGCTCGCGCAGGGCGTAGTCCAGGGCCTGCGCGCGACCGCCGTCGGTCATGTCCTCCGGCACCTCCCCCGCGTACATCAGGTAGAAGTCGGCGTTGCCCTTCTGCTTGAGCAGCTTGTCCCACATCTCCATGTGGAACTGCTTCTGCAGTTCGGTCTTCAGTTCGCCGTCCTCGAGCATGCCCAGCAGCACCCACCATGACCCGTAGGTCAACTGGTCGCCGAAGAAGTGGCTGCACCACTTCAACTGGTCGTAGGCGCCGGTCGTGGCGATGACGCGCATGCCGTCGAGGTCCTCGATGATGTCGCGGAAGAAGAACTCCCGGTACTGCTCCTCGCCCGTGAACCAGTAGGCCATCGCCGCCAGGTGCAGCAGGTGGATCGTGTCGCCGCCGCGGATGTTCGGGAAGTAGTAGTGGTCGATCTGGTTCTCGCGGTTGTCCGGCCCGGTGCCCATGTCGCCGGTCAGTTCCAGCATGTCCAGGATGAACGTGTCGCCGGCGGCGTCGATCGTCCGCCAGTTCTCGCGTGGCGGGCCAGCCGGGCAGGTGCGGTCGTACGTGGCCTCGTTGGCCGTGTTGATCTGGTGCTGGACGTAGCCGACGACGCTCTTGATCTTCGTCAGGTCCATGTCGTCGGGGTCCAGGTTCAGCCCGCCCGATCCGAAGAACTGCATCAGCGTGTCGCGCAGGCCGGGGTTCTGGTCCAGGTTGATGATCTCGATGCGCTTCAGCCGGTTCAGGTAGCACGTCAGATGGTACTCGATGCGGTCCTTCAGGGCCTCGTCCTTCAGCATCGCGTACGCCATCGGCAGCGCGTTCATCGGGCCGGTGTTCTGGTCGATCGACGGCCGGCCGTACCACATCGGGCGGCCCTTGACGAACGTGCCGTCGCCCATGTCGATGCCGTCGCGGTACACCGCGGGCAGCAGGTCCAGCGCGGCCTCGTCGATGTCGCGCGTGTGCGCCGTGATCGGTCGGCTGCCTTCGTAGCGGAACACGTGCGCCGGGTCGTTCGGCGTGCCGTCGGGCAGCAGCAGGAAGAAGTAGCGGATGAAGTAGCCGGGCACGCCGGTCACTTCGTACATCGTGACCAGCGTCCGGATGCCGTCCTCCATGCGCTTGTAGTCGGCTTCCGTGCCGGTCTGGGAGTAGCGCAGGATGTCGCCGATCACGGTCCAGCCGGTCCAGATGCCCGAGTCGCCCAGGCCCTCGTGGGACGAGAAGTTCTCGTCGCTCGCCCAGACCTCCTCGGGCGTGCCGGGCAGCGTCGGGTTCTTGAAGTTCCGCTCCGACGTCATGCCGTCGGGCTTGTTGTACAGGTCGCGCCACCGCTCCAGCAGCAGCACGCGCCGCAGCATCGGGTCCGGCTCGACGAAGGCGTCGGTGGTCGTGTCATAGACCCTGCAGGCCATCTGCTTGCCGCCGACGCACGCCTCGGCCTGGTACACCGCGCAACTCTCCAGGTCCGTGCCGGCGAGGGGGTCAGCCGGCGTCGCCAGCGGGGGCTTGATCGCCAGTTCGGGCAGCGGGGGCGTCACGTCGGCGTCCGGAGCCACGTCCTGGGCGACGTCCTCGGCATCGGCGGCCGCATCGCCGGGCTCGGGGGTGTCCGGCACCTCCTCGGCATCTCCAGGTGTCGTGTCAAGGGGGGTGTCGGGGCCCACCGGCAGATCCTCGGGAATGCCGGGGTCGCCTGCGGTGTCGGCCCCCAGGTCGGTGCCGTTGCCATTGCCGTCCCCGCATGCCAGCGCCAGGGCGGCCACCAGGATTCCAAGATGCCAGGATCGAATCATCGCGGACCTCCGTTGCGCCCAAAGGGAACCTGGGCGGGTCCGAGCATACCGGGGGGCGACGCCCTCGGTCAACCGCTCGAACCGGCCGCCCGCGTCCCGGTCGGGGCCATGAGGGCGTCGATGATGCGCCGGGCGGCGTGCCCGTCGCCGTATGGGTTGGGGATCAGGGGTTGCGGCGGCGGGGATGCCAGGCGCTCGCGCGCCGCCGAGATAATGCGCTGGGTGGCCGTCCCAGCCAGCGTCACCAGGCCCGAAGCCAGGCCCTCCGGTCGCTCGGTCGTCCGGCGCATCAGTACGACCGGAACCCCCAGCGTCGGGGCCTCTTCCTGGATGCCGCCGGAGTCGGTCAGTACCAGCCGGCACCGCGACATCAGCCAGACGAACGCCGCGTAGGGTTGGGGGTCGATCAGACGGACCCCAGGGTGGCCCGCCAGCGCGGCATGGACCGGCCCCCAAACGTTGGGATTCAAGTGAACCGGGAAGACGAACCGACAGTCCGGCAGGGCGGCGGCCAGTTCGGCCACCGCGGCGCAGATGTGCTGCAAGCACGGGCCGAAATGCTCGCGCCGATGGGCGGTGACCAGAATCATCGGCGCATCGCCCACGACCGCCGCATGCCAGGCCGCAATCGCGCCCACCTCGGGCGGCGGCTCCAGGGCGATGCGCTCCTGGACCGCGAGCAGCGCATCCACGACCGGATTGCCGGTGACGACGATCCGGTCGGGTGAAACGCCCTCGCGCACCAGGTGGTCCCGGGCCGTCCGGGTCGGCGCCAGGTGAAGATCGGCAATCTGGGCGATGACCCGACGATGGACCTCCTCGGGGAATGGATGCATCGAATCGCCGGTTCGCAGGCCGGCCTCGACGTGGGCCACCGGGACCCGTGCAAGGAAGGCCGCCATCGCCGCGCTCCAGGCCGTCGTGGTGTCGCCGTGGACCATGACGCGGTCCGGCCGCTCCGAACGCAGCAGGACCGCCAGGGACGATAGCACCTTGGCGGCCAGCTCGGCGGGCTCGGGGGCACCGCGCATCAGATCCAGATCATCGTCGGGGCGCAGGTCGAACAGATCCAGCACCGGAGCCAGCATCTCCCGGTGCTGTCCGGTGGCACAGACCCGGACTTGCAGGCCATCCCGCTGCCGGGCCTCCCGGATTACCGGGGCCAGCTTGATCGCCTCGGGACGCGTCCCCAGGACCACCAGCAGCTTCACGATCGTGTCCTCCGGGCGCCCGCTCGGGCGCCTAGCGCCGGACACCCACGGGCACCACGGCGTGGATCGCCTCGCCGGCGGACAACCCGAGCATCGCCGGGGCACGCTCGGTGTCGTAGCCGCCGACGAACGTGGCCCCCAGTTCCAGGGCCGTGACGGCCAGCAGCAGGTTCTGGGCGGCCATGCCGGCCTCGAGGGCAAGGAAACGGTCCGCGCGATCGCCCAGCTTGGCGCGAGCCCGTTCGGCGGTGCCGGTAATCACGAAGGCGACCGCCGCATCCTTTGCCCAGTCCTGCTTGATCGCCTGGGCGGCAAAGGCGGCCAGGTCGGGACCGTTCGCCACGCGCACCAGGGCGTGGCGGTCCGGGTCGTAGCGGTAGCTTCCGGACGCCAGTCCATCCACCCGCCCGACGACAGCAATCACGTCCATCGGGTAGGTGGCTCGAGCGGAGGGAACGGTCCGCCGCCCCTGATCGTCGGTCCTTCCCTGGGCGGCCCAGAGCAGCCTGGCCAGGGTTGGGACGGAAATGGACGTGGCCGCCAGCGCGCGAATCGAACGTCGCTCCTGAAGAACCCGATCCAGGGACGCCTGTCCGTCACGTGCGGCCGGCGGCAGCAGGATGACGTCCCGCGAGTCGGATGCCGTGGCCGGAAGATTGACCGCCGATCCGGCGGGAACCGGGGGATTCGGACGCGCGACCAGGCCGCGGGGCGTCCAGGCCAGGACCAGGCAACCCGCGGCCACCATGGCGAGAACACTGCGATTCATGAACGGCCTCCCTGCGGCTTCGAGCCTTCGTGCGGGCATAGGATACACCGACCCCGGCCGCCACTTCGAATCTTCCCGAAGTGCCGCACCGGGAGTGTCCGCAAAAAACTGGCAATTTTGGGCACGCTTCCGTTATTCTTCGCGGGTGCTTTCTGGAGGAAACACCCTATGCTGCGCCAAGCTTCGATGGTTCTGGCTCTGACGGTCTCGGTGTTTGCACTCGGTTGCGGCGGGAACGATGGTCCCGTCCAGTTGGACACCTTCGGCCCGGACACGGTCGCACCGAAGGACGTCTCGGATCCGGGAACCCCCGGTGACGAGGGACGGCCGGACACCGCAGTCGAGGACCCCGGGGCGCCGCCGGTCGATCCGGGAACGCCGCCGGTTGATCCCGGCACGCCGCCCGAGGACGTGCCGCCCGTCGAGGACGAAGGCCTGCCGCCCCAGGATCTGCCGCCCGTCGAGGACGAAGGTGTTCCCCCCGAGGACGTGCCGCCCGTCGAGGACGAGGGCATGCCTCCCGAAGACGTTCCCGAGTCCGACACGACCGAGGACACGACCGTGCCGGACGAATGCGAAGTCGATGACGACTGCATCGATTTCGGCGTTCCCGCCGAGTGCCACGCATTCGCCTGCGAGGACGGACAGTGCGTCGAGGTCCCGGTGCTGAACGACGCGCTGTGCTCGGACGGCGACCTGTGTACGTCGCCCGACACCTGCCAGGACGGGTTCTGCGTCAGCGGACCGGCCGTGGTCTGCGACGACGGCGATCCCTGCACCGTGGGCACCTGCGAGGTGACTGGCTGCGTGTACGCTCCGATCGACCAGACCCTGACCTGCGGCACGGGCGCCTGCTATCGCGAGCTGCCCTTCTGCACCGACGGCGTGCCGAACACCTGCGTCCCGGGGGCGCCCGATGCCGAGGCGTGCGACGGCGTGGACAACGACTGCGACGGCGCGATCGACAACGGCAATCCCGGCGGCGGCGTGTCCTGCCAGAGCGAACTGTCCGGTCCCTGCAAGCCCGGCACCACGGCCTGCATCGACGGCGCGCTGACCTGCGTGCCGAACCTGCTGCCGCAGCCCGAGGTCTGCGACGGAATCGACAACGATTGCGACGGTGTCATCGATAACGGCAACCCCGGCGGCGGCGAGCCCTGCCGCACCGGCAAGTTGGGCGCATGCGGCGTCGGGCTGATCTACTGCGTGGACGCCCTGCTGGAGTGCGTCCAGACCGTCCAGCCCACCGCCGAGGTCTGCGACGGCCTGGACAACAACTGCGACGGCCAGGTGGACGAGGGCAACCCCGGCGCCGGTCTGCCCTGCAACACCGGCCTGCCCGGTGTCTGCAGCGAGGGGATCTCGACCTGCACCGGAGGCAAGCCCGGGTGCATCCAGATCGGCCAGCCGTCCCCCGAGGTGTGCGACGGCAAGGACAACGATTGCGACGGCGTCATCGACCCGCCGAACGCCACCGGATGCGCCGTCTTCCTGAAGGATCAGGACGGCGACGGCTACGGCATCGCGGGCGACACCCAGTGCCTGTGCCAGGCCACCGCGCCCTACACCGGCACGCAGCCCGGCGACTGCTGCGACACGGACGCGCGGGCCCGCCCCAGCGCCACGGCGTGGTTCACGACGCCGAACAACTGCGGCTCGTACGACTACAACTGCGACGGCCAGCTTTCCCAGCAGTACACCGGGACCGGCGCCTGCCGCTTCTTCGACTTCCCGCTCAACTTCTGCGAGACGACCGAGGGCTGGGTGGGCGGCACGCCGAACTGCGGCGTGACGGGTCGATACCTGACGGGCTGCGGCCTGGGCTTCTTCGTGTGCAACCAGCAGACCTCCAACATCGCCCAGGGTTGCCGCTAGTCCCCTCCTTCTGCCTCCGGATGGCGCCATGAGCTCCTCCCCCCTCCTGCTCGCCGGTGTCGAGGCGGGCGGAACCAAGTTCGTCTGCGCGGTGGGGACCGGCCCGAACGACCTTCGGGCCGAGGCCCGGATCCCGACGACCACGCCGGAACAGACGCTGGACGAGGTGGCGGCGTTCCTCCGCCAGGCCCAGGCGACCCACGGCCCCATCGCGGCCCTGGGCATTGCCTGCTTCGGTCCCGTGGAGCTGGACCCCGAGTCGGCCCGCTACGGGCACATCCTGGCCACGCCGAAGGCAGGCTGGTCCGACACCGACGTGGCCGGGGTTCTGGGGCGCGCCCTGGGCGTGCCGGTCGCGTTCGACACGGACGTCAATGGGGCGGCGTTGGGTGAAGGTCGCTGGGGCGCCGGGGTCGGCTTTGATCCGTTCGTGTACCTGACCGTGGGTACCGGGATCGGCGGTGGCGCCGTGGTCGATGGGCGTCCCCTGCACGGCATGGGGCACCCCGAGATGGGCCACCTTCCGGTGCCGCGCGACCGGGCTCGGGACCCCTTCCCCGGCTGCTGCCCGTACCACCGGGATTGCCTGGAGGGTCTGGCGTCGGGCACCGCGATCGCCGCACGGTGGGGCCGAGCCGCCCAGGATCTGGTCGATCGCGACGAGGTCTGGGACCTGGAAGCCGAGTACCTGGGCGCCGCGCTGGCCTCGATCGTGTGGACGCTGTCGCCGCGCCGCCTGATCGTGGGGGGTGGCGTCGCCGAGGTGCCCGGACTGCTGGATCGGGTCCGCACCCAGCTTCGGCTGAGGCTGGGGGGCTACCTGCGGCACCCGACGTTGGCGGGCGATCTGGGCTCGTTCGTCGTACCGCCCGCGCTCGGCGCCCGCGCCGGCGTCCTGGGAGCCCTGGCGATGGCCGACGACGCCCTTGGGGCCGGCAAGGGCCGCCTGCCTCGGTAACGGACGCATTCCCTTGACAGGACCTCCGGCCTTGGGGATCCTCAAGCGCACGGCAGGAACGTGACTTCGGTCCGCGAGGTGGCGATGCGACGGGTCCCCTGGATTCTGGGCGGCAGGGTCTTCCTCCTGTGGTGCCTTGGGCTGGCCGTAGTGGTCTCGCTGCTTCCCGAGTCGTCGGCCTCGATGGGGGACTCGGGCACGCTGGCGCGGTTCGGAGTGGTCGGGTACGTCAATCCGGGCGTCGGCCAACTGGTCTTCCAGATGCTGCTGGGGGCCCTGTTCGGGTCCATGTTCTTCGTGGTCCGGCTGTTCCGCCGAATCTTCCGTCCCGGGAAGGGGTCCACGACACCGGGCTCCCCTGACGAGGCCTGAATGTCCTGCTTCGATGGCGCCGACGTCGAGGCATCCGCGTCCGCAGCGCGTGCCGTCCCGGCCTCCTTCCGGGATCCGGCGGGCCGCCTGTTCCTGCACCAGGAACGCCTGATCCGGATCCCCCACACGCCCGAGGATGCCCGCACGTTGCGCGCCTTTCTGGAAACGGAACTGGCCCGCGAGGCGCAGGCCCGGGGCGCCCTGGTGCGCACGCGGGAGCTCCCGGGGGGCGCGGCGGCCCTCGGCCTGGCCGGTTGTGACGCCCCGGCATTCGAGCACGATCCGGTCGCCTTTCCCTCGTACCCCTACGAGTGGCCCTCCGAGATGCTCCACGCCGCGGGACGCCTGACGCTGGACCTTGCGGCCGGGGCTGCCCGAGCGGGCTTCGAGATGAAGGACGCCACGCCCTACAACGTCCTGTTCCGGGGACCGGACCCGGTGTTCGTCGATCTGCTGTCCTTCGTGCGCGCCGCGCCCGGACTTTCGGTGTGGCCGGCCTTCGGGCAGTTTTCCCGCACCTTCCTGCTGCCGCTGCTGGTCGAACGCACGCTCCAGATCCCGAGCCACCAGAGCCTGGCGCAGGCCCGGGACGGGCTGGAGCCGGACGCCGTCTACCGGATGATCGGGCCCGTCCGTCGCCTGTTGCCCCCGTTCCTGGGCCTGGTGTCCACGCCGACCTGGATGGGGCATCGCCATGCGCGACTGCACCGTCCTCCCCCGACGCCCGCGGCGATCGACCCCGAACGAGCCGCTTTCGTGCTGTCGATGCTCCATCGGTCCGCCGCCCGCGCCCTGCACCGGGTGCGCCCCCGCCCCGTCCGGCCATCGCGCTGGATCGACTACCCGCAGCACCCGGTCGCGGGTCCCAGGGCGACGCAGCGAAAGTACGAACTGGTCGATCGCTTCCTGGCGGAACACCGACCGACCCGGGTGCTGGACCTGGGATGCAACACCGGGGACGCCAGCCTGATGGCGGCGCATCATGGCGCGTCGGTCGTGGCGGTCGATTCCGATCCGGTGGTCGTGGGGGCCCTGTGGCAGCGGGCCCGTCGGGAAGGCGCCGACCTCCTGCCTCTGGTCATGGACGTCGCCCGTCCCAGCCCGGGGATCGGCTGGTGCAACCAGGAATGCACGGGATTCCTGGACCGGGCACGGGGACGCTTCGACGCCGTGCTGATGCTGGCGCTGGTTCACCACCTGCGGGTCACCGAGCGAGTCCCGATGGACCAGATCGTGGCCTTCACGGCCCAGCTGGCCTCGGAATACGCCGTGATTGAATTTGTGTGTCCGGAAGACCCGGGATTTCGTATGATCCGGTCGGCTCGGGACGACGACCTGCGCGACGTGTCGCGCGAGTCGTTCGAGACATCGGTCCGGTCCCGGTTCGACATCCTGTATTCCGAACGCCTGGACGAGTCGCATCGATGGCTGTACATACTCCGGAAGTCCCGTCCAGACGTCACGCCCTGTCGGACCTGACGCTGGCCTTTTCCCTGGCCAACCTGATGTTCCTGGAGGGGTGGTCGCGTCTGACGACCGACGCCGCGATCTTCGAGACGCGCCTGCCAACCCGCCATGACTACCTGGGCACCATGGCGGCTGTCCTGGTCACGACCTTGCTGTTCTTCGGGCTGGCTGCGACGGCGCGACGCCTTGGACCCCGGTGGCTGACCGGCATCCGGGCCCTCGTGCCTTTGGCGCTCGTGCCGCCGCTGGTGGCG
>JARKOL010000133.1 GCA_029975745.1 Myxococcota bacterium | reverse complement strand
TTCGTCACCGCGCCCGCCAGTTCCATGCCGACGCGCAGGTCGTCCAGCGTCGCGACGTCCTCGCGAAACGCCGGGGCCTGGAACGAGGCGCGGGGGTCCCGACCGGGCCGGCCCAGTTCCGCGACGATGTCCCGCAAGGTCGGTTCGCCCACCTCGCTGCCGACGTAGCGCGCCACCTCGATCCGGGCCACGGTCTCGGCCCGGCCGACCAGCGCCGACAGCGACACCCCCAGATCGCGGGCGATGCGGCGAACCAGCGCGTACCGCTCGGGGTGAACGGCCGAGGCGTCCAGCGGCTCGTCGCCATCCCGAATCCGCAGGAACCCGGCCGCCTGCTCGAAGGTCTTGGGCCCCAGCTTCCGGACCTTTCGCAGATCCTGTCGGGTCCTGAAGGGGCCCTCGGCGTCCCGCGCCGCCACGATGTTCCCGGCGATGGCGGGTCCGATGCCCGCGACGTGGGCCAGCAACGACGCGCTGGCGGTGTTCAGGTCCACGCCCACCGCGTTGACGCAGGACTCGACCACCGCGTCCAATCGCCGCTTCAACAGGGATTCGGTGACGTCGTGCTGGTACTGGCCGACGCCGATCGCCTTGGGATCCACCTTGACCAGTTCGGCCAGGGGATCCTGCAGGCGCCGGGCAATGGACACCGCGCCCCGGATCGTCAGGTCCAGGTCCGGGAATTCGGCACGCGCCACATCCGAGGCCGAATAGACGCTGGCCCCGGACTCGCTGACCGACACGGCCACCGCGTCCGGGATGCCGGCTTCCGCCAGGACTTCCCGAACGAACGCCAGGGTCTCGCGACCGAACGTCCCGTTGCCGACGGCCACGGCCGACGGACGATGGCGTTGCAGGAACGCCGCGAACTCGCTTTGGGCACGCTGGGCCGCCGCCGGCTCGTGCAGGTACACCGTGGCATGCCCCAGGAAACGCCCGGTGGCATCCACCGCCGCGCACTTGCACCCCGTGCGGATGCCCGGATCCACCCCGACCACGGCACGCCCGCCAAGCGGCGGCGCCATCAGCAGTTCCCGCAGGTTCTCGGCGAACACCTCGACCGCATCCTGTTCGGCGCGCGCCGTCAGTTCGGCGTGGATCTCGGTCTCGATGCTGGGCAGGACCAGTCGATCCACGGCGTCCTGGGCCGCCAGGGCCAGCTCGCCCGCCCACGGGGATCGGGGCATGTACCCGGCCATCCCCCGCACCCGAGGCATCAGCGACGACACGTCCAGACGAATGCCGACCCGCAGCACGCCCTCGCGTTCGCCACGCCGGATCGCCAGGTACCGATGCGAGGGAATCGATGCGACCGCCTCGGCGAAGTCGTAGTACGCCTCGAACTTGGTGGGTTCCTTCGTCCTGGCCTTGATCGCCTGCGACGTGACCCCGCCCCCACGTCGCATCGCCTCGCGAATCAGCGCCCGGACATCGGCCCGGTCGGCGATTCCCTCGGCCACGATGTCCCGGGCTCCGGCCAGCGCGGCATCGACGTCCGGGACCTCGCGATCCGGGGCCACGAACGCGCGCGCCTCGACCAGGGGATCCCCATCGCGGGGCTGGGACTGGATCCGCAGCGCCAGCGGCTCGAGTCCCCGCTCCCGAGCCATCGTGGCCCGAGTCCGCCGCTTCGGTCGAAACGGCAGGTACAGGTCCTCCAGTTCGGCGCGCGTAACGCAGGCCTCGATCGCGGCGCGCAGTTCGGGGGTCAGCTTGCCCTGGGTCGCGATCGACTCCAGGACGACGCCGCGTCGCTTGTCCAGTTCCACCAGGACTTCGGCACGCTCGCCCACCGCCCGAATCGCCACCTCGTCCAGCGAGCCGGTCGCCTCCTTGCGGTAGCGCGCGATGAACGGCACCGTGTTGCCATCGCCAAGCAGGGACAGCACCGCCGCGACGCCGGCCTGCGGCAGTCCCAGTTCCCGGGCCACCAGGGGCGCCGGGTCGAATGTCCGGGTCTCACTCATCGCGAAGCCTTGTTGCAGGGCGCCTTGCGCGCAATCACCACCAGGAAGCCGCCCAGTCGCCCCAGAGGCGTCCGCCCCACCCAGCGATCCTTCCAGGCCAGCAGGGAACCGACCACGGGCAGTTTCATGACCGCCGCGAACGGCACCACGGTGCGGATCCCGACGATCCGCTGGACGCGCAGGTCCGCCGGCAGGTAGCCCACCGCGTCCGCCACCGTGTCGTAGCGGGTGAACACGGCGGTGTCGTGGACCCCGCCCCCGATCGCGTCGGGACGCTTCAGCGCCTTGATCAAGGACCGGATGCTGCGCCGGTTATAGAATTCGGCCACCACGTACCCGCCCGGACGGACGACGCGGGCCATCTCGGCCATGGCGCCCCGGATGTCCTGGATGTGCGCCATCACCTTGAAACTGACCGCCACATCGAACGTCGCATCCGGAAACGGCAGGTGCGTCGCATCGGCCTGCACCACGTCCAGCCCCCGCGCCCGCGCCTTTGCCAGCATCCCCTCGGACAGATCGACGCCCCGGGCCGAGCGCGCCAGATCGGCCAGTCGCCGCAGGATCAGGCCCGTACCGCACCCGACCTCCAGGACATCGTGCCCCCGCACCAGGTCCGCCACCGCGGCGACCTCGGATTCGTCCAGGAACAGGTGGTAGCCGTGATGGCGTTCCCGCTCGTAGTCGCCGGCCATCACGTCGTAGTAGGACCGGTTGTCCAGGCGATCGATGGGGTCGTTGGATGTCGTGTCAGTCACGTTGCAGCAGCTCCCGGTAGATGTCCTGATGGGCGGCGGCCATGGCCTGGGCGGTGTGCCGCGCCATCGCGAAGGCCCGCCCCGCAAGCGCCATGTCCGCCAGTGCGGGCCCCTCCAGCAGGCGGGTCAGCGCCGCCGCCAACGCCGCCGGATCCGAAGGGGGAACCCCAAGGGCCGCACCCGCATGGACCAGTTCGTCCATCGGGGTGCCCTGCCCCACGATCGCCGGAACCCCGGCAAACAGCCCCTCCAGCACGACCAGCGGCAGGTCCGTCTTGGCGTAGGTGGTGTCCGCCGGCAGAACCTGGGCATCGACGCAGGCCAGCAGTTCGGCGAAGGCAGGCACATTGCCCAGGAACTGGACGTGCCCCGACGCCTCGAAGGTCGAAAGATCCCGGCGCAGCCCGGCCAGCACCGTCGCCGCGGCCGCGGTCTTGGGCCGGCAGGCCAGGACGAACGCGGCATCGGTGCGAGCCAGAACCTGGGGAATCGCGGCGGCCAGGGTGGGGGCGGCCGTCGAGAACTCAAGGTCGCCCGCGTACAGGATGACGGGACGGTCCGCGGGCAGGGAGAAGCGACGCCGCACTTCCAGGCGCTGGTCCCGGGTCAAGGGGTCCCGCGCCACGACGCCCGGAGGCACATGCACGACGCGAGGCGGGCGGGCGCGACCGCGGGTGACCGCCCGGACGCGATCGGCCGCGACCGCGGACCAGGCAATCACGACGTCCGCGAACACGCCGGCGGCCAACGCCCGATCGTCCGCGGGAAGGCTCATCACGGTCTGGACGAACGCCGATCCGGGATGCCGCAGGCGCACGATGCGGGCGGCGATCGCGGTGGCCGCGTTGGGCGAGAAGAAGAAGTGGACCACGGGGGGCAGCCGTCGCCGCAGCAGGCCGCCCAGCAGGCGAAGCTTGTCGGCACGGGGCACCTGGAACGAGGAATCCCGCCCATAGACCGGCCACGAGGCGACGTCCGGCAGATCGGACGGTCGCCCCAGGGGCACGGGGACCTCGACCTGAAGCCGCCGCGGGTCCAGATGGCGGGCGATCAGGTAGGGCAGCAACTTGCCCGAATCATCCCAGGGCGGACACAGGGGCTTGGTGACGAACAGGATGTCGGGGGATGGTGGATTCAAGCCGGAACCTCCCGGACGATCCTCCGCAACGATGAGGCCCTGCCCCCCACCGAAAGGCCCTGCCCCCCGCCGAAAGGCCCTGCCCCGCCGACAGGCCCTGGAGTGCGCCGGCCACGCCGGCGCCCTG
>JARKOL010000131.1 GCA_029975745.1 Myxococcota bacterium | reverse complement strand
GTTGGTCTGCCACCCGCCGCCGCATCTCGACCGCCAGGTCCTGGCAGAACTTCAACTCGTCCGGCCGGACGTCCTCGGGGTTCCGGTGGGGGTACACCAGCTTCAGCAGGCCCGCCGCAGTCTTCTGGACCGCGTCGTGCGCGCGCTGGGACATGCCCTCGGGGAACCGGACCCGGGCGACGACGTGCGTCTGGAAGTTGCGCCGCCTAAGCAGCCGGAAGATTTCGGCCAGGTAGTCCGTGATGAAGCCGTACCCGGTCGCGTAGTTGTCGGGCGTGATGACCGGCAGCTCCCAGCCGGGCAGGTAGGCGTGGACGCGGTCCAGGAACGCCGTGTCGTCACGAAGTTCCAGGGGCAGCGGCTGGAACAGGTGCCGGTAGCAGCCGTCCAACGGCTGGTGCCGCTCCAGATCCGTGTTGATGTTGCCGCCCAGGACGATCGAGCACGTGGACGTGAACTCCACCCCGTCCTTCGTGTACGAGCCCTGCGCCATGTAGTTCTTCAGGGTGTCCACCGACGCGTCATCCAGCTTGTGCGCACCCTCCCGCTCGCTTGCGATCTCGTCGAACACGACGACGTCCTTCAGCCCGATCACGCCGACACGCTTGGTCGCGCCGTTGTGGAAGAGGGTCGCCGCGGTCGCCTTCCCGCTGGACACCAGGAACGCTCGCTGGCTGGTGTTTCGGTACATGTAGGTCTTGCCGGTCTGCCGAGGCCCCAGCTCGACCAGGTTGTAGTTCGGCTCGACGAACGGGACCAGGCGCAGCAGCAGCAAGGTCTTTACCCGCTGGGACAACTTCGCCGGGTTGAACCCGACCGTCTGCATCAACAGGTCGATCCAGTCCTGCGTCTCGAACTCGGCGCGCTTCGCGCAGTAGTCCTCCAGGGACAGCCGGGTCACCTGGAACGGCGTGAATTCGTCGATGCGGAACGGGTAGGCGCGGCGACCGATGGTGTAGGACGGCTCGAACTCGACGCGCATCGTGCCCCAGGCCCCGCTGGTCAGCAGGACGTCCCCGAACTCCCGGATCACCCGTTCCGAGACGCGCACGCGGTTGTCGCCGAGCGCAGGCACGTCGGCCCAGTACTGGAGCATCCGCTGGTCGTACGCGATCCGCAGCGGGCCCAGGAGGGTGTACCGCCCCGCCTCCGCGATCTTGTGCTTGATCAACTCCTGGGCCCCGCTCTCGACGAAGTGCTC
>JARKOL010000107.1 GCA_029975745.1 Myxococcota bacterium | reverse complement strand
CGTGGGCCACCACTTCTGGGCACGGGGATACTACGTGTCGACGGTGGGCCGCGATGAGCAGGTGATTCGAGAGTACATCAGGAAGCAGGAAGTCGAAGATCGGCGTCTGGAGCAACTGGAGATGTTGAAGTAGCCACCTTCTGGGGGCCCGCGGGGCCGCTCGCGTGCGGCCACGGCCAAGCCGCCTTGGGCGGCTCACATTTGAAACCCCCCGGCTTTGCCGGGGGATCGGTTAGTCCACACAATCGCCGCGAAGGACGATCTGGCGGCGTACCTGCGCGTCGCGAGCCCGGGCCCGAAGTACGTCCACATCCCGGATCGCATCGTGGCCGCGGTGCCGGACTTCCTGGAGCAGCTCACGTCGGAGCGGCGGGTGCGGACGAGGGATCGGAAGGGGAACGCGGTCGTCGAATGGAAGAAGGTCACGGAGGGGCGTAGGAACGAGGTCTGGGACACGCTGGTGTACGCGCTGGCCGCGGCGCACTCCCTGGTCATGGGCGGGCTGCGGCTGGAGGCGCCGGTTGGGCCGGTCCACGTGCCGCTCGCCGCGCCGGCACTGCCGCTGGACGACAGGATCGGAAAGCCCGAGGCCGCCGTGCCCGTGACGCCGGAACCCCCTTCGGCCCCGCCGCCGCGACCGCAGCGGCCCGTGAAGAAGCGGATCGATCCGTTCTACCGGGGCTCGCACGACCTGGAGCGGGAGCGCCAGCGGAAGCCCTTCGGCGACATGTCGGACTGGTGGACCCGGCGCGGGCCGCGTCGGGACAGGTGGTGATCATGGCCGGCAGCAGGAACACCAGCAGCACGCTTCCGAGGCGCACGCCCCGGTGGGTCCGCGACGACACCGGGACCACCACGTCCCGCGAGGATCTGGTGGACGTGCTGGCGACCACCTTGCTGACGCGCATCCTGGCCGACCCGGCGTGCGTCAACCGGACGGGCGCAAGCCCTTGGGGTGATGCGGATTCTTCCCTTGCTCTTCCTCCGGAACAGAGCCCTGCTGCGGTCACGGAGCGGGGTCGCGGGGACCCCGCTGGGACTCGCGAAACGGGGAGGGCGGCATGAGGAAGCAGGGCAGGGC
>JARKOL010000105.1 GCA_029975745.1 Myxococcota bacterium | reverse complement strand
CCTGGACCGGATGCGGGCGTTCCTGTCGCGGCTGGCCACGCTGGATTGCCGTCCCTCCCAGGTGGTGCTCGCGACGCCGTGGCCCCGCCTGTGGGAGGCCGCCTTCGCGCTTCCGATGGCCGCGATGGCGGCGATGGGCGGGGTTCGATTCGACCTGACCCCGACCGTGCTGCCGACATCGATCCTGGACCCGCGGTTCTCGGTCCTGAACTGGTCGCTGCCGCATCTGGGCGGGATGGTGCTGGACGACGTCACGCGAAGGCCGTTGCGGATTCGCGAGCTGACGGCACGGTCCGTTCGTGCCCGGCCGATCACGCGGGAGGCGCTTCTGGCTGCACGCAGGCCATATGGCACCGCGCCAGGCCCATCATCGAGGTGATCTCGGCCTGCTGGCGATCCGCGTCCCAGCCCATCACGCGTCCCATGATTCCGGCGGCATCGCGATAGACCGCCTCGCCGGCGGCACCCGGGACCAGGAAGAAGACGGGCGTCCGTCGGCACAGTGCGTCCTGCAACGTCAGGGCCGACTCGTTCAGCGCGGCGTGGGCAATCTCGACGCGCAGGAACGGCCAGGGCGCGGCCAGGGGCTTCAGCAGGGACGGGTCGTCGGCCGCCAGCGCAAGAACCCGCGACACCTCGGCGCCGTACGTGTGAATCAGGCGGCTGGCGACGGGTCTGGGCAGCGAGCGGTTCTGCATCAGCAGGTTCGTGGACGCCTCCACGGAGGCCTCGTTGCACAGGCCGGCGCAGTAGGGCAGGGGGCGCTTGGCCGTGGTGGACTTCGGGACACGGCGACGCCCCATGACGCGAATGGCCGCCTCGACCGCCTCGATGGCCATCAGGCGATAGGTGGTCAGCTTGCCGCCGGCGATCGCCACGACGCCCCGGGCATCGGTCGTGACGATGTGCTCGCGTGAAATCTGGGATTCGGTCAGCCCCTCGTCCGCGGCCAGCAGCAGCGGACGCAGCCCGGCCCAGGTCCCCAGCAGGTCCGTGGCGGTCCCCTTGAACCCGGGGAACGTGTGCCGGACGACGTGCAGCAGGTACTCGACATCCTGGGCGCTGGCGAACACCTGGTCGAAGGGCCCCTCGTAGTCGGTGTCCGTGGTTCCGACGACCGTCGCGCCGTGCCACGGGATTGCGAACACCGTGCGTCCGTCCGCCGGATGCGGGACCGCCACCGCCTGCTTCAAGGGCAGCAGCGAGAACGGCAGTACGATATGGGTTCCCTTGGTCGGGCGAAGCCGTGGTCCCCCATCGACGCCCAGGACTCCCAGGACGCTTTCGGTCCAGGGGCCGGCGGCCGCGACGACCGCCTGGGTCTGGACGTCGATCTCGGTCTGGCTGATGCGGTCGAAGACCCGCAGGGCGCGGATGCGACCGTCCGCGAAGGTCGCCTCGCGGGCCTCGCAGCGACTGAGCGCCAGGCCGCCCTGGCGATGGCCATCGATGATCGTCTCGATCGTCAGGCGTGCATCGTCGGTGATGGCATCGTAGTAGTGCAGGGCGCCCTTCAGGCCGTCCTTGCGAAGCATCGGCTCCTCGACCAGGGTCTGGGCGGAGTCCAGCTTGCGGTGCAGACGGTAGTTCTTGAACGACCCCAGAATATCGTACAGGCACAGGCCCATGTGCATGAACCACAGGCCGTGCTTCGACCCCTCCCATACCGGGAAGACGAATCCCAACGGCCGCACGACGTGGCGGGCCAGGGTCATCAGGCGCGCACGCTCCTGGGTGCTCTCGTACACCAGGCCGAAGTTGTACTGCTCGAGATAGCGCAACCCGCCATGGACCAGTTTCGAGGACCGCGAGGACGTGCCGAATGCGAAGTCGTCGCGTTCGACCAGGGCCACCTTCAGGCCGCGAAGCACGGCATCGCGGAAGATGCCGGCCCCGGTGATGCCGCCGCCGACCACGACCAGGTCGAAGCGGTCGGATGCCAATCGATCGATAGCCTGAAGGCGCTCCTTCGGTCCGAAAGACATGGAATTCCCCGCATCGACGCTGGGACGGATTGTAGTACGATGCCCCGTGCCGGACAACGAACCGGGTGCGCGCAATACGGGAGGGGGGCATGACGAAACGCGAAATCGAATGGCCGCGTTGGGGCAGGGCAGGGGCTTGGGGCGTCGTCCTGTGGGGCTGTGTCCTGCTTTCGGCCGGCTGCAAGCAGGAATACCGGACGGTCCAGCAGCCCCCGGCCGGTTCGACGGGGGCCGCGGCGGTCGAGTCGCCCGCGCCGGAGGTGGAGGTGGCGAAGGCCGGGGACGAGGCGGTGCCCGCTGTCGAGGCGCCGGCCGTCGAGCGGGATGCCGTGCGCACGCTGACCTCGGACTGGCATCCCGCGGCGCGCGAACGCGAATACAAGCTGCTGCGTGCGGCCGAGGTGCCGTCGGACCCGCAGGAAGAGACGTTCGTCACGCAGATGTCCCGGGCGCGGGACGCCGAGAAGGCGTTTCGGGTGATCAAGAAGGAGAAGGACGCGCGCCTTCCGTTCCTTCGCCGAGCCGTGCGGCACCCGAATCGCGAGGTTCGAATCCAGGCCATCGTGATGCTGGGCCTGTTGAAGGATGCCTCGCCCGAGACCGAGGAGGTCCTGTTCGACGCGGTGCTGCTGGACAGGGACCCTGATGTTCGCGCGTCCGCGGCCAAGGACTTCATCGTGCTGAAGTCGCCGAAAGCGGTGGACGTGCTGGTGCGATCCATGGCCGAGGACCCCTACGAGGCCGCGCGCGCCAATGCGGCCTGGGCGCTGGGCAGCCTGAAGGACAAGCGTGCGGTTGATCCGCTGCGGGCCGCCTGTCGGGACGAGGACACCTTCGTGCGCCTGCGGGCGGTCAGCGCGCTGCTGAAGCTGAAACCGAAGAGCGCCATCCCCGAACTGATCGAGCGGCTTGACGACAAGAGCCCCATGGTCCAGGAGCGGGCCCTCGAGGCATTGCGGGCGATCACGGGCAAGAACCTGGGGAAGGAATCGGACCGCTGGCGGAAGGCGTTTCCGAACTAGCGACCAGCCGAGGTCAGCCTCGGGACCCCGCATTCAGGATCATCCGCAAGGTACCGATCGAAATCGTCAGGCCGACTCCCGTGGCAACCAGGATCGAACCCACCGCGACGATGCCTTCCATGGATGACCTCCGTTGAATGCCAGGTTGCGCTTTGCGCACGCGGAGAATGGAACGTTCCCGGGTGCCAGGCCAAGCAAACGGAAAATTCGCGTCGAACGACTTCGCGCACGGGGGGAGGAAGTCGGGAGGCATGCCGGCGGGAATGCGACAAGGTTCTCGATGGTTGGGGTGGGAACCCTCCGGAATCCGGCGTGGGCAGGGCGACTTTCGGGCGGTTCGTTCCGGCCAGAATTCCCGCGGGACGGATGCGAGTTGACATAATAACTCTTATCGGACATCGAAGGGCGTGATGCCATTGCCCCGGGGCCGCCCCCCACCTATAATCGCGGCCATGAAGATCGGCATTGCCCAGATCAACACGACGGTTGGCGACTTGGATGGAAATGCGGCGCGCATCCGGGATGCGTATCGTCAGGCCGCCGCCGCCGGTGCTTCGCTGGTCCTGTTTCCCGAACTGGCGACGACCGGCTATCCCCCGATGGACCTGCTGGAGCGCGAGTCGTTCATCCGGTCGAACGTCTTGGCGCTGGAATCCCTGGCGCCGTCGTTCGATGGACCCGCCGCGATTGTCGGGTTCGCCCAGCCCGCCGGTCCCGGTCCCGGCAAGCGACTGTTCAACGCGGCGGCCGTGATCGACGGCGGCCGCATCGTCGCCGTTCACCGCAAGGCGCTGCTGCCTACGTACGACGTGTTCGACGAGGCTCGGTACTTCGAGCCCTCGGTGGATCCCACGGTCGTTCGGGTCCAGGGCGTGCCGGTGGCCGTGACCATCTGCGAGGATATCTGGAACGCCTGGGACGACGCGTCCGGCGGCTATCGGCAGGACCCCGTGGCGGCCTCGGTGGCGCTGGGTGCCCGGGTCCTGGTCAACATCTCGGCCTCCCCGTTCGAACTTGGGAAACCCGAGCGCCGGCTGGCCCTGGCGCGGCAGATTGTTCGGCGGCACGGCCTGCCCGTCGTGTACGCGAACCTGGTGGGCGGCAATGACGGGCTGGTGTTCGATGGCGGTTCGTTCGCCATCGGGCCCGGGGGCTCCGAGGGGACGCTTCTGGGCCAGGGGCGGCGGTTTGACGAGGATTGTTTCGTAGCAGATACGGGCGGTTGTGGCCTGGATTCCGCGGCTGCGCCGTCCCTGCCCGCCTCCCAGGACGATTCGGACGACGAGGCGGCCCGGATCGTGGATGCGCTGGGCCTGGGGCTTCGAGACTTCTGCCGCAAGGGCCGGTTCGAACGCGTGGTTGTGGGGCTGTCCGGAGGGATCGATTCGGCCGTGGTGGCCGCGCTGGCCGTGCGGGCGCTGGGACCCGACGCGGTGACCGGAATCACGATGCCCTCGGTCTACTCCAGCGCCCAGACCCGCCAGGGGGCCGAGGATCTGGCGCGCGCGCTGGGCATCCGCTTCCTGGAGATCCCCATTGGGGGCGTGTTCGATGCCTACCTGGCCGCGTTGGCGGCGCCGATGGCCGGGCGGCCCGCGGGCCTGACCGAGGAAAACCTCCAGGCGCGGATCCGTGGCGCCCTGCTGATGGCGTGGTCGAACCACTCCGGCGCGCTGGTGCTGAACACCGGCAACAAGTCCGAGCTGGCCGTGGGGTACGCGACGCTGTACGGGGACATGGTCGGCGGCCTGGCGGTCATCGGGGATCTGACCAAGCATCGCGTGTACGCGGTGGCCCGTGAACTGAACCGCCGGCACCAGGTCATTCCCGAGGACACGATGAGCCGCGCGCCGTCGGCGGAACTGCGGCCGGACCAGCGCGACGAGGATACGCTGCCGCCCTACCCCGTGCTGGATGCCATCGTCCAGGCGTTCGTCGAGGACGGTCTGGATGGCGGTCGGATCGTGGCCCAGGGACATCCCGCCGCCACCGTGGACTGGGTGCTGCGCGCCATCGCATCCAGCGAGTACAAGCGCCGCCAGGCCCCGTTGGCGCTGAAGGTGACGCCCCGGGCGTTCGGTCCCGGTCGCCGATTCCCGATCATCGCTTCCTATCGCGAGGACGTCGGATGAGTGCGGACCAGGTGCGTCGCTACCAGATCGTGGACTACGCGCTGGCCGGGTATCTGGTGTTCTTCGTGGCCATGATCTGGATGGCCCGCGGGGAGCTTCCCGAGGCCCGCGCGCTGCTGGTCCGCGTGGCGTTCCTGGCGGTTGCCTATTTCGGGGTGCTGGAGTTCCTGGCGCGCCGCCAGGCGTCGCCGACGTGGTTCAACGGGTTCCGGGCGGCGGCCCTTGTCTTCCTGGTTCCGTTCCTGTTCCTCAGCCTGGGACGCATTCCCGAAATCGTCAATCCGGTCTCGTACGAGGCGGACTTGCAGGCCATCGATCGCGCCATCTTCGGTGTCGATCCGGTCCTGTGGATGGAGCGGTGGATTCACCCCCTCGCGGTGGACTGGTTCCAGATCGCCTACACGTCGTACTACCCGTTGTTCCTGGTCGGGTTGGTGCTGTTGTTTCGGCGAGACCACGTTCGATTCAATGCCTACCTCGGAGCCGTCGCCCTCACGGCCTTTCTGGCGTTCATGGGGTACTTCCTGGTGCCCGCCCGGTCCCCGTACTACGCGGCCCAGATGCCCGAGTTCGCGGACCTGTTCCCGTTCACCGTTGAACTGAAGGGCGGCGTCATTGGCGAGTGGCTGGCGCACGCGCTGGACTCGGCGGAAACGATCAAGGTGGATTGCTTCCCCTCGGGCCACACCGCCGGGGCCGTGCTGGTGATGATCACCACGTGGAAGTGGATGCGTCGGTTGTTCTGGCTGGTGTTGCCGTTTGCAGCGTCGCTGATCTTCGCGACGGTCTATCTGCGCTACCATTACGTGGTCGATCTGGTCGCAGGTGCCCTGCTGGCGGCCGCGTCTTTCAGGACTGCGGTGCTTTTGAATGATCGCCTGGTGCGGGTTCGCTCCGACGCGCCCGACACTCGGCGACGCCCCGGAAGACAGGAGGCTCGATGAACCGTCGCATCACGGGTTGCTTGGTCGTTCTGGCGCTGGCGAGCCTGCTGACGGGTTGCGGAGGACGTGGTTGTGCCGGTCGAAAGGCGCTCGCACCCTCCGAGGTCCCCAGTGTCCAGGCAGCGGCACCTGCTCCGGTGGAAGCCTCCTCCCCTGCCCCGGGATCGACGGTGGCCGCGGTGGAATCGGCCGCGGCGATGCTTCCGGTCCAGCTCTCCAGCGTTGGGGTCTTTCCGGCGTCACGGCTGCTCGATGCGGTCGATCGCCTGCCCGCGGTCCTGCCTCGGCTGGCGTTCACGTTGCGGGTCGAGGACTTCCTGACGCGGCTTCGCAGCCTGTTTGGGGTGGACCTGGCCGGAATTCAGGGGACTTGCGTCTTCGCGCATGTCCAGGAGGCCGGGGCCGTGGTGATGTGTCCCGGCGGGCAACTCCATCCGGTCAAGGACGCCTATCGGTGGACCAGTGGTGCGGTGGTCGGTCATGATGTGACGCGGAACGGGGTCGTGGTGTCGCTGGCGGTGGTCGATCCGTACCTTGTCGTCGGCACGCCCGAGGCGGTTCGGCGCGTCGTTCAGGTGTCCCAGCGTGCCTGGCCCCGGTTCCTGGACGCCCGGTCCCGCTGGTTCCCGGCCTTCACCGAGGCGGCCGGCGAGGACGAGTTCGGGCACTCGGCGCTGTTCTTCATGGACCCGGCGACGGCGCCCTGGTGCGGCACCGACTGCGAAATGGCCGCGGTGTTCGCGTCCGCGGACGGGGTCCGGGCGATCAGCCGCGCCGGCGAGGATCGCATCGGCGCGCTTGAATCCAGGGTCACCGAGTGGTGGGGCGGAATCCGCGAGGCCTTCGCCCAGATCCACGCCGCGCCCGACATGGAGCGCCCTTTCCGCATGACGGACGCCTGGCTGAAGCCGGGGGATCTGCTGACGCGGACGGGCACCCTGCGGACTCGCGGACAGCACGTGTTCTTCAAGGGCAGTGGCGACCCGCTGGTCGTGCTGCTGACCTTGAATCCCGAATTGCCCAGGCGCTGGTTGACCGAGATTCCGGTCGCGCCGGCCGCCGTGGAATCCGTGCAGTGAAATCACCGGGGGAAGCATGAAGATTCACGAGTACCAGGCCAAGGGGGTGCTGGCGGCGTTCGGCGTGCGGGTGCCGCGCGGGGGGCTTGCCTCGACCGCCGAGCAGGCGCGCGAGGTGGCGCGGGAGCTGGGCGGCGCAGTGTTCGTCGTGAAGGCCCAGATCCACGCGGGCGGACGCGGCAAGGGCGGCGGGATCAAGGTGTGCCGCTCGCTGGACGAGGTGTTCCAGAAGGCCGACGCCCTGCTGGGGTCCGATCTGGTCACGCCCCAGACGGGCCCCGAGGGCCGAAGGGTGCGCCGGGTCTGGATCGAGGAGGGGCTGGCCATCGCCCGGGAGCTGTACCTGGGGCTGGTGCTGGACCGCGAGACCCAGCGGATCGTCCTGATGGCCTCGACCGAGGGGGGCATGGAGATCGAGGAGGTCGCCGAGCATACCCCCGAGAAGATCGCGAAGGAGTTCATCGATCCGACGGTCGGCATCCAGCCGTTCCACATCCGCAACGTGGTGGCCGCGCTGGGGCTGACCGGCGATTCGGCCAAGGGGGCGCGCGTGTTCCTGGAGGGCCTGTACGCGATGTTCGTCGCCAAGGACGCCTCGCTGGTGGAGATCAATCCGCTGGTGGTCACCCAGGACGGGGAACTGCTGGCGCTGGATGCGAAGGTGAACTTCGACGACAACGCGCTGTACCGGCACCCGGACATCGTGGCCCTGCGCGACACCGACGAGGAGGAGCCCCTGGAGGTCGAGGCGTCCCAGGCCGAACTGTCCTACATCAAGCTGGACGGCGAGATCGGCAACCTGGTCAACGGCGCCGGCCTGGCCATGGCGACGATGGACATCGTCCAGCACTTCGGCGGGCGCCCCGCGAACTTCCTGGACGTGGGCGGTTCGGCGGACCGTGCCAAGGTCAAGGCGGCTTTCCAGATCATCCTGAAGGACCGACCGAAGGCCATTCTGGTCAACATCTTCGGCGGGATCATGCACTGCGACGTGATCGCGGACGGCGTGGTCGCCGCGGCTCGCGACGTGTCGCTGGACGTGCCGCTGGTCGTGCGGTTGCAGGGGACGAATGTCGAACAGGGGCGCGAGATCCTGGCGCGTTCGGGCCTGGCGATCGTACCGGCCCAGACCATGGAAGAGGCTGCACGCAAGGTCGTGGCCGCGAGCCGGGGGGAGTGAGCCATGTCCATCTTTGTTGACGAGAACACCCGGGTGCTGGTCCAGGGAATCACGGGAACGGCGGGCACGTACCACGCCCGCCAGATGATCGCGTACGGAACGAAGGTCGTCGGCGGCGTGACGCCTGGCCGGGGCGGCACTCGGGTCGATGACGTGCCGGTGTTCGATTCGGTGCGCCAGGCGGTCGCGGAGACGGGGGCCGACGCCTCGGTGATCTTCGTGCCCGCGCCGTTCGCCAAGGACGCGATGCTCGAGGCCGTCGATGCCGGCATCCGGCTGCTGGTCTGCATCACCGAGGGCGTGCCGGTGCTGGACATGATGGCCGTCCGGCCGGTCGTGGATCGCGCGGGAGTGCGGTTGATCGGGCCCAACTGTCCCGGCGTCATCAGCCCCGGGAAGTGCAAGATCGGGATCATGCCCGGTCACATCCACATGGCGGGCGACGTCGGCGTGGTGTCGCGATCCGGCACGCTGACCTACGAGGCGGTGGCCCAGTTGACGGCCCTGGGAATCGGCCAGAGCACCGGCGTGGGCATTGGCGGCGACCCGGTCAACGGCACGTCGTTCGTCGATGTCCTGGCGGCCTTCCAGCAGGACCCGGGCACGTCGGCGGTCGTGCTGATTGGCGAGATCGGGGGCGGCGCCGAGGAGAAGGCGGCGGCCTTCGTCCGGGACCACATGGACAAGCCGGTCGTCGCGTTCATTGCCGGCCGCACCGCCCCACCCGGGCGTCGCATGGGCCACGCGGGCGCGATCAGCGCCGGAGGGCAGGGCACGGCCGAGGAGAAGATCGCGGTTCTGCGGGATCACGGGATCGAGGTTGCCGAGACACCGGCCGAGATTGGGCGTACACTCGCGCGCCGAATCGGACGGGGCTGAATCCGCCGGAAAGGAGGCAACATGGCGATCGAGCGCACGCTGGCCATCATCAAGCCGGATGCCGTGGCCGACGGCAACGTCGGCGGCATCGTGGGGATGATCGAGGCGTCGGGTCTGCGAATTCTGGGCATGCGGATGGTGCGACTGACGGTTCCCCAGGCGCAGGCGTTCTATGCGATTCACGCGCAGCGGCCGTTCTTCGAAGGGCTGGTCGCGTTCATGACGTCCGGGCCCGTGGTCGTGCTGGCCCTGGAAGGCGAGGACGCCGTCGCGTCGTGGCGCGGACTGATGGGGCCGACGGATTCGACGAAGGCCGGACCCGACACCGTCCGCGGCCGCTATGGCGAGGACGTGTCCCGCAACGCCGTCCACGGATCGGATGCGGTCCAGACCGCCGCGGTCGAGATCCCGTTCTTCTTTCCGACCTGCCAGTTGATCTGAATCCGACGCGAAGGGGACGGGGTCAGGCTCTGTTCCTGCACGGAGCCTAGCCGGCCGGGGCGGGCTTCGGTGCGGGGGCGGCCTTCAGCGTGGCCGCCGCGGTGCGCAGGCGCTGCGAGCACGCGGCGCGTCCCAGCACGGTCATCGTCTCGAACAGCGGCGGGGTCGCCTTGCGTCCGGTCAGCGACAGGCGCAGCAGCATGAACAGGGTGCCTGTCGGGACGTCGGCCTGCTCGCACCAGGCGCGCAACGCCTCCTCGATCGGCGCGGGCTCGAAGTCCCGAAGCGCGTCCAGGCGCTCGCCGGCCTCGGTCAGCCACTTCGACAGGATCTTGGGGTCCCCGCCCCCCTTGATGGCGCCGATCAACTCCGACGCCGGCACGTCCAGGCCGGGCTGACGGAAGAACGCGGCCTGCGGCATGAACTCGCCCAGCGCGCGCATGCGCTCCTGGAACAGGGGCACGACCTGCTGCAGCCAGTCGCCGGGAACCATCGCTTCGCGGATCCGGTCCGCCAGGACCCGCGGGTCCATGGCGCGAATCCGCACGCCGTTCAGCCACAGCAGCTTCTCGACGTCGAAGACGGGGCCGCCCAGGCTGATTCGCTGGAACGAAAACTCCCGGACGAATTCGTCCAGTTCGAACACCTCGCGCTCGTCGGGCATCGAATGGCCCAGCAGCGCCAGGAAGTTCAGCATCGCCTCGGGAAGGATGCCGATCTGCTTGTAGTACAGCAGGCTGACCGGGTTCTTGCGCTTCGATATCTTGGATTTGTCATGGTTCCTCAGAAGCGGCAGGTGAACCCACTTCGGAGGCTCCCAGCCGAACGCGGCGTACAGCAGGATGTGCTTCGGAGTCGAGTTGATCCATTCCTCGGCGCGGATGACGTGGGTGATTTCCATCAGGTGGTCATCCACCACGTTCGCCAGGTGGTACGTCGGGAAGCCGTCGGTCTTCAGCAGCACCTGATCGTCGATCTGGTCATGATCGATTACGACGTCGCCGCGCAGCTCGTCGTGGACGGTCGTGGTGCCGTCCGGCACCCGCAGTCGGATGACGTGCGGTTCCCCGGCGGCCATCCGGGCCCGCGCCTCGTCCGGCGGGATCGCCCGACAGGTTCCGTCGTAGCCCTTGTTCCGCTTCAGCTCGCGCTGGCGCTTGCGGATGCCTTCCAGGGTGGGGCCGTCGCAGAAGCAGGGGTAGGCGGCGCCGGAATCGAGCAGGTGCCGCACGTGTTCCCGGTAGATTTCAGTGCGTTCCGACTGGCGATACGGACCGAACGGGCCGCCGACGTCGGGGCCTTCGTCCCAGGACAGGCCGACCCAGCGCAGGGCGTCGAAGATGGCCTGTTCGCTGGCACGGGTCGAGCGCTCCTGGTCGGTGTCCTCGATGCGCAGGACGAAACTGCCCTCGTGCCTGCGAGCGAAGGCCAGGTTGATCAGGCCGACGTAGGCGGTCCCGACGTGGGGATCGCCAGTGGGGCTTGGGGCGATGCGGACGCGAACGGGGCGATCACTCATGGGGGAACTCCTTGAAAAACAGGTGTCAGGTCGGTTCGGCGACCAGGCCCCGAATGCGTTCGGGGAACCGGATCGAGCGCAGCCGTTCGGCCCGCAAAATGGCCTGGACATCGGTGACGGCCCGGTCCAGGTCGTCGTTGACCACCAGGTAGCGGTACTCGCCCGCCGTGGCGATCTCGATTCGAGCCTGATGCATCCGGCGGGCGATGGTGGCGTCGTCGTCCGTGCCGCGTCCGACCAGGCGCCGGTGGACCTCGCCCAGGGATGGCGGAACGATGAACACGGTGACGGCCTCCGGGAAGCGGCGCATCAGGGCGCGGCCCCCCTGGAAATCGACCTCGAAGATCACGTCATGTCCGGCGCCGGCCAGACGCTCGATTTCCGCCATCGAGGTCCCGTATCGGTGTCCGTGGACGTGGGCCCACTCGGCGAAGGCGTCGGCCGCGACCAGGTGCTGGAATGCCTGGTCATCGACGAAGTAGTAGTCCCGGCCCTCGACCTCGCCCTTCCGGGGGGTGCGGGTCGTGTGGGACACGGCGAACGCGCAGTTCGGGTCGTCCGCCATCACCCGCTGGATGATGGTCGTCTTGCCGACGCCGGAAGGGGCGCTGAGGATAGCCAGGATTCCCTTCGTCACGGCAACCTCCGGGCAGGAACGGCAGCCACGCCGCGGCCCATCGACCGCGCCGGGATGCTACCCCGGAGGTCAGCCGAATTCAAGGCCCGTGCCGGGTGCCTCCCGCAGGCTGGCGAACCCGCCGGACGCGACGATCACGTGGTCCAACACCTGGATGTCCAGCGTGCGTGCGGCGGCAAGCAGTCGCGCGGTGAACCGGATGTCGGTGGGACTGGGAGTCGGGTCCCCGGACGGGTGGTTGTGGACGAAGATCACGCGACCGGCGCCCTCCTTCATCAACAACTGGAAGACCTGTCGGGGCACCAGGTTGACGCCGCTCTCCCAGCCCCGGGCGACCACCCACCAGTCCCGAACGCGGTTGCGCGAGTTGACCGACACGGCAATGAAGGATTCGTTGGCCTCGCGGGCCAGGGCGCGGAATCGTTCGTGGACGTCGGCGGGCTGGACCAGGGGCCCGGAATCGGCGTCGGGTTCCATGCTGCGGCGCCCCAGTTCCAGGGCGGCCAGCAGGCGGCACGCCTTGGCATGGCCCAGCCCCGAAAGCGTGGCGAGTTCGGCGGGGCGCCGGCCCGGCAGCCGCCGGATGGTGCCCCAGTGGTCCAGCAACCGGGTGGCCAGGACATCCCCGGGCACCTGGCGGGTCCCGGGGGACAGTACCAGCGTCAGGAGTTCCTGGTCGGAGAGCACGGCGGTGCCCTCCCCTGCCAACCGTTCCCTGGGTCCGTGCATCCGCTCCATGGTGCGCCCCGACAAAGACGTTCCTCTATCGCATCGGGGGCCGGGCCGTTTCATTCGGCGCGCACGTGCGGGCGCCGTCCGCCGAACTTCCCTGACCCATCCCCATATTATCGGGGCCTGGTCGCGTAGGGCTGGGGTACCGGGCATGCCGGCCTGGACTGTTGGGGCCTGACCCAGCTCTCTGCCGCCCGCCCTGGACTGCTGCCGCTTGAGGCAGCTCTCCCGCCGCCGGCGTGACGGCGGCGACCCGCCCGCTGCGCCCCACGGCGTTCGGTGGCGAGAGCCGGGGTCCTGGGCCAGCCACCCTGGAC